>CADEFD010000009.1:0-45587 GCA_902826515.1 uncultured Acidobacteriota bacterium
TGCAGCTACGTCAGATGTTGGTGACGTGCTGCAGCATCGCGGTGGACGTGCGCGGTGGCGTCGCCGACTTTCACCAGCGCGCTCCTGGGGCGTGTGGCACAGCGGCGGAGGCGGCCGTTGACAGCTGCGGCGCTGCGCCGTGCGGGAACGACGCGGGGCACGTTGCGTCCATGGACAGCGGCCGTCGTCTTCAGGAGCGTGGCCGCGAATAGACGCGGTCCGCTGCTGGAGAAATTGCCATGTCCCGTCTTGAGTCGTCGCCCACATCGCCCGTCGATACCCAAACCGCCGCCGCGTCGCCCGCCGTGGGCTGTTGCGGCGGGCCCGCACCCGCAAGCACGGAGGCGTGCTGCGTCCGCGATGCCGATCTCAAGGCCGCCGGGGAGGCGGGCTGTGGGTGCGGCGCACGAGCGTCCGCGCCCGCCACGCAGGCCCAGACACGCCCGCGCTGCTGCTGACTGACCGCGACGTCTGACAGCGCCGCCTCGCGGTTCATGGCTGCGCCACCTGATCGAGCCGACTTGAATGAGGATGCCCCATGAGTAGATCGTTCCTGACCGTCGCCGTTGTCTCGACCTGCGTCAGCCTGTCCGTGTTGGTTGGCGCTGCGCAAGATGTCCTGCCCGTCAGCCCCGATGCGTATCGCCTCGAGTTCGAGAACGCCTGGGTGAAGGTGACGCGGGTCATCTACGGTGCGCACGCCGTGATCGCGCCGCACCACCATACCGAGCTGGCGTCCGCGTACGTCTACCTGAACGACGGACCTCCAGTGATCTTCAAACACGAGGGCCTGCCCTACGCCGGCGTCACGCGGCCGGCGACGAAGGCGGGCAGCTTCCGCATCTACAAAGGCATCAAGGAAATGCACTCGGTTGAGAATCCGACCTCGACGCCGAGCGACTTCCTGCGGGTGGAGTTCAAGACGGAGCCGCTGGAAGACGCGCTGCTGAAGGGGAAGTTCTTTCGCGAGGCCCCCATTCCGGCGGCCACCCTACAGCGGACCCAGTTCGAGAACGCGCAGGTGCGGATTACCCGCGTGCGGGTGGTCGCCGGCCATCCTCTAACCGTGGCTTCGGGCGCACAGCCAGCGCTGCTCGTGGCGCTGACACCCATTGGCATCACCATGGGAGACAGCCCAGGTGAGCTGATGGACACTGGCAAGACCGCATGGCTCGGTCCCGGCGACACCGCCAGCGTCAGCCCGGTTGGGAAAAGCGGTGAGGTGCTGCGATTCGACTTCAAGACACTCCCGTGGAGACCCGATGACCCTCTCGCACTCGGCCGGGCCCGCCGGAGACACTTGTAACGTAGATGTAACGTGGACCTGTGACACACTCAGCCTGCCCCGGCGCAACGACGCGCCGGGCCTGAGGAGCGTCCGTGGCCTTTCGCCTGATCCCCAAGGAAGAGAAGTTCTTCGCCGATTTCATCGCGCTCGCCGACCGCATCGTCTCCGGGGCGACCCTGCTCGAGAAGATGCTGGCGACCGACCCGCCGGCGTGGGAGATGGCCATCGAGATCAAGCAGGTCGAAGAGGCCTGCGACTCGCTGACCCACGAGATCATCCAGCGCCTCAACCGCACCTTCGTCACCCCGATCGACCGCGAGGACATCCACGCCCTCGCCAAGTCGCTCGACGACGTGATGGACGCCATCGACGCCGCCGCCGGCGTGGTGCGGCGCTACCGCATCCACACCATGCCCTATGGGGCCCGCGAGCTCGCCTCGCTCATCTGGCGCTCGGCGATGCAGGTGAAGGTGGCCGTCGAGGCGCTCGAGAAGAAGTCGGGCGTGCACGACCGGTCGGTCGAAATCAACCGCCTCGAGAACGCCGCCGACACCGTGCACGACGAAGCGCTGCGCCGGCTGTTCGAGCACGAGAAGGACGCCATCGCGCTCATCAAGTGCAAGGAGATGCTCGACCTGCTGGAGCTGGCGACCGATGCCTGCGAGGACGTCGCGAACGTGCTCGAGAGCGTCGTCGTCAAGCACGGGTAAGCGGTCATGGAGCACTCGCTCGTCATCGTCGTCGTCGTGGCGGCGCTGGTCTTCGACTACATCAACGGCTTCCACGACGCCGCCAACTCCATCGCCACCGTCGTCTCGACCCGGGTGCTCAAGCCCGGCCAGGCGGTGGTCTGGGCGGCGTTCTTCAACTTCGCCGCCATCTTCATCTTCGGCACCGCGGTCGCCAAGACCATGGGCTCCGGCATGATCGACCTCAAGGTCGTGACGAGCGCCGTCGTGCTCGGCGGGCTCATCGGCGCCATCGTGTGGGACCTCATCACCTGGTACTACGGGCTGCCCACCAGCTCGTCGCACGCGCTCATCGGCGGGTATGCCGGGGCGGCCGTCGCCAAGGCGGGGCCGGCGGCGATTCTCGTGTCGGGCTGGACCAAGACGCTGCTCTTCATCGTGCTGTCGCCGCTCATCGGCCTGGGCCTCGGCTTCGGCATCATGGTGGTGATCTTCTGGCTGTGCCGGCGCACCGCACCGTCGCGGGTGGACTCGCTCTTCCGCCGCCTGCAGCTGGTCTCGGCGGCCCTCTTCTCGCTCGGCCACGGCGCCAACGACGCGCAGAAGACGATGGGCATCATCGCCAGCGCGCTCTTCGCCGGCGGCTACATCGCCACCTTCGAGATTCCGCTGTGGGTGGAGCTGGCGGCCTACACGGCCATCGCGGCCGGCACGCTCTCCGGCGGCTGGCGCATCATCCACACGATGGGCTCGAAGATCACGCGGCTGCAGCCGGTGGGCGGCTTCGCCGCCGAAACCGCCGGCGCCGTGTCGCTCTTCGTGGCCTCGTCGATGGGCGTGCCGGTGAGCACCACCCACACCATCACCGGCGCCATCGTCGGCGTGGGCTCGGTGCGGCGCATGTCGGCCGTGCGCTGGGGCATCGCCGGGCAGATCGTGTGGGCGTGGGTGCTGACGATTCCGGCCTCGGCGATCATCTCCGCCGCCACCTACTACCTGCTCGCGGCCGCCGGCTTCAGGTGAGCGCGGGCCGCGGCGCCACGGGCAGCCGCACCGTGAACGCAGCGCCGCCGAGGGCGCGGTTCTCGACCGTGACCGCGCCGCCGTGCAGGTCCGCGAGGTGTTTCACGATGGCGAGGCCGAGGCCCGTGCCGCCCGGCCGGCCGCGCGATTTGTCCACGCGGTAGAAGCGTTCGAACACCCGGCTCACGTCTTCGGGCGGGATGCCGGGCCCGTTGTCCGACACGGTGATGACGAGCATCGCGCCTTCCGCCGCGGCCACGATCGCGACATCGCCGCCGGGCTGCGTGTAGTTGATCGCGTTCTCGACCAGGTTGCGCACGATGTCGTGCACCTTGGCGGCATCGACGACCACACCGCGGGTGTCAGGACCGGCCGCGGTCGTGACCCGCAGGTGTTTGGCGGCGGCCGCCGCCGACATGTCCTCCACGATGCCCTGGACGAGCGCGCCGATGTCGGCCGGCGCCGTCTCGAGGGCCTCCTTGCCGGCGTCGAGCATCGCGAGACGCAGCAGGTCCTTCACGAGCCGCTCCATGCGCGTGGCGTGCCGCTGGATGATCTCGAGGAACCGCCGCCGCGCCTCGGGGTCGTCCGAGTCGTCCACGAGCGCCTCGGCGTAGCCGCGGATCGCCGTGAGCGGCGTGCGCAGCTCGTGCGAGACATTGGCGACGAAGTCGCGGCGGATCTGATCGGCGCGCTTCAGGTCGGTGACATCGTGCAGCACCACCACCACGCCGCGGCCGGTGCCGGCCACCGGGGCGAGCCGGGCCACGAGTTCACGCGAGGCGTCGCGGGTGGTCGAGAACTCGAAGGCCTGCGGCGCGCCGCCGGTGAGCAGCCGGCCGACGTGTTCGACCACGCCGGGATGCCGCAGCGCCTCGACGTAGGGACGCCCGACCGCGTCGCTCTCGATGCGCAGCATGAGGCGCGCGGCCTCGTTCACGAGCTGCAGGCGCCCGCCTTCGTCCACGACGAGCACCCCTTCCACCATGCTGCCGAGGATGGCCTGCATGCGGGCGCGGTCGCGGGCCAGCGACGTGATGCGGCGCTCCTGTTCGTGCACGGCGCCGTCGAGGGCGCGGGCCGCCATGCCGAGATCGTCGTCGCCGTAATCGGGCCCCGGCCGGCTCAGATCGCCGAGCGCGTAGCGGCGCCCGATGTCCACGATCGCCTGGGCGCGGTTGCGGTAGCGGACGGCGAGCGCCGACGCGGTCACGAAGGCGGCGATGGCGGCGAGCCCGGCGCCGAGCGCCACGGCGACGCCCGGACTCGACACCGCGCCCTCGACCAGCCACACGAAGCCGAGGGCGAGCAGCGCCACGCCGAAGGCGGCGGCGAAGATCGTGAAGCGCGTGTCGGAGCGCACGGCGGCTAAGAGCGGCTGGCCGACGGGGCGGGCGGGGCGACGACCGGGGCCGGCTCGAGCAGCTTGTAGCCGAACTGCTTCACCGTGACGAGCGCGTCGACGAGGAACGGCAGCTTCTCGCGCAGCCGCCGCACGTGCACGTCCACCGTGCGCGTGCCGCCGGTGTAGGAGTAGTCCCACACATCCGACAGGAGCAGGTCGCGCGAGAGCACCCGGCCGCGGTGCGTCATCAGGTACTGCAGGAGCAGGAATTCCTTGGCCGTGAGCCGCGTTTCCTGCCCATCGACGGTGACGACGTGGCGATCGAGATCGATGGCGAGCGGACCGTAGTCGAGATGGCCGGCGGTGGGTACGATCCGCTCGAGGCGGCGCAACAGCGCGCGCACGCGGGCCACGAGTTCCTTCGGACTGAATGGTTTCGTGATGTAGTCGTCGGCGCCGAGTTCGAGGCCGGCGATCCGGTCCGATTCCGCCGCCTTGGCGGTGAGCATGATGATCGGCACCGCGGCGGTGGTGCGGTCGGCACGCAGGGCCCGGCACACCGTGAGGCCATCGAGGCCGGGCAGCATGAGGTCGAGGACGACGAGGTCGGCGGGGGTCTCGCGCAGGCGCGGCATGACCTCGCGGCCGGAGTCCGTCACGTCCACGGTGAAGCCGTCTTTTTCGAGGTAGTGGCGGACGAGGCCCGAGATGTCGGGGTCGTCTTCGGCCACGAGGATGCGCGGCATGTCGTCTGAGTATAGCGCCCGTGTGTGACGCGGCCGTACACGGCACGAGGCCGGCCCGAGAGCCGGCCTCGCGACGTGGTGCCGTGCGGACGCGGGGACTACGGACGGGGCGCCGGGATCTGGACGACCGGGGTGAGGTCGGCCGGGGTGACGACCGGCGGATCAGCGGCGTTGTTGGCGCCGCCGGTGGCGCGGGCCGAGAAGCCCCACACGATGTTCTCGCCCCACACGATGTTTTCGCCCCAGACGATGTTTTCGCCCCAGACGATGTTTTCACCCCAGACGATGTTCTCGCCCCAGACGATGTTTTCGCCCCAGACGATGTTCTCGCCCCAGACGATGTTCTCACCCCAGACGATGTTGCTCGCCCAGGCCGGCTGATTCGTGTAGATGCTCTCGCCCCACACGATGTTCTGATTCCAGAGCATCGCGCGCGTCCACGGCAGGGTGGCGCCGCCGAGCGGCGAGGCCTCGGTCACGGCCGTCGTCAGCCACCAGCTGCCGAGCGGGGCCGACGGGTCGATGCCGCGCACGACGTCGATGGCGCCGCGGGCGTTGGCCGCGCCGGCGCCCTGCGTCATGCGGTCGTAGGCCAGGCCGGTGTCGTCGTGCACGGCGGTGGCGGTGTACTGCAGGATGGCCTTGATGGTGTTCGGCGTGAGGGCCGGGCGCGGCGCGTAGGGGCTCGTGTAGTAGCCGAGCTCCATGTTCACCTGCTGCATCGCCGCGACGATACCCGCCACGGCGGGAGCGGCCATGCTGGTGCCCGAGAGGCGCAGGTAGTCCTGCGCGCCGGACGAGGGCGAGACTTCGCGGAAGTTCGGATAGTTCGCGTAGAGCGTCGACGTCGTGTCGGCGAGCGCCACGATGCGGTGGCCGGGCGCGACCAGGTCGGGCTTGGCGAAACCGTCGAACCAGCTCGGACCGCGCGAGCTGTAGGCGGCGATGCGGTCATCGGCGCGGGCCACCGTGGCACGCGTGTCGAGCGCGCCCACCGTGATGGCCGACGGCGCGTTGCCCGGCGAGCTGATGCCGCCGTAGCCGACGACGCCGGTCGTGGGGTTCTGCCCGTAGTTGCCGGCGGAGGACACCACGGTGATGCCGGCGCGCACGGCCGCTTCGACCGCCTGCACCATCGGGTCGGTGGCGGCCGACTCCCAGATCGGGTGGCCGAGCGACAGGTTGATGACCTTGATGTTGTAGGCGGCGCGGTTCGCCACCGCCCACTGGATGGCGGCGATGACGTGGCTGGCCGACCCCTGCCCCTGGTTGTTCAGCACCCGCAGGCCGATGAGGCTCACGAGATTCGAGACGCCCTGGTAGCTCTGGTTGTAGCCGGCGAGCGCGCCGCTGCCGGCCACGATCGACGCGACGTGTGTGCCGTGGCCGTAGCCGTCGACCGGCGGCACCACCTGCTCCACGCCGCTCGTGAAGTCGCGGAAGGCCACGATACGTCCGGCGAGGTCGGCGCGCGGCGCGATGCCCGAGTCGATGATGGCGACGCCGATGCCGAGACCGTCCTCGAAGGGCAGGAGCGCCGCGGTCGGGTTGTAGTTCAGCACGCCCACGGTCTGCTGCAGGTTCACGGGCGTGGTGGGTACGGGCGGCATGGGCGCGGGCACCTGGTCGCCGTAGATGGCGGTGTCTTCCGACACCGACAGCACGCGCGGGTGCTTCGCGAGGCGCTCGGCCTGACGCGGCGTGACCATCATCGTGAGACCGTCGATGACGGAGTGTTCGTTGCGCAGCGTGGCGCCGTACTGCGACAGCAGCTTCTTCACGATGCCGCGGCGGCCGGGTTCGACGCGCACGATGACCTTCACGAGGGTGTCGGGACGGTCGCGCAGGTGCTTGCGCACGCGCAGGTCCATGCGCGGTCCGGCGGCGAACGCCGGCACGGCCAGGGCGACAAGGAAGGCGAGTGCCAGGATGCCGGCACGGCGCAGCGCGCTGCCGCCACGGTTGGCCCAGATGGCTTTCGCCCGGGCGTTCCAGGTGGCCTTGCGGCGAAGGGCTGGAGCGTTGTGCCTGCTGATGCTCGTTTGGGTCACGGTAAGGTCCTCGAATCCGTCGGTGGTGGCACCGATGTCCGAGGCCCAAGTCAGCAATGGCGATGCCAGTGCCGTCGGAGCGTGCTAACCGCTGGTCTTCGTGGGAGTTAGAGAGAATGGCGGCCGATGGCCGTGGCGGGCCGCCTGTGCCGTGTCAGCACACAGGCGCCGCCGCCTCCGCGTGTACCGGCGGCGTGCGGGCGCTGGCGCGCCGTCAGTTCACCCGCGATTGCACGCGGTCGCCTTTGCTGACAGGCGCGCGCGGGACCGGTGATCCAATTCGGAGCAGGGTGTCTCGCGACGGACCAGCCGCGGTGACGAATCTTGTGGCTGGGAGAGGGGCGGGCCGCTTCGTGCCGCGGTCAGTCGAGGCCGTCGCGCCGGACGCCCACCACCGTCCAGCCCGACGCCTGCCGGCGGAAGTGCACGATGACCGGACGCCGCCAGCCCGGATAGGCGCGGTGACGCGTGTGCACGGCGGCTTCGACGAAGTCGCCGCCGAGCACCGCGGCGGGCGCCTGCGCGCGCGGCGTCGTGACCGAAACGGGCGCCCCGATCGGGGTCGAGCGTCCGGTCGCATTGTCGAAGGTCGCCCAGACGATCTCGTAACCCTCGGGGGCGGCGGCGCGGCGCGTGTCCACCGCGACGTTGGAGAAGGTGAGCGCGCCGGCGGCATCGAGCGAGAAGTCGGCGAGCGGGTTCACCCCGGTGAGCCACTGCAGGCCGATCTTGTCGCGCCGGGCGATGATCACGTCCGCCAGATAGTTCGCCGCGCCGGATTCCGTGTAATCCGCCGACGCGACCACGGCGCGGATCGCCTCATCCGGCACCGCCATGACGCGGCGCGCCGCCCAGAACAGATCGTCGGGCCGGGCGTTGTCGAATGCCACGTTCGGATATTCCGGCTTCCAGCGCTCGGGCCAGAAGTACGCCGCTTCAATCCGACCCACGGCGGGGAAGGCCGGATACTGCACCTTGATCCACGGCCGCACCCAGAAGCCGAACGACAGCATGGTGAGCAGCGTCGGGCGCGCTTCCCAGATGTACTCGTTGCCGGCGCGCGGCTTCTGCGCGGCGACGCTGGCGCTGCCGAGCGTGGAGCCGAAGTCGATGAGGTGATGACGCACCACCCGCCTTCCGCTGCTCGTCTCGATGACCGTGTCGAGCGAGTTGATCGAACGCGAGTCGTCGTGGTTGAGCCATGCCGCATACGCGCGCAGGCCGCGCAGCTCGCGGCGGTGTTCGTGCGGGAAGATGTCGTTCGGGTCGTCGGGACGCGTGCCGAAATACTTGAAGGGGCCAACCGGCGTACCGGGCAGCGCGCGGCTGGCGATGACGCGGAAGCGCCCGTCCGCCCGTTGCGCGCCCTTGCCGAGGAAATCGTCCACGACGGCGCGGGTCAGCGGGCGGCGTTCGCCGAGCGTGTCGCGGTAGGTGGCGCGTTCGCCCACGACGAGCTGGGCCGGATCGAGCACCGCGAGGTAGTTCTCGGGCACGTGGTACCCGAGCGCCCAGAACAGTTTGGTCGCGATCACCTCGGCGCCGGTGGCCATCTCGGGATTCGACGGCGGATCGAACTTGATGAACCAGAGCGTGTCGGCGCGGTCGCGCACCGTGAATCCCGGCGTGATGCCGTCGCTCTTGCCGGACACGACCGTCCACGGGCCGTCAGCCGGCGGTCCCGACACGTTCGGACCGCGCACGTACTCGTCCAGCGTGAGGGCGCGCCGGCCCACACGGTTCGTGTACCAGCTCGAGTCCGGCACTTCGTCGGCGGTGTTCACGTTGACGGCGCGCTGGCTCGTGCGATCACCGGGCTTCAGGAACGTGTTCTCGACGAAGTCGTAGGGGTCGCTGATCTCGCGCTCGTGCACGTCGCGCGCATCGCGCGTCTCCGGGTCCACGAGCAGCGGGTCGTCGGGATAGTAGGTGGGCGTCGCGCTGCGCCCGAGCGCGGTCAGCGCGAGGCAGATGCCCACAACGGCGGCGAAGAGACGGCGGCGGGTCGTCATCGGCGGCGGAACACCGGCCCCAGGGCCGTCCAGATGCGCGGCCCCTCGCGGCCGCCCGCCACGTCGATGCGCAGGAAGACGCGGCGGTTGGTGTTGAAACGGAAGCCCATGCCCCACGACGACTTCAGGTGCGCGCCGACGAGCGAGCGCCAGGTGGGCCCGACATCGGCGGCATCCACGAAGAGCGCCAGGTCGAGTCCCGAGAACGCTTCCCAGCGATACTCGGCATTCAGCGTGACGGCCGCCGCGTCGCGGAAGCGGAACTCGCGGTAGCCGCGCAGCGAATCAGCGCCGCCCACCGTGGGCATCAGGAAGAACGGCACCCGGCTGCCGCCGACCGGATCGATGCGGGAGGCCACGGCATGCAACGCGATGCCGCGCTTCTTGTCGAAGATGGGGATGACGTGCATGGCCGTCACGTCGATGCGGTTGAAGTCGAAGTCGCGGCGGCCGCGGCCGCGAAACGCGCCGACCGAGACGTTGTAGAGGCCGCCGCCACGGGTATTGCCCGGCTCATCGCGGGTGTCGATGCCGAGACCGGCCTCGGCGTAGGCGAGCGTGGGCGTGTCGTCGAGCCCCGGTGCCGTGGCGTCGGTGAAACGCTCCTCGAGCGACGGGAACCGCGGGTCGGTGCCGCGCGCGACGTCGAGGCGATGGACGCCGGCGCGGCCGCGCATCACGAACCAGCCGGCGCGGCGGGCCATGACCTGGGCGAAGGTGTCGAGGCCGGTGAGCGAGAAGCTCACCCGGTCGGCGTTGAGGGTGTCGGAGCCGAGGCCGAAGTAGTCTTCCTGCGTGTAGTCGTACCAGCGGGTGCCCGCCTGCAGTTCGAGCGGCAGGCCGCCGAGTTGCGGGGCCGACGCCGTGAACTGCAGCACTGTATACGCGCGGAAGGTGATGGCCGCTGAGGTGTCGAAGACGAGCCGGCCGGCCAGCGGACGCCGCCGGTAGCCCGCGCCCACACCCATGCCGCTGCCGCGGGCGATGCTGCCCACCGACGGATAGAAACCCTGCGGCGGATTCAGCCGCTCCAGCACGCGTTTGTCTTCCACGAAGATGAGCGTGCGTTCGACGAGGTTGCGCGTCTCGACCGAGAGGTGCTGTTCGCGGTCGGCTCGCGCGGCCTCGAGTGCCTCGGCGCGGGTGGCCGGCGGCGTCGCGGCCGTCGCCTGGGCACGGGCGGACACCGCGGTCAGCAGGCACAGAGCCAGTCCTGTGAACACGCGCGTCATTGCCCGCCGATGATACTGCGAGGGCGCGGCCCGGTTGAAGGGCCGGCGCGGCCGGCTGACACGTGCGGCACGCGGCCGGCATCTCATCGCCATGTTCCGCGCACCTCTCCTCGCGATACTGCTGCTCGGGTTCGGCGTCACGGCCGTGCTGGCCCAGTCGCCGGTCGCCATCGAGGCCCTCGGGCCGCAACCGGGCACGGTCGTCCCGGCGTTCTCGGCCGTCGATCAGACCGGCGCCACGCGCACGCTGGCTTCCATCATGGGACGCCGAGGTGCGATGCTCGTCTTCAGCCGGTCGGCCGACTGGTGACCGTACTGCCGCACGCAGCTCGTCGAGCTGCAACGCCAGACGGCCACCCTCGCCGCGCAGGGACTGGGCCTCGCTGTCATCACGTATGACCCGCCGGCGACCCTCGCGCGCTTCGCGAAGGAACGCGGCATCACCTATCCGCTGCTCTCAGACACGGGTTCGGCCATCATCCGCCGCTACGGCCTGCTGAACCCGGACTATGCGGAAGGCAGCCGCGCCCACGGCGTGCCGTACCCGGGGACGTTCATCCTCGATCCGGCGGGGCGCGTCGTGGCGCGCTACTTCGAGGCCGCCTACCAGGAACGCAGCACCGTCGCCAGCATCCTCACGCGGCAGGGCGGCGCGGCCGGCGGCCCCGGCGTCACCGCCAGCACCGCCCATCTGACGGTGCAGGCGGCGGCCAGCGACCAGGTGGTTGCGCCGGGCAGCCGGCTGTCGATCGCCATCGAGATTACTCCGCAGCGGTCGATGCACGTCTACGCCCCCGGGAAACACACCTACCAGGTGGTCACGTTCCGGCCGGCCGGGCAGCCCTGGCTCAAGACACATCCGCTCACCTATCCGGCGTCGGAGATCTACTACTTCGCGCCGCTCGACGAGCGGGTGGAGACGTATCAGAAGCCGTTCACGCTCGTGCAGGACCTGACCATTCTGGCCACGCCCGAGGCGCAGAAGCTGCTGGCCGGCCAGACCGCGCTCACCATCCGCGGCACGCTCGACTACCAGGCCTGCGACGACAAGGTCTGCTACGCCCCGACGTCCGTGCCGCTGACCTTCACCTTCGATCTCACGCCGCTCCTGCGCCCGTAACCCCCGGGCCTTGCCGTTCCCGGCTGGAGTCCGCATGTTTCTCGCGTAACATGTGGGCACGTCGTGAGCTTGATGCCGATAGTCGTCGTGGGGCACGTGGACCACGGCAAGAGCACCGTCGTGGGGCGCTTGCTGGCGGACACCGGCTCGTTGCCCGACGGCAAACTGGACCAGGTGCGGGAACTGTGCCGCCGCACCTCGAAGCCGTTCGAGTACGCCTTCCTGCTCGACGCGCTGCGTGACGAGCGCGATCAGGGGATCACGATCGACGCGGCGCGTGTGTTCTTCAAGAGCGCGCTGCGGCACTACGTCGTGCTCGACGCCCCCGGCCACGTCGAATTCCTGCGCAACATGGTCACCGGCGCCGCCCGCGCCGATGCCGCCCTGCTCGTCGTGGATGCCCGCGAGGGCGTACGCGAGAACTCCCGCCGCCACGCCACGATGCTCGCGATGCTCGGCGTGTCGCACGTGGCGGTCATCGTCAACAAGATGGATCTCGTGGGCTGGTCGGAAACGGCCTTCGCGGCCGTGGCCGACGAGATGCGCGCCTTCCTGACGCGGCTCGACGTCGTGCCGGACGCCATCGTGCCGGTGTCGGGCTTCGAGGGCGTGAACCTCGTCACCCGCGGCCCCGAGATGCCGTGGTACACCGGCCCCGCCGTGCTCGAGGTGCTCGACGGCTTCGCGGCCGCCGCGCCGCCGGCCGACGCGCCCTTCCGTCTGCCCGTGCAGGACGTGTATCGCTTCACCCGCTTCGGTGACGACCGCCGCATCGTGGCCGGCTCGATCGAGAGCGGCACCATCGCCGCGGGCGACGCCGTGGTGTTCTATCCGTCGGGCAAACGCTCGCGGGTGGCCTCCATCGAAGCCTTCCACGCCGCGCCCCGCACGTCGGCCTCGGCCGGCGAGGCCACCGGCTTCACCCTCGACGAGCAGATCTACACGACCCGCGGCGAACTGGCCGCCCGCGCCGGCGAACCGGCGCCGCACGTCTCGACACGCCTGCGAGCCAGCGTGTTCTGGCTCGGCCGCGCGCCGCTCGTGCCCGGGCGCGAGTACCACCTGCGGCTCGGCACGGCCCGCGTACCGATGCGGGTCGAGCACATCGAGCAGGTCATCGACGCCTCGACCCTCACGGCCGGTCCGGCGACCGAGGTCGCGCGCAACGACGTGGCCGACTGCGTGCTGAAGCTCGATCGCGCGGTGGCCTTCGACCTGCACGCCGACCTGCCGGACACCGGCCGGTTCGTCATCGTGGACGACTACGAGATCCGCGGCGGCGGCATCGTGCGCGAGGCGCTCGCCGATGGCGACGAGGCGGCGCGCGACACCGTGCTCCTGCGCAACCGCAAGTGGGAACACAGCCGCCTCGCGCCCGACCTGCGCGCGGCGCGCTACGCGCAACGGCCGGCCCTCGTCGTCGTCACTGGTCCGCGCGACATGGATCGCAAGGGCCTCGCCAAGCACCTCGAAGTCCGGCTCTTCGACGCGGGCCGCGCCGTCTACTTCCTTGGCATGGCCAACATGCTGTACGGCGTCGATGCCGACATCGACCGGTCGCTCGCCAGCCGCCACGAACATTTCCGCCGCCTCGGCGAGATCGCGCACCTGATGCTCGATGCCGGCCTGGTCTTCATCGTGAGCGCGGCCGAACTGCGCGCCGACGACCTCGACATCCTGCGGGTGAGCGTGCCCGGCGAGCAGCTGGTCACCGTGTGGTACGGCCCGGCCGGCGCCGCCGAGATTGCGACCGACCTCGCGGTGACGGACGCGGCGACGCTCGATGAGGCCGGCGCGCTCATCACCGACCTGCTCACGGCGCGCGGAGTGCTGCCGTCATGACGGCGCCGCTGCCGCCGTCGGTGCCGCCGTTCGCGGTCCTGTTGCCGCGCCTCGTGGCGCTCGCCGAGGCCGCCGGTGCGGCGATCGAGACCTGCCGCCGGAGCGGCGTGCTCGACGTGCGCGCCAAAGGGGACGGCAGCCCGGTGGGCCGCGCCGACACGGAGGCGCATGACGTCATCGCGAAGGGCCTCAGCGCACTCACGCCCGGCGTGCCGGTCGTGAGCGAAGAAGGCGACATCGCGGACGCCCGCACGCGCGCCGGCTGGACCACGTGGTGGCTCGTCGATCCGCTCGACGGCACGAAGGAGTTCCTCGCCGGCGTGCCCGACTACACGGTGAACATCGCGCTCATCCACGACGGCGTGCCGGTGGCGGGGGTCGTGCACGCCTCGGGTCGCGGCGTCACCTATTCCGGCGCGGCCGGGCGGGGGAGCTGGCGGCACCGCGACGGGCTCACCGCGCGGCTCGTCGCCTCACCCGTGGCGCCCGGACGGCCGCTCACGGTCGTGGAAAGCCGCTCGCACGGCTCCCCGGACATGGCGGCGTTCCTCGCGCCGTATCGCGTCGGCGCGCGCGTCGCCATCGGCAGCTCGCTCAAGTTCTGTCTTGTGGCCGACGGCACGGCGGACGTCTATCCCCGCCTCGGCCCCACGATGGAGTGGGACGTCGCGGCGGGTGATGCGGTGTGGCGCTGGGCCGTGGCCGACGGTGCGGCGCCGCATCCGTCGCCGCTCACCTACGGCAAGCCGGATCTTCGCAACGGCGCCTTCGTCGTGGGGTATCTGCCGCCACCGCCCGCCGTCGTGTGGCTCACCGGCCTCTCGGGCGCCGGCAAGACCACCATCGCGCAGGCCCTCGTGGCCCGGCTCACGGCGGCCGGCGCGGACGCCGAACTCATCGACGGCGACGCGATGCGCCAGGTGTTCCCGGGCACCGGCTTCACCCGCGCCGATCGCGACGCCCACGTGCGCCGTGTCGGGTATCTCGCCAGCCGTCTCGAGGCGCACGGCACCACCGTGGTCGCCTCGCTCATCTCGCCGTACCGCGACTCGCGCGCGTTCGTACGGGCCGCCTGCCGGCGCTTCGTCGAGGTGCACGTCGCCACCGATCTGGCTGAATGTGAACGCCGCGATCCGAAGGGCCTCTACCGCAGGGCCCGGGCGGGTGAGATCACGCAGTTCACCGGCCTCGACGATCCCTACGAGCCGCCGGACGCCGCCGAGATCGTCATCGACACGACGACCGAATCGGCCGCCGCCGCCGCCGACCGCATTCTTGCCTGGCTGCGCCAGCCCCCGGCCGCCGCGAAGGACGCCCGATGACGCACCTCGACGCCCTCGAACACCGCAGCGTCCACATCCTGCGCGAAGCCTACGCCAACTTCCGGCAGCTCTGCATGCTGTGGTCGATCGGCAAGGACAGCACCGTGCTGCTGTGGCTGGCCCGCAAGGCGTTCTTCGGCCACGTGCCGTTCCCGCTCGTGCACATCGACACGTCGTACAAGATCCCGGAGATGATCGCCTACCGCGATCGGCTGGTGGCGGAGTGGGGTCTGAACCTCGTCTACGGCCAGCATCAGGAGGCGCTTGCCGCCGGGCGCACGTTCCCGCTCGGCGCCGTGGACCGGCTGACCTGCTGCGGACTGCTCAAGACCGACGCGCTCACGCGCACGCTGAGCGGCGAGGGGCCGCGCTTCCGCTTCAATCACACGAGCGGCGCCTATGAGCGCGATCCGAACACTGAGGCGTACACCGGCGTCATCGTCGGCGCGCGGGCGGACGAAGAGGGCAGCCGCTCGAAGGAGCGCTACTTCTCGCCGCGGTCCACCCGGAATCAGTGGGATATCGGCGAGCAGCCGCCCGAGTTCTGGCAGCAGTACAAGACCGAGTTCGCGCCGGGCACACACGTGCGCATCCATCCGCTGCTCGACTGGACCGAGCTGAACATCTGGCAGTACATCGCCCGCGAGTCGATCCCGGTCGTGTCGCTCTACTTCGACCAGGGGCCGGGCACACGCTACCGCTCGCTCGGCTGCGCGCCGTGCACGGCGCCCATCACCTCCACCGCGCGCACCGTCGAGGACATCATCCGCGAGCTCGAGACCGGCGCCCTGGCGCACGTCGCCGAACGCTCGGGCCGCGCGCAGGATGCCGCCGACGGCGGCGGGCTCGAGTCGTTGCGCCGCGGCGGCTACATGTGAGCCGATGACGTTCCAGGCGTGGCTGACGGCGACGGTCATCGCCGGCATGATGACGGCGCTTGCGAGCAACCGGCTCGGCGCCCATCTCGTGATGCTCGGCGCGCTGGGCGTGCTGCTCGCGGCGCGCGTCATCGACCCGGGCGACGCGGTGGCGGGCGTCGCGAACGAGGGGCTGCTGACCGTGGCGTGCCTCTACGTGGTGGTCGCCGGCCTGCGGCAGAGCGGCGTCGTGGCGCGCGTGGCCACCGTGCTGCTCGGCCGGCCGACGACGGCGGTCGAGGCGCAGTGGAGGGTGGTCGGCCCCGTCACGGCGCTCAGCGCCTTCGTGAACAACACACCGCTCGTGGCCGTCTACCTGCCGCTCGTGTCCAGCCTGGCGCGGCGGGCCGGCGTGCCCCCGTCGCAGCTCTTCCTGCCGCTCTCCTACGCCGCGATTCTCGGCGGCGTCTGCACGCTGGTCGGCACGAGCACCAACGTCGTCGTGAACGGACTGCTGCTCGATTACAACCGCGCCGGGCAGGGGCCGCCGCTCACGCCGTTCGGCATGTTCACGCTGAGCCCGGTCGGCGTGCCGGTGGCGCTGGCGGGCCTGGCGTGGATGCTGCTCGCCGGCCGCCGGCTCCTGCCGGCGCGCGTGGCCGCCGGGCACGACGACGACCGGCGCGACTACATGGTGGCGCTGCGTGCGGAGCCGGCCGCGCGGGTGGTGGGGCTCGGCCTCGAAGCGGCGGGACTGCGCCATCTGACCGGGCTCTTCCTCGCGCACATCGAACGGCGGCACGAGGTGCTGCACGCCGTCGGCCCCGACGAGGTGGTGCTGGCCGACGACGTGCTCGTCTTCGTCGGCGTGCGTGATTCCGTCGTGGAACTGCACCAGATCCCGGGACTCGTGCCGGTGGCGTGGGACGCCTCGGCGGGCGCCCGGCACGACCATCGCCTCATCGAAGCGGTCATCGCGCCGTCGTCGCCGATGGTCGGCCACACGATTCGCGACGGCGGCTTCCGCACGAAGTACGGCGGCGTCATCGTGGCCGTGCACCGGAAAGGCGAACGCCTCGCCGGCAAACTCGGCGACATCCGGCTGCGCGGCGGCGACGCCGTGCTCATCGAGGCGCCGCCGGGTTTCGCCGCCCGGCACGAACACTCGCCGGCCTTCCATCTGGTGAGCGGGCCCGAGGGGCCGCTGCTGCCACGGCACCATCGCGCGTGGGTCGCGGCCGCGATCTTCCTCGCCTTCGTCGTCACCTCCGCCGCCGGCTGGCTCGCCACCCTGCACGCAGCGCTGCTCGCGGCCGTGGCGATGCTCGTCTTCGGCTGTACCACGCTGCGCGTGGCGCGACAGACGGTGGATTGGCCGGTGCTCGTCGTGATCGGCGCCGGCATCGGCGTGGGCAAGGCGGTGGAAGCGAGCGGACTGGCCGCCGTCGTCGCCGACGCGGCGCTCGGCCTGACGGCCGGCGGTGGGCCCGTATGGCTGCTGGCCGGGGTCTACGCCCTCACCTGGGCGCTCACGAGCGTGCTGAGCAACACGGCGGCGGCGGTGCTGGTGTTCCCGGTGGCGCTCAGGGCGGCGCAGGCCTCCGGCGTGGCCTTCGAACCGCTGGCGATGGCAATTGCGATGGCCGCGTCGTGCGAGTTCACGACGCCGATTGGCTACCAGACGAACCTGATGGTGCAGGGGCCTGGAGGGTACCGCCTCGGCGACTATCTGCGCTTCGGCGGACCGCTCACCTTGATCTGCGGCATCGTCGCGGTGACGCTGCTCGCGGCCCGGTACTACTGACCCGGCGCGCGCCTCAGCGCGCGAACGTGTCCACGTAGTCGTCCATTGCCGCCTTGACGACCTTCACCGCGTGGGCGCGGCCGTAGACCTTGGCGATGTCCACCTGGGGCTTTTCGCCCGGCACGAGGCGGTAGGTGAGGAAGTAGTGCTGCAGCCGCTCGATGAGCACGTGCGGCAGATCGCGCAGGTCGCGCGCCTCGCCCCACACGTAGTCGTTCTCGAGCACGCTGATGATCTTGTCGTCGGCTTCGCCGCGGTCGACCATCTGCAGGCCGCCGATGACCCGCGCCCGCACGATGATCTCGTTGCGCGTGATGGCACGTTCGCTGAGCACGCAGATGTCGAGCGGGTCGCCGTCGCCGCGGGTGGCGCCGGGCGCCAGCTTGCTCACGCGATCGCCGCAGTAGGTGCGCGGCACGAAGCCGTACAACGTCGGGTGCTGCGCCGACGATCGCTGCGGACGGTCCACGCGCAGATAGCCCGACACCTTGTCCACCTCGTACTTCATGAGGTCGAACGGCGTGATCTCGATATAGGCGTTCAGCACCGACGGCGGCTCGGGGCCCACTTCGAGGCCGTGCCACGGATGCGGGCGGAAGTGCTTGACGGAGACAGTGGCGGTGGGAGGCGGCGGAACGGACGGGGTACGGCGTCGTGATGACATCCCTCCGATGATGCCATGCCTGCCGCGGAAAGGGGAGAGTGGTGCGATAGGATCGCGCGCATGCCGATTCGTCTGTCCCCGCGCGCCGCCGTGTCAGTCAGTGCCGTCCTGTGTCTCGGCGGGCTGGCCGCGAGCCCGTTCGCGCAGCAGCCGCCGCCGATTGGCGTGGCCCCGGTGACGCTCACCGCCGGCCCGTATCAGTTCGACACCGCCGAACAGCACCAACTCCGCGTGGTCGTGGCCGCCCGCGGGCTCTCCCATCCTTACGGCGTGGCGTTGCTGCCCGGCGGCGATGCCCTCGTGACTGAACGCGGCAAGACGCTCCGCCTCGTGCGCGGCGTGGGCGGCCCCTCGCCCCGCCTGGAGCCGGCGCCGGTCGCCGGGCTGCCGGCGCCCCCAGCCATCCGCGGCGGCGGCTGGCAGGACGTGGTGCTGCACCCGAAGTTCACCGAGAACCGGTTCGTGTATCTCAGCTACAACAAGGCTGAGAGCGCGAGCCCCACCGCGAAGAGCGCCGTGGCGCTCGGCCGCGGCACCTTCGATGGCAGCGCGGTGAGCGGCTTCACGGAGATCTTTGCCGGCGAATTCAAGGACGGCAATTCCGGCTCGCGCATCGCCTTCGGCGCCGACGGCACCCTGTATCTCACGACAGGCGCCGGCAACGGCATGTTCGCGCAGGAGCCATCGAGTGTGTACGGCAAGGTGCTGCGCCTGCGCGACGATGGCAGCATCCCGCCCGACAATCCCTACCTGGGACGGCCGGGCGCGCGTCCGGAAGTCTTCTCCATCGGTCATCGCGATCAGCTCGGCTTGGCGTGGCATGCGGCCTCGGGGAGCCTGCTCGCCGCCGACCACGGCCCGAACGGCGGCGACGAAGTGAACCTCGTGATGGCGCGGCGCAACTACGGCTGGCCGCTCTCGAGTTACGGACGGCAGTACGACGGGCCGCGCGTGTCCGAGACGCCGGTGGGCGAGGGCGTCGAGCAGCCGCTGCTGCTGTGGGTGCCGTCGATTGGTCCGTCGGGTCTTGCCGTCTACACCGGCGATCGGTTCCCGGCCTGGAAGGGCAACCTCTTCGTGGGCAGCGCGCGCCGCGGCGAAGTGCCGCGCACCGGCGGCCTCGAGCGTGTCGTGCTGAACGATCGGCTGCAGGAGATCCGCCGCGAGACGCTGCTCACCGAACTGCGGCAGCGCATCCGCGACGTGCGGCAGGGGCCCGACGGCCTGCTGTACGTGCTCACCGACGAAGACGACGGCGCGCTGCTCCGGCTCGAGCCGGCCGCCGTGAAGTAACGCCCGCATCGCGAAGACGGAGACGAGACCATGCACCGACGACGACTGAACCAGTGGATGACGGGGGCGGCAGTGGCCGCGGTGAGCCTGGCGCTCGCCGCGCAGCCGGACGCGCAGACGGGTGGCGCGACGGCGTTCGTGGGCGCGCGCGTCGTCGTGGGCGATGGCACGGCACCGATCGAGAACGCCACGGTCGTCGTGCGCAACGGCCAGATCGCGGACGTGGGTCCTTCGGCCCGCGTCCGCGTGCCGGCGGGCGCCACGCGCGTGGACGTGGCCGGCAAGACCATCATGCCGACCATCGTGGACACGCACGTGCATCTCGGCACGGCGCGCACCGCGCTCATGAAGGACCTGCGCGATCGCGCCTACTTCGGCGTGAGCGCCGCTCTCAGCATGGGACTCGATCCGGCCGGTGAACCGTTTGCGGTGCGCGCGGAGGCCCCCGCCGGTGTCGCGCGGTACTTCCTGGCCGGCCGCGGCCTCACGATGCCCGAGCCCGGCAGGTCGGATGTGCCGTACTGGGTGACGACCGAAGGCGAGGCGCGGAAGGCCGTGCAGGAGCAGGCCGCGCTCAAGGTGGACCTCATCAAGATCTGGGTGGACGACCGCGACGGCAAGTACAAGAAGATGCCGCCGGAGATCTACACGCCGGTCATCGACGAAGCGCACAAGGCGAAGCTCCGCGTGGCCGCGCACATCTTCAACCTGTCGGACGCGAAAGGCCTGCTCAAGGCCGGCATCGACGCCTTCGCCCACGGCATCCGCGATGTCGACGCCGACGACGAGGTGGTGGCGCTCGTCAAGGCGCGTCCGAACGTGGTGCTGATTCCGAACATGCCCGACCGCGGCGTGGTGGCGGATTACTCGTGGCTGAAGGGCAGTCTGACGGACGCGGAGGTCGCGAAGATCCAGGCCGGCGCCACCAACCGTCCGCCGGCGCAGGCGGCCTGGGGCATCCAGGCGCGCAATCTCAAGAAGCTGTCAGACGCCGGCATGACGATCGCCGTGGGCACCGACGGCAACACGCCCTGGGCGCCGCACGTCGAAATGGCCGACATGGTGGCCGCCGGCATGACGCCGATGCAGGTCATCGTCGCCGCCACGAGGAACGGCGCCGCCTTTCTGCGCATGACCGACACCGGCACAATCGCGGCGGGCAAGAATGCCGACCTGCTCGTGCTCGACGGCAATCCCGTGGAGGACATCACGAACACGCGGAAGATCGCGGCGGTGTATCTGAAGGGCGTCAAGGTAGATCGCGACGCGACCAGGCCGTCACGGTAGGCGCGTGCGCTGAGATCGCGCCGGCGGCGGCGCGGCATCTCGTTCCGCCTCCCCTTCGCTCCGGCATGCCGGGGTGACTCTGGCACGCCAACAAGTGCACCGGTCCGCATGGAGGACCGGCAGGGCTGCCGGTGCTCAGAGGTCGGCGTCGCGAGACGCCGCGCCGCCGCCGGCGCGGTGCGTCGCGAGTGTGCGTCCTCTCGTCATAGCGCCTGCAGCCGCCGCTCGAGGAAGCGGCGCTCCGGGGCCTGTTGCGTCAGGGTTAGCGCGCGGACGTAGGACGCGCGGGCGTCCTCGACGCGGCCCAGACGCCGGCAGAGATCGGCCCTCGCAGCATGCGCGAAGTGGTAGGACGCCAGCTCGCCCCGGGCGAGGAGGGCGTCCACGAGGGGCAGGCCCGCGGCGGGGCCATCGGCCATGGCCACGGCCACGGCACGATTGAGCGCGAAGACCGGCGACGGCTCGACGCGCAGCAGCACATCGTACAACCCGACGATCTGTCGCCAGTCCGTCGTCGCGCTCGACGGCGCCTCTGCATGCACGGCGGCGATGGCGGCCTGCAGCGCGTACGGCCCGACACGGCGCGAGCCGAGCGCCCGCTCCACGAGGGCCACGCCCTCGGCGATGGCGGGGCGATTCCAGCGCCGGCGATCCTGATCCCCGAGCAGCACGAGATCGCCGGCCGCGTCGGCCCGCGCCTCGCGCCGGGCGTCGTGCAGCAGCATGAGCGCCAGCAGGCCCTGCGATTCCGGCTCCGGCTGCAGCGCCACGAGCAGGCGTCCGAGGCGGATCGCCTCGGCCGAGAGGTCGGCGCGCGTGAGCGTGTCGCCCGCGGTCGCGGAATAGCCTTCGTTGAAGATGAGGTAGACGACGTGCAGCACGGCGTCGAGCCTGTCGGGCAGCGCCGCCGCGTCCGGCACCTGATAGGGAATGCGCGCGTCGCGGATCTTGGTCTTGGCGCGCACGATGCGCTGCGCCACGGTGGGCGCCGAGGTCAGGAACGCGCGCGCGATCTCCTCCGTGGTGAGGCCGCACACCTCGCGCAGCGTCAGGGCGATGCGTGCCTCTGGTGTGAGTGCCGGATGGCAGCACGTGAAGATGAGGCGCAGCCGGTCGTCGTCCACCGCCGCGTCGTTGTGGCTGTCATCCGGTGGCGCCGCGGCCTGCCGTTCGAGTTCGTCGGCCAGCGCGCCGAGCGAGGCCTGCTGACGGGCTCGCCGGCGGATGGCGTCGATGGCGCGGAAGCGGCCGGTGGAGACGAGCCACGCACGCGGGTTGGCCGGCACGCCGTCGACCGGCCACTGCTGCATGGCCGCCGCGAACGCGTCGTGCAGCGCTTCTTCCGCGCGTTCGAAGTCGCCGAGCAGGCGGATGAGCGTGGCGAGCACGCGGCGCGAGTCCGCGCGGTAGACGGCCTCGACCGCCTGCCGCGCGGCGTCCGCGTCGGGTGTCACGGCTGGCTGAAGTCCATCACCGGCCGCACTTCGATGCTGCCGGTGCGGGCTTCGGGGAGCCGGGCGGCGATCTGCAGGGCGTCGTTCAAGTCGGGCGCCTCGATGATGTAGAAGCCGCCGAGCTGTTCCTTCGTCTCGGCAAACGGCCCGTCCGTGGTCGTGGTCTTGCCGTTCCGCACGCGCACCGTCGTGGCGGTGGTGGAGGGGTGCAGCGCTTCACCGGCGACATACTGGCCGGTGGCGCGGATGCCCTGCGAGAAGGCCTCATGCTCCGCGAAGACCTTGTCCATCTCGGCCTGCGGCAGGTTCACCCAGTTCTTCTCGTCGTCGTAGATCAGGCACAGATACTTCATGACGTGGCTCCGTGGGCCTCAGTGTAACGGCGGCGGCCCGACCCGCCCGACCGCCCGTCCCCGGCCCCTGCCGGAGACGCGCGTCAGACAGTAGTCGCTGGCGGCGCCGGAATTCGACACCGGCCCGGAGACGGGGTCAGAAGCGGAGGCGCAGGCCGAGGCCGGCCTGGAAGCCGCCGGCCTCGAGGTCGAAGTTCTGGCCGCTGCCGATCGCGACCGTCGTCTTCGCCGAGGTGTACCGGGCCATCGCGCCGATGCCGAACCGTTTCGAGAAATACCAGCCGACGTCGGCGCCGACATGGAAACCCACGGCCGATTCCGAGATCTCGGTGGGGCTGCCGCCCGGGGCGAGCGTGACCGTGTCGTAGGGGTAGGCCTCGGTCACCGTCAGCGTCTCGACCGCGTCCTGCGTGATGCTGAAGAAACTCGGGCCGGCGTAGAGGACGCCGCCGAAGCGGCCCGTGGAGGGCAGGAGCCAGGCCGCCGACAGATGCGCGGCCACCTCGGCGCGGTCGAGGTCGCCCACCGACGTGTCGGCGGTGCGGACCTGGCTGAAGAAGAACGGATGCGGATACCGCGCCGAAAAGTTCGCGTCGCTCGTCCGCACGACCGACGACACGCTGGCGCCGGCGGCGAGGTGGCGCCAGACGCGCACGAACACGCCGGCATCGATGCCGCCGCCGCGTTCGACGGCGTAGTTGCCGGTGGTGGTCGCCGTCTCGCGGTTGTAGGGGAAGTCGCGCGTGTCGGTGAAGTCGTGCGTGCCGGGCTGGAAGAGCCCGTTCACCGTGAGGATGCCCCGCACGTTCGGGGCGCGACGGGCGGCGGCACGCGCCGCCGCCGCGCCCGGGCGCACCGGCGTCTGCGGGGCGGCCGGCGCCGGGGCCGGCGCCGGATTGGCGGTAGTCGGCGGCGGGGCCGGCGGCCGCGTGGCGGCGGGCGGCTTCTGCTGCCCGTCGTGGGCGGCGAGCGGGGCAGTGCCGAGCGCGCAGGCGCTCAGCAGGGCGAGGCAGATCGTCGGGATGCGCATCGGGGTCGTCCTCACTGCACGCCGACGGCGGTCCACGCGTCGGTCACGGCGCGTTCGACGGCCGCATTCGAGGGATACAGATCGCGCGCCGACTGAATCGTGGCGGCGCGGGCCTGCGCGAAGGTGGCGCGCACGGGCAACATCGTCGTGAAGGCGCGGAAGAAGACCTTCTCGATCTGATCGCGGTTGGCGAAACCCACGCCGGTCACGGCGCGGCCGGAGACGCGGTTCGCGCCGCCTTCGATGGCGAGGAAGAAGGCGTGGTTCGGGATGCCCGAGTTGATATGCACGCCGCCGTTGTCCTCGGTGCCCGTGTACCGCACCGAGTAGTGATCCGGATCGCCGTAGGCGGTGGGCGCCTGCATCGAGCGGATGCCCGAGACCGAGCCGGCCCGCGAGGCGCGGAACGAGTCTTCACCCACGAGGTAGTCGGCCTGCAGCGGGCCGTTGCCGCGCGGCTGGAAGAAGGCCTCGACGGCCACGCCCATCATGTCGGAGAACGCTTCGTTGAGCGCGCCCGATTCGCCCTGATATTCGAGCCCCGACGTGTAGTCCGTGATGCCGTGCGTGAGTTCGTGCGCCACCACGTCGAGCGCGCCGGCGAGCGGGCCGACCGTCTGGCCCGACCCCGTGAACGAGAAGTTGGGCGGGATGCCGTTGCCGAAGATCATCAGCCCGCGGCCGCCGGGGCCGAAGGGCGGCCCGATCCAGAAGGCGTTCACGCAGAAAGCGCCGAACTCGTCGTCGGGCAGTCCGGAGACGCACTGCTGCGGCGAGTAGATATTGATCGAGGCGAACATCGGCGCGTTGCGGTTGTCGAGGCCGCGGAAGCCGATCCGCTTGAACACGAAGTCGTAGGTCCAGCCGAGATACGTGTGCGCGTCGACCGCCACCGGGTCGGTCCACACGTTGTCGCCGTCGCTTGCCAGATCGGCCTGGAAGAGCGGCGCGCCGTCGGCCACTTCGTCGAGACGCGTGCGGTTCGAGCGCAGGTCGATCGTCCAGAGCAGCGGCGGACGCAGCATGTCTTCGGTGTAGTAGGTGCCGCCGACGAGCCGCGTGGCCACCTTCTTCCGGTCGTTCAGCACGCCGAGGCCTTCGCCGACCGCGCCCTGATCCTTGGCGAGCGGCAGCGAGAGCCGTTCGGCGCCGCTCGTCGCATCCACGTACACCGTGCGGGCGTCGAGGCCGGTGCCGCGCACGTGCACTTCGTAGACGAGGGCCATGCCGCCGTCCTCGAGGCCGAGGAAGACGAGCGTGGGATCGGCCAGCAGCGACACCTTGCCGGCCGTGAGTTTCGCGCGGATGGCGGCCGCCGTGAGGCCGGGCGTGGCGCTGTCGGCGGTGGCGCGGTAGACCTGACCGAGCATCGACGTCACCACGCCGTTGGCCGTCTGGCGCACGATCGATCCGCCCACCACCTTGAGACCGAGGTGGTACTGCTGGAGGCGTTCGTGGCGGTGGCCGGGCAGCAGCAGGTCGTCGGTGGCGGAGGCGACGCGCATGGCGTCGTCGCGTTCCATCCGGCGCACGTCGTCCACCACCTGACGCAGTTCGCCGGGTGTGGCGTCGGTGGCGCGGAGGGTCGTGACGGACTCGGGCGGCTGGGCCTGCGAGGCCGGCCGGGCCTGGGCGCTCCAGATGGCCGCCGCCGCGACGACCGCGGGCAGCCACGGATGATGGGTGATTCGGAACACGCGGGACCCTCCAGGAAGACGACAGTCTGGTAGACGGCCGTGCATGTCGCTTTTCGGCCCGCCGGTCCCCGGGGTGTAGGCGCGCGGTGCGGCCGGGCCGGACGGCCGGCACACGACGCCGCGCCGCTGCACGCGGCTACGCGCGCTGCAGGGTGAAGACCGTGATCTCGGGCCGCACGTTGAAGCGCAGCTGGAACAGGTGGCCCACGCCGCGGTTCACGTAGAGCGTGCGTCCGCCGGGCAGGTCGAAGACGCCGGCCGTGTAGCGCCGGTTCTGCACCGGCACGATCGGCGGCGGCAGAAAGGGCGGCCGCACCTGGCCGCCGTGGGTGTGACCGGCGAGGATCCAGCCGTCGAAGCCGCGCCAGGCCTCGAGGTCCACGGTGTCGGGATTGTGACTGAGCGCGATCATGCCGCGCGCGCGATCGAGCGTGGCGAAGGCCGTGGCGCTGTCGAAGCGCCGCCCCCAGAGGTCGTCCAGACCCACGATCTGCAGGCCGTCCACGTCGGCCACGGCGTTGCGCAGCATGCGGATGCCGCCGGCTTCGGCGATCGCGACGACCCGATCCGCAATCTCCGGATGGATCCAGCGCGGGCCGTATTCGTGGTTGCCGCAACTGCCGAGCGTGGCCAGCCGGCCGCGCGGCGGCGCCGCGTACATCCGTTCGACCTGTTCGTAGAACCCGTCGTCGCGGAAGCTCGCGAGGTCACCCGTGTAGACGAGGATGTCGGGGGCGAGCGCGGTGACCTGGCGGAAGACATCGAGGATGTAGGCGTCATCCACGCGCGGGCCCACGTGGATGTCGGACATCTGCACGAGCGTGCGGCCGATGAGCGGCGACGGCAGCCGGCGCACCGGCAGGTCGAGCCGCACCACTTCGAGCCAGTGCGGCTCCCACTGCCAGGTGTAGAGCCCGAGCCCGGCGGCCGCGGTGGCGGCCTGCAGCAGGCGCCGGCGCGAGATCCGCATCGGCTACGTGTCCCGCACGCCGCCGCCGCGGATCCAGAACACGAGCGCGGCGACGACCAGCACCACGCCGTTCAGGGCCAGCACGGTGGGCACGGTCGTGACGTTGGCGATGCTGCCGCTCACGAAGTTGCCGAGCGGCGAGGCGCCGCGGAACGCCACCATGTAGATGCTCATCACGCGGCCGCGCATCTCGTTCGGGGCGATGAGCTGCACGAGCGAGGTCACGGTGGAGAACGTCGAGACGAGCAGCGCGCCGCCGAGGAAGAGCAGCGCCTGGGTGAGCCAGAGCTGGCGCGAGAACGAGAAGGCGACGAGCACGACGCCGAAGGCCGCCACGCCGCCGAGCAGCGTGCGGCCCATGCCGCGCGACTTGCCGCGCCAGGCCACGATCATCGCGCCGAGCACGGCGCCCGATCCCGAGAAGGCCATGAAGCGCGTGTAGAGGCTCACGTCGGCCTGGAAGATGTCCTTCACGATGAGCGGCAGCAGCGTGAGCAGCGGCACGCCGAGGAAGGCCGCGACGAAGCCGAGCGCGGTGAGCGCGATGATGGCCGGCTCGGCCTTCACGTAGTTCAGCCCGCCCTTCATCTCGTCGATGATCGAGCGGCTGACGGCCGGCGGCGTGTGCTGCACGTGCAGGGCGAGCAGCGCGGCGATGACGAAGAGGAACGACAGGCCGTTCAGGCCGAAACACGCCACCATGCCGAAGGTGGTGAGGGCGGCGCCGGCGATGAGCGGGCCGATGATGCGCGACAGGTTGAACTGGATCGAGTTGAGCGCGATCGCGTTCGGCAGGTTCTCCTTGCTCACGAGCTGCGGGATGAGCGACTGATAGGCCGGGCCGCCGAAGGCCTGCGCCACGCCGGTCATCGCCGAGAGCGCGAGGATGTGCCAGAGACGGACGACGTCGAAGTAGACGAGCGAGGCCAGGATGAAGGCCGACGCCATCTGCGTGTACTGCGAGAGCAGCAGCAGCTGACGGCGATCCTTGCGGTCGGCGATGACGCCGCCGACGAGCGTGAGCAGCAGGATCGGCAGCTCGCCCATGAGCGAGTCGAGGCCGAGGAAGAAGGCCGAGTTGGCGCCGGCGAGCGTGGTGATGAGCCACGCCTGCGCCACCTTCTGCATCCAGGTGCCGATGGTCGAGCCGAGCGCGCCGCCCCAGAGCAGGCGGAAGTCACGGTGTGTGAGGGCCGAGGCGAGACGCCGCCCGGCCGCGAAGAGGTGCGCCTGCAAACCGTCGTGATCTTAGCAGTGAGTGCGCGCCCCCGGGCGGCGCGCCCGGCCTATTTCATCGGCGAGTAGTCGGTGGCGGTGAGGAACACCGAGTCGACCTTCTCGACGATGCGGCCGTTCACCTGGGATTCCGACGCCACCTTCTTCCATTCGGGGTCGTTGGCAAACGCGCTCCAGCTGGCCTTGGCCGCCTCGCGGCTCGTGTGTGCGAGCAGATAGACGAGTTGATTCTCCGAGGCCGGTGCATCCATCGGCGCGAGATACACGACGTTGGTCATCCCGTGTTTCTCGAAGATCCGCAGCGTGTGGTTGCGGAAGCGGGTGTGCAGCTCGCCGAGTTTGCCTGCGGGCGCGGTGTAGGTGCGCAGTTCGAAGACGCGGGCCGGCGGCTGCGCGGCCAGCGTGCCCTGGGTCACGGCGCCGGCGGCAAACGCCGTCAGCAGAAGGAAAACGGCAGCGAGTTTGTGCGTCATGGCGGAGAAGGGTGCCACAAAAGGGCGGGGCTCGGGGCTCGGGTCTCGGGGGCCGCAGGGGGATCGCTTGACTTTCGCTTTTGATTCGCTATGATGGCGTCACGCAAACAAAAGGCGAAACATCATGAGCCCAGCCGCTGCCGCCCTTCGTGCCGATTCGCCCGCCGCCGCCCGTGCCGCGGTGGAATCCCTGCTGCGGGATCGCAAGCTCGACCGCACGCTCACGACCGCTCGTCCGCTCGAGGCCCCGGCCCCGGGCGTGCCGTTCCAGGTGCAGACGCTCGACACGTATCTCCACGGCGGTCTGCCGGCGGGGCAGTTGTCGGAAGTGGTGGGGCCAGCCTCGTCGGGCCGCACCTCGCTGGCCTGGCAGTGGATGGCCGCTGCCACCAGGCGCGGCGACACCGTCGCCCTCATCGACACGTTCGATCGGTTCGACCCGGCGTCGGCCGTGGCCTGCGGCATCGTGCTCGAGCGGGTGCTCTGGGTGCGCGGCCAGGCGATCTCCCGCACGGCCGGCGCGGTCGATCCGGTGTGGCTGCCCGGCGTGCGCACCGTGGACGGCCCCGGCACGATGGTGGAGCGCGTGCTCGACCGCGCGCTCAAGGCGCTGAACCTCGTGCTGCAGTCGGGCGTGTGCCCGGCGGTGGTGCTCGACATGGCGGATGTGCCCACGGCAGCGCTCCGGCGTATTCCGTACACGACCTGGCTGCGCGTGCAGCGCGTCATCGAGGGCAGCGACACGACCTGCATGCTGCTGGCGCCCGAGCCGCTCGCAAGAAGCGCCGGCGGCGTCACGATCACCCTGCAGACGCAGGAAGGCGCGGCGGCCGCGCCGGCGCCGATCGCGCCGCGCGCCAGCGCCGTGCCGCCGGTGGATACGATCACGACGCGGGTGGCGTGGCAGGGCAGTGCGCCGCGGGCGCGCCGTTTCGACGGCCTGCGGTTCGAGGCGCGTGTGGCGTCGTCGCGGCGGCAGATGGCGGGGCGCGTGGCGTTGTCGTCGGCGCCGCGTGCCGATCGCCTCTGGGCCGAGCGGTAAGGGGGCTGTCATGTTCGCCGCGTTCTATTCGGTGACCGCGCCGGTCGAGACCCTGGTGCGCGTGGCGCAGTCGTTCTCGCCGCGCGTCGAGGTGTCGGGCCGTCTCGTGTTGTGCGATCTGCACGGTGTGGAGCGTCTGTTCGGCGGGCCGCGCGATGTGGCCGAACACATCCGCCGCGCCCTCGTGGATGCCGGCGCGGTGCGTCTGGCGCTTGCGCCCACGCACACGGCGGCGTCGCTGCTGGCGCTCGGGCGTCCGGGTGTCACGGTGGCGGCGACGGTCACCGAGGCCCGCGTGGCCCTCGAGCCGGTGCCGGTCGCCACGCTGGCGGCGTGGGAAAGCGGCGGACACGAGCCGCCGGCCACCACGCCTGGCACCGACGCGCCCTCGGGCTGGCGGCATCCGCGCGACACCCATCAGGGGCCGCTGACCCGCCGCCACGTGCGCGGGCGCGTGCGGATGAGCGGCGGCAGCCGGCGCGCCATCGACGCCGCGCGGCAGGACGCCCAACGCGCGCTCGACGTGCTGCGCCGCTGGGGCATCCGCACGCTGGCGCAACTGGCGGCGCTCGCCGCAGACGATCTCTCGGCCCGGCTCGGCACGCTCGGTCCGCGCTGGCAGCACGCCGCCCGCGGCGACGATCTGGCGCCGCTCGTGCCGCTCGTCGACGACGAGCCGTTCGACGCGTCGCTCGAACTCGAGTGGCCGGTCGAAGGCCTCGAGCCGCTGTCGTTCGTGCTGGGCCGCGTGCTCGAGCCGCTGGCGGTGCGCCTCGAACGGGCCGATCGCGGCGCCGCGGTGCTCACGACCGAACTGCATCTCACGACACGCGAGCTGCACACGCGCACCCTGCAGCTGCCGGCGCCGATGCGCGATCCGAAAACGCTGCGCACGCTCATCCTGCTCGACCTCGAATCCCATCCGCCGGCCGCCGCCATCGATCGTGTGGTCGTGCGCGTGGAACCCACACCCGGCCGCATCGTGCAGTGGTCGCTCATCGAACGCGCCCAGCCGTCGCCCGAACAGGTGTCGACGCTGCTGGCGCGGCTCAGCGCGCTCATGGGCGAATCACACGTGGGCGCCCCCGCGCTCGTCGATTCCTGGCGTCCCGGCGCGTTTCAGATGACACCGTTCGGCACGTCGCGAGAGGCCGCCAGCGACACCCGTCCGGCGAGTGAGGCTGAGTCGTCACGTGACTGCGCCGTGGCCTTCAGGCGTTTTCGTTTACCCGTGCCGGCACGCGTCACGGTGAAAGACGGCCGTCCCGTGCGGCTGATGCCCGATCGGCGCGGTATCAGCGGCGGCGAAATTCTCAACAGCGCCGGCCCGTGGCGCACTTCCGGTCACTGGTGGGATCAGCCAGCCGGCGCCGCGCCGGCCGCCGCCTCGCGCCAGGCGGCATGGGACCGCGACGAGTGGGACGTGCTGCTGGCCGACGGCGTGGCCTGTCGCGTCTTCCTCGAACGCGACGTCGGGCAGTGGTTCGTCGAAGGCACGTTCGACTAGGCAGGGAACAGGGAACAGGGAACAGGGAACTAGGGAACAGCGATGGCCTCCGTTCGCACTTATCGAGATCTTGACGCGTGGAAGATGTCGATGCGGCTGGCGAAGGAATGCTACCGGCTAACAGAGAGTTTCCCGAAAAGCGAGCAATTCGGGCTCGTACAGCAAATTCGTCGCGCCTCTGTCTCTGTAACAAGCAACCTGGCGGAGGGTAATGCTCGCCGCACACGTCAGGCCTATATTCACCACGTCAATATCTCCCTTGGCTCACTCGCGGAGCTGGAAACCCAGATCCTCCTGTCTGTGGATCTGGGTTTCGTGTCAACAGCTAGCGCCGAGGCGTCGCTAGCGCTGGCAGGTCATGCGGGCAGACTCCTGCTGGCGCTCGTTCATGCACTCGAGGCGCCGTCGGCATCGTGACATCACGGCAGATCTGTTCCCTGTTCCCCGTTCCCTGGTCCCTACTCTGTGTACGTCGAACTCCATACCTCTTCCGCTTTCAGCTTCCTGCGCGCGGCCTCGCTGCCCGAGCCGCTCATCGAGCGGGCGGCGCTGCTCGGGTATCCCGCCGTGGCGCTCCTCGATCGCGACGGCGTCTACGGCGCGCCGCGGTTCCACAAGGCCGCGCGTGCGGCTGGCCTGCGCCCGATCATCGGCGCGGAACTGTCACTGGTCGGGTCTCGGGGCCCGGGGGCCGGGGGCCGGGATCGAGTCAGCGCTGATCGCGCTGACCCGCTGTCCTCGCATGCCAGTACCAGGTATTCAAGGAGACCGATCGGCACGACGAGCGCCGAGACGTTCCCGAGTCCCGGGGCCCGAGCCCCGGGCCCCGCCTTCGTCCTGCCCGTCCTCGTCTCGTCCCCCGAGGGCTACCGCAATCTCTGCCGGCTCATCACGATGATGAAGCTGCGGTCGCCGAAGGGTGAAGGTGCGCTCGCGCTCGAGGAGCTGGATGGCCACGTCCACGGGCTGGTGGCGCTCGCCGGCCGTTCGCTGCTGCACTCGGAGCGGCACGGCGTGGGCGGGCTGCTCGATCGGCTGGTGGGCATCTTCGGCCGCGCCAACGTCTACGTGGAACTGCAGCGGCACCTGCAGCGCGATGAAACCTGGGACAACGAGATGCTCGTCTCGCTGGCCGAGGCCTTCCGCGTGCCGGTGCTCGCCACCAACGGCGTGCGGTTCGCCGCGCCCGAGTCGCGGCCGCTGCACGACGTGCTCACCTGCATCCGCGAGCACACCACACTCGCGCAGGCCGGCCGCCGTCTGGTCGCCAACGCCGAGCGGTATCTCAAGTCGCCGCAGCAGATGGCGCGGCTCTTCGAGGACCTGCCGCACGCCATTACCGCCACGCGCGACCTGGCCGACCGGCTCGAGTTCACGATGCAGGATCTCGGCTACCGCTTCCCGCGGTATCCGGTGCCGTCCGGCGAGACGGAAGCGTCGTTCCTCCGCAAGATCGCCGACATCGGTGCCCGCGATCGCTACCGCCCGTATCACGACAAGGCCCGCGCGCAGATCGAGCGCGAGCTGACGCTCATCGAGAAGCTCGATCTCGCCGGCTACTTCCTGATCGTGTGGGACATCGTGAACTTCTGCCGCCAGCACGACATCCTCGTGCAGGGACGCGGCTCGGCCGCCAACAGCGCTGTCTGCTACAGCCTGGGCATCACGGCGGTCGATCCGGTGGGCATGGAGCTGCTGTTCGAGCGCTTCCTCTCGGAAGAACGCGGCGAGTGGCCCGACATCGATCTGGACCTGCCGAGCGGCGACCGCCGCGAGCGCGTCATCCAGCACGTCTACGAAAAATACGGGCAGCACGGCGCGGCCATGACCGCCAACGTCATCACCTATCGCGGCAAGAGCGCGGCGCGCGAAGTGGGGAAGGCGCTCAACCTCGACCCGGGGCAGATCGACCGGCTGGCGAAGGTGATGCACAACTTCGAGTTCCAGGATGCCGACGACTCGCTCGCGAAGAACATGCAGACGGTGGGCGTGGATGCCCAGCGGCCCGAGGTCATCCATTTCGCGAAACTCTGGCAGCAGATGCAGGACCTGCCGCGACACCTCGGGCAGCACTCCGGCGGCATGGTCATCAGCCAGGGCGCGCTGTCGTCGGTCGTCCCGCTCGAAAACGCCAGCATGCCGGGCCGCGTCGTCGTGCAGTGGGACAAGGAAGACTGCGCCGACATGGGCCTCATCAAGGTCGATCTGCTCGGCCTCGGCATGATGTCGGCGCTCCAGGACGCTCTTGCCATCATCAACACCACAGGGAACAGGGAACAGGGAACGGGGAACAGGGAGCGGGGAACAGGGAACGGGGAACAGAGACAGTCGCTGGTGGATCTCGCGCATCTGCCGCAGGACGACACCACCGTGTGGCGCATGCTGCAGACGGCCGACACGGTGGGCCTGTTCCAGGTCGAATCACGCGCCCAGATGGCCACGCTGCCGCGGCTCAAACCGGCGTGTTTCTACGACCTGGTCGTGCAGGTGGCAATCATCCGCCCGGGGCCGATCGTCGGGCAGATGGTGCATCCGTATCTCGATCGCCGGGCCGGCCGCGAAGCCGTGACCTACGACCATCCGCTGCTCGAGCCGGTGCTGAAGCGCACGCTCGGCGTGCCGCTCTTCCAGGAGCAGCTCCTGCGCATGGCGATGGTGGTGGCCGGGTTCACCGGCGGCCAGGCCGAAGACCTGCGGCGGGCCATGGGGTTCAAGCGCTCCGAGAAACGCATGAAGGCGATCGAGGTGCAGTTGCGCGCCGGCATGGCCGAACGCGGCATCTCGGGCGCGGTGGCCGATCGCATCGTGCTCTCGATCGGCTCGTTCGCGCTCTACGGCTTTCCCGAATCCCACGCTGCGAGCTTCGCGCTCATCGCCTATGCGAGCGCGTATCTCAAGGCGCACTATCCGTCGGCGTTCTACACGGCGCTCCTCAACAACCAGCCGATGGGCTTCTATCACCCGGCCACGCTCGTGAAAGACGCCCAGCGCCGCGGCGTGCGCTTCGCGCCCATCGACGTGCAGGCCTCCGACTGGGACTGCCGGGTGGACATGGACGGCTCGATCCGGCTGGGCCTGCGATTCGTCGCCGGCCTGCGCGCGGATGTCGGCCAGATGATTGCCAACCGCAGGGAACAGGGAACGGGGACCAGGGACCAGATGCGTCCGCGCGAAGATCTCGGCGGCGCGCGCCCGAGCGTGCGAGCCGCGGCCGTGCCCGTGCGCTGTCCCAAGTGCGGCTGCGACGATCCGTCGATGCTCGAAGTGTCGGCCGGAGGGCAGACGATGCCGCTGCAGGTGGCCGAGCGCGCGTCGGCCTATGCGCAGGAGTCTGACAGCGGTTCGGGCCGCGGGGGGTGGTCGCTGTTCTGCAATGTCTGCTCGCACCAGTGGCGCGAAGGCGCCGACGGCCGCCGCTTCCGGTCGCTCGACGACCTCATCAAATCCACCGGCCTCCGGCGCGACGAAGTGACCGTGCTGGCGGAAGTCGGCGCGCTCAACTCGCTCGGCTACGACCGCCGCAGCGCGTTGTGGCAGGTGGAACGCGCCGTGCGTCCTGCCGGCGAACTCTTCGAAGAACAGGGAACAGGGAGCAGGGAACAGGGAACAGAAGAGCAAGAGGAGCGGTCGGCGCGACGAGCGCCGACGCCATCCCTGGTCCCCGCTCCCCGTTCCCTGTTCCCTGCAATAGCGAGTCCGCTTCCCGAGATGTCCGCGGGCGAGCGCTTAGTGGCCGACTACGCCGGCACCGGGCTCACCGTGGGGCCGCATCCCATGCGGTTCCGGCGGCACGAGCTGTCGATGAAGGGCGTGCTGCGCGCCATCGACCTGCCGCTCGTGAAGAGCGGGCGGCGCGTGCGCACGGCCGGCATGGTCATCACCCGGCAGCGGCCGGGCACGGCGAAGGGGTTCGTGTTCCTCACGCTCGAGGACGAGACCGGCATCTCGAACGTGATCATCCGGCCGGATGTGTACGCGCGCGACAAGGCGATCGTGGTCGAATCACCCTTCCTGCTCGTGGAAGGCTGGCTGCAGATCCAGGAGGGCGTCACCGCGATCAAGGCCGAGCGGCTGCAGCGGCTCGAGGGGCTGCTGGCGTCGATGGCCGTCGAGTCGCACGACTTCCGCTAGACGTGTGTCCAGACGCGGCAGACGAGGGCGCAGATCCTGCGATCTTCCGCGTTCGTCGACGTTGCGGCTTCTGCGCCGTCAGCTCGATGTCGCGCCGGTGACTGCCTCATTTCGTGTCAGGGCAGGTGGCACGCCATACGCAATGACGTTCGGTAGAATGGCAGGTGAGGCATGCCCATGGCTGTGGAAGTCAGTCGTCGACGATTCACCGCGGACGAATACCAGGCGATGGGGCGCGCGGGTATCCTGCGCGAGGACGACCGCGTGGAACTCATCGACGGCGAGGTGCTGGCGATGAGCCCGATCGGCCCGCCGCATACCGGCACCGTGAACCGGCTTACGCGGCTCTTCTCGGTGCGGGTGGGCGAGACCGCGATCGTCCAGGTACAGCTGCCCGTCAGGCTCGACCCGCATTCCGAACCGCAGCCTGATCTCGTGCTGCTCAAGCCGCGTGCCGACTTCTACGGTACTGCCGCCGCCGCGCCTGACGATATCCTGCTCGCCGTCGAGGTCGCGCAGTCGTCCCTGGCCTACGACCGCGGCATCAAAGCCGATCTGTATGCGCGCCGCAACGTGGCGGAATACTGGATCGTGGATCTCGTACACGGCACGGTCATCCGTCACATCGACCCGGCCGGCGGCCGCTATCGCCAGGTGGCGGTGGTGCCTCCAGACGAGCCGTTCGCGCCAGTGCTGCTGCCCGACTGCGTCGTCACGACGCGCGACATCCTCGGCTGACCGAGCGGCGCCGCGTCGGTTACGTGCGCGCCGTCAGCTCCTCGACGGCGCGGTAGCCCTGATCGATGGCGGCATCCGTGTAGGCATACGCGGCCGCGTCGGAGTTGGCAATCGCGATGCGCCCGTAGGTCTTGCGGGCGATGGCGCACGGCTCCTCGCCGCCCTCGAGCCAGAACGGATCGGCAAGTGAGCTGTACTGATAGGCGTAGCCGTGCGGCCAGCGGTTCACGGTGATGCCGAGGATATCGCCCGCCGGATCGAAGCCGCCGCCGCCGAGCATGCGCCCGAGCTGATCGCGGATGCCGCGTTCGATCGTCTCGAACGACGTGCGCAGCAGCTCGGCGCGCCCGGCCACGTGCTGCGCCGGTCCGGGCAGGCCCGGTTTGCAGGCCGCCTTGGTCATGTGGAGCACGATCGGGTCCGCGGGCGACTTGGTGTGCGTGTAGCCGCCGAGGCTCACCGGGAAGTCGAGGTTCGTGGACGCGTGCCACATGCCGGGTGAGGCGATGTTGTTCACCTTGAGCTTTTCGAACGCCGTCCACTGCTTCACGAAGATGTTCGTGTAGACGAGCGGCACTTTCTTCGCGTAGCGCAGCGCCGTGATCTGGGTCTCCGGCAGCTCAGGGCAGATGTGCGGGATGACGTGGTGCCAGCAGGCGAGCACCGCGCCCTTGCCGCGCACGGTGTTGACCTTGCCGTCGCGCACGTACTGCACCGTCACGCCGGTGGCCGAGGCCGCCGGTCCGTCGTGCGCCACACGCACCACCGTGCTGTTCAGGCGGATGCGCGCCGGCGATGCGGCGTCGTCCAGCTTCGCGTAGTCGATTGTCGCCGTCACGATGTCGTCGGCGGTGGTGCCGGGCACGGCGGCGGGAATCAGCCGCCGCACGAGCAGCCGGGCGATCGACGCGTTGCCGTCGGGGAAGTGGAAGTAGTAGTCCTCCGATTCCGGATGCTGCCGCGAGTCGTGGTTCTGGCCGGGGCCGTTCCCGGGCTCGAGGTTCAGGCCCTGGAAGCCCGGCAGGCCGAGCGCCCATGCGTCCTGCGCCGGCACGGCGTCCACGCCGAAGCCGAAGAGGCCGTAGGTGCGCGTCTGGTAGATCGCCAGCACCTGCGGATCGAGTTTCCATTCCTTCGTCACGAAGTCGGTGTAGCTCATGCGCGCGAGCTTCGCCTTCTTCTCTGCGGACGACAGGCCAGGGAAGAGACCGCGCTTCTCAGTGTTCAGACGCAGGATCTGCTGCTGGATCGCCGCCGGGAGCGGCGACTGCGCGAGGAACTCCTTCGAGGCATTGCGCGACGTGCCCACCACGAGCGTGTCGGCACCGAACGTCTCCTTGTCGAAGAAGGTGCCGCCGGTAAGGCCGAGCGACTTGTAGAGGCCGCTGTCGAGCACCTGCTGGTACCGCGAGACGTCGATGCCCAGGTCGGTGATGAGTGCCTTCGAGGTGGCGGAGTAGGGCGCCGGGCTGTCGATCGACTGCGTGCCGCCGTAGCCGATCCAGGTCTTGCCGTTGTGCGTGAACTCGTTGCGCTTGGCGTGGCCGCCGAAGTCGTCGTGGTTGTCGAGCACGAGGATCTTCGCGCCGGCGCCGGCCTTCTGCCTGTAGTAGTGCGCGGCCGCCAGGCCGCTGATGCCGCCGCCCACGACGATGAGATCGTAGGATTCGCGGCGGTCGATGGCGCCGTCGAGAGGGAAGGCGCCCTCGCGCATCCGGTGCGCCTGCTCGAACGAGCCCACGTGGTCGCCGCGCAGGCCGGTGAGCGACGGGGGGTAGTAGCCGGCCACCTGCTCGAGGCCCGGATCCGGTGGGACCGGCGGCTCGCCGGGGCCGCAGCCGGCCAGCACGCCGCCGGCCCCGAGGCCCACGGCCACGCCGTTGATGAAGTCGCGGCGGGTGATGGGGCGGTGCATGCCGAGGTCGCGGTCGCGTCGGGGGCTCATGGGCGGGATTGTAGCCGCAACCGCCGCCTGCGGGGCGGCCCGCCCACGCCGGCGGCAGGTCGGTCCCACCGGTCATCCCCACGGAGAACCGAAGCAGGGATCCGGGGCCTTGGATCGACGAAAGATGCCGCGATTCGTGCGTAACACGCATGTAGTCGAACCGTTGTTCGGTCTTGACACACCCATGACAGCAGCAGACAATTCGGCCGCGTCTCATGTTCTGGCTGGGAGTCTGTCGATTCCTCCGGGGCGTGTGGGAGGTCTACATGCGTTCTCGTCTGGTATGGATGTTTGCGATCGCGGCCTTGCTGGCCGCGCCGCTGTCAGGGTGGGCACAACAGACCACCGGTAACCTGCGCGGGACGGTGACCGACGATACCGGCGCGGTACTGCCTGGTGTCACCGTCACACTGCGCGGACGCGCGGTGCCCGGCGCGCCGACGTCGATCACGAACGAATCGGGCGTCTTCCGCTTCCCGAACCTGCCGCCCGGCACCTACGACATCACGGTGGAACTCGCCGGCTTCGCCACGAGCACGCAGACGGGCATTCCCGTGGCGCTCGGCGGCACCGCCGACATCCCCGTGCAGATGAAGGTCAGCACGCAGCAGGAGACGATCACCGTCACGGCGGAAGCCCCGGTGGTCGATTCGGCCAGCTCGCAGGTGGCCACGAACTACTCGCGCGAGTGGGTCGAAAACGCGCCGGTGCGCCGCTTCACGTTCTTCGACCTCATCAACGCCGCGCCCGGCGTCAGCCCGGCCACGTCCACGAGCTCGCGCTCGCAGTCGTTCGGCTCGGCCACCAACGAGAACATGTATCTGCTCGACGGCACGGACTTCACCGCGCCGCTCACCGGCGCCGCGTGGCCGTGGCCCAACACCGACGCCATCGAAGAAGTGCAGGTGCTCTCGCTCGGCGCTCCGGCCGACTACGGCAACCTCGCCGGCGCCGTCTTCAACGTGGTCACCCGCCAGGGCAGCAACCAGTTCCACGGCGACCTCAACTTCTACTACCAGAACCAGAGCCTGACCGGCCGCAACACGACCGACGACCAGGACGACGGCCTGCCCTACAACCGCACGCAGTTCCGCGACTCCACGGTGCAGCTCGGCGGCCCGCTGATGAAGGACAAGTTCTGGTTCTTCGGCTCGTTCCAGTACCAGAAGGACAGCGACTCGCAGCCCGGCACCGACCCGGACTTCCCGGCGGCCTCGTCGGCGAAGCGTTACTTCTGGAAGCTGAACTACCAGATCAACCAGAACAACCGCCTCCAGGCGCAGATGCACGACGACTTCTACCGCATCCCGCAGCGCGCCACCGCGAACGACTCGCCGGAATCGGTGAGCGTTGAAACGGGCCACAACCCGTCGCCCGGCTTCCTGTGGTCGTCGGTGCTCACGCCCACGACGGTGCTCGAAGCGCGCTACTCCGGCTTCTACGGCGTGGACCACGGCGATCCGCTCAACGGCGGCCCGCGCGTGGCGCGTCGTTACAGCGACCTCGACACCGGCCAGATCACCGGCGGCATCTACGGCTGGTACGACGGCAAGAGCGCGAAGACGGCCTTCTCGGGCAAGATCACCAAGTACGCCGACAACTTCATGGGTGGCAGCCACGACTTCAAGGTGGGCGTGCAGTTCAACTCGGGCCTCGGCGAGTACACCTACGGCAACAACGACTACATCTACACCTACAGCGGCGTGCCGGCCTACGGCTACACGCAGCTGCCGTGGACGCAGGGCGGCCGGCTGCGCGCCTTCGGCGTGTTCGCCGACGACACCTACAAGCTGGGCCGCGCGACCTTCAACGTCGGCGTCCGCTTCGACACGAGCAAGGCCTACTTCGTCGAGCAGGACTTCCTCGATCGCAACGGCGATCCCACCGGGCAGAAATCGCGCGCGGTGGACGAAGTGTTCACCTGGAACGCCATCTCGCCCCGCTTCGGCATGAACCTGAAGCTGAACGAAAGCGGCGCCACGCTGCTCAAGGCGCACTACGGCCGCTACTACCGCGGCATCGTCACCGGCGAGTTCGACAACACCACGCCGTCGATCACGCCGAAGTATATGTTCTCGGGTGAATACGACTCGAGCGGGAATCCGCTCGGGCTCGACCTCGTGTCCGACAACTCGCGTCTCACGGTCGATCCGGACCTCGAGAACCCCTACACCGACCAGTTCATCGTGGCCCTCGAACAGCAGGTTGGAGCGGACCTGGGCTTCTCGGTGAACTACGTCGGCAAGCGCAGCCGCAACCAGACCGCGTTCAACGACATCGGCGGCATCTACTCGCTCGTCAACTACGCGGCGCCGGCCGGGGCCGACGTGAGCCAGGTGTACCGCCTGACCGGCGGTGATCGCCTGTTCCAGCTGATGAACGACGACCGCATGTTCTCGAACTACAACGGCGTCGCCTTCGAAGTGAAGAAGCGCATGTCGAACCGGTGGCAGGCGAACTTCGGCCTCACGCTGTCGAAGAGCACGGGCCGTCAGGGCTCGAGCTCGGCGCGCTCGACGCCGCTGTCGTCGCAGGTCAGCACGGCCGGCGTGTTCGGCCAGAACCCGAACGACTACATCAACAGCGACGGCCGCCTCATCGGCGACCGCCCGGTGGTGCTGAAGACGCAGTTCATCTACCAGCTGCCCTACGGCATCACCTCGTCGCTCAACTTCCAGGCGCAGAGCGGCCGGCCGATCATCACGGAAATCCGCGTGCCGACGAGCGTCACGAACATCCCGGGCCAGAGCCGCGTCATCGCGTTCAGCGTGGACGGGGATGAACGGACCAAGTTCTGGAACCAGCTCGACGCCCGCGTCGAGAAGGAGTTCAAGCTTGGCGGCACGGCGGAACTGGCCGTGTTCGGCGACTTCCTCAATCTGCTGAACAGCGACGCGAACGAGAGCGTGCTCGACCGCCGCATCGGCAACGCAGTGCAGAACGTGCCGTCGCGGTTCATCCTGCCGCGGCGCCTGATGGTGGGCGGCAAATTCCGCTTCTAGCGCAGACTTCCGGTTCCGGAACTCCGGTCCCGGACCGATAGACACGATCACGGGGCGGCTCTTCGGAGTCGCCCCGTTGTTTTTTGTACCGTGCGCGGGACGCGGGACGCGGCGCGCGCGTCTAGCGGCGCGGCGGTGACAGGCGTGCTTCGAGCGCCGCGACGAGTTCGGTGTCGCCGGCGGCGCGCGCGAGTACGACGGCGCGAAGCCACGCCTGTCGCGCGTCCTCGGACTGACCGGACGCGGCGAAGGCCAGCGCCAGCGTGTCGAGCTGGCGCGGATCGCGTCCACTGGTCGCCTGCGTGATGCGCGCGGAGATCTCGAGCGCGCGGGCGGGGTTGCGGAGCGCGGCCGGTTCCGCCGTCACGAGCAGGCGTGCCAGGTTGTTCGCCAGCCCGAAATCGTCCGGATGGCGCGCGGACATGGTCGTCAGCAGCGCGATGGCGTCGGCCGTGCGGCCTGCGGCCACACGCGAAAAGGCGAGAGCGCTCGCGACGGCCGGGTCGGTGTTGCCGGCAGCAGCGGCGGCCTCGAGGTCCGGCAGCGCCCGCGCCAGCTCACCGCGGGTCGCGAGCGCCATGCCGCGCTTGACCCGCACCGACGTGCGCGTCGCGTCGACGGCGAGCGCGCGTCCGTACGCGGTGGCCGCTTCGGCCAGGCGTCCGGCGGCCGCCGCGGCGTCGCCAGCGGCTTCCTCGGCATCGGCGCGCAGGCGGCCGAGACGCTCCCGCGCGACGGCATGGTCGGGCACCAGGGCGAGCAGGCGCTCGTATTCCGCGATGGCCGCCGCGGGTTGTCCGGCCGCGACGTGGGCGTCGGCGAGGTTGTAGAGCGCCACGTCGTTGTTCGCATCGAGGGCGACGGCCCGCGTCCAGAGCGCTACCGAGTCGTGCCACGGGGCAAGCTCCGCCCGCGCCGTCTGACCGAATATCACGGCGGCGGCGCCGGCGGCGACGAGCGCGGCCTGACGCAGTCCGCCGGGCGCGCGTGTGAGCGCGGCGGCCAGCGCCGCGGAGAGGACGAGGGCGGGCCCGTACATGTAGCGGTCCGCGGTGAGCTGCAGACCCGACGGGACGAGGCCGATGACGGGCAGCAGGAGCAGCAGGTAGCTGCCCCACGTGGCGAGGGCCGCGCGCGCCGAGGCGAGCTGCGCCGTCGCCGTGACCACCACCGCCGCTGCGATCGTGGCGACGATCGCAGGCCCCCAGTCGGCCACCGGCGCGCGTGGCAACACGTCCAGGGGCGACGCCGCGCCCGGCCACACGGCGCGCGCGAGATAGGTCATCGGATGGGTGAGCGCCCAGGCGACGCGCGGCTCGAGGCCGGTGTCGGCGAGCGATTCGATTTCTCGCGCGCCGGCTTCGAGCCAGCCGAGCGGCGCGGCCACGAGCGCGAAGAGCGCGGCGGTGCGCACCACCGTGCCGGATGGCCGCGCGCGGGAAGCCGGCACCACGCCGGCGAGCGTCACGAGCACGAGCGGATAGAGCGGCGCCGTCACACGCGCGAGCTGCGACACCGCGTACAGGCCGACGGCGCAGGCGAGGAGCCGCGTCGCGCCGCCGCGCAGCCAGGCCAGCCAGCAGCCGGTGGCGACGAGCAGCGGCGCGTACGACATAAGGTAGGGCAGGGCGCTCGCCCAGGCCACCGGCTCCACGCGCATCGGATGCACGGCGAAGAGCGCCGTCGTGGCGGCGGGAATCCACCAGTCGCCGTCATCGTCCCCGGCGCTGACGAGGCGCGTCGTCAGCCAGAAGAGCAGCGCCACATTGAGCACGTGCAGCGCCAGGCTCGTCAGGTGTACGGCCGCCGCGCGGTCGCTCGCGCGCGCGAGGGCGCCGTAGGCCAGCCACGCAAGCGGCTGATAGTGCTGCATGTCGGTGGTCGTGGCGGCCCAGCGCACCAGCGCGGCTGGCGGATCCGCCAGCCGCGGATGCCCGACGACCTGCGCGTCGTCCCAGTTGAGCAGGCCGTGCCCGATGATCGGACGGAAGGTGAGCGCCGTCGCGGCGAGCACGATCGCCACCGCCAGCGTCCGCAGCGCCGTCATCGCGCCAGTTCCGCCAGGCGCTCGCGGGCCGGCCGGAAGGCCGGGTCGAGCGTCAGCGTGCGCTCGAACCACTCCGCGGCCTCGGGCTTCCCGGCGCGCTGCAGCACCAGGCCGAGGTTGTAGGCGTAGCGCGCGTTCTTCGGGTCGAGGCGCGCGGCGTCGCGGAATGCGCGCGCCGCGTCGTCGTGGGCGCCGCTGCCGCCGAGCACCATGCCGAGCGAGTTCCAGAAATCGGGCACGGAGGGGTCGAGCGTGGTCGCCTCGCGGAACATCGCAAGCGCCTGATCCGGCTGGCGCAGGTCGAGCAGGAGTTCCCCGGCACGCCAGCGGACGAGGGCGTCCTTCGGGGCGAGCGTCATCACGCGCCGATACGCGGCGAGCGCGCGGTCGCGATCACCGAGCTGCTGCCACACCTGGCCTTCGCGGTCCACGAGCGCAGCATCGGCCGGCAGGGCCTGCTGGCCCGCGGTGAGCGCTGCGAGCGCGCCGCGGGCGTCCTTGCGGGCGAGCCGCAGGTCGGCCAGCGCCAGGTGCGCCTCGCCGAAGGACGGCATCAGCTCGATGGTGCGGGCGTAACTCGCCTCGGCCTCTCGCGCGCGTCCCTGTCCGGCGAGTGCGCGCCCGAGATAGAAGTGCACCTGGAAGCTGTTACCGCCGGCCGCGCGCAGCGCCGTCAGCTTCGCCGCGCTGTCGGTAAACCGCCCGGCGCGCAGCAGCGTGAGGCCATCGCGCATCAGGCCGTTCAGCGTGCTGAACTCTTCGATCTTGTCCTTGGGATCGGCGCCTTGTGCCACCGAGCCGGACGGTGCGCCCGGACTCACATAGCCGAGCGCCCCGAGCTTCTGCAGCGTGTCGGCCGAGAGGGCGGCCGCCGCGGTGTTCGTGTCGTCCGCACTCGCGTGATCGCGTTCGGCCCGCAACACCTTTTCGAGCGCGGCGCGCAGGGCGCGGGCCCGTGCCGGTTCGGCCGTGGCGCGATCGCGCATTTCACCGGGGTCGGTCGCCAGGTCGTAGAGCTCCGGCCGCGGCGCGAGGATGTACTTCCACGAACCCTCGCGCCAGACGCGGAGGTCGCTCCACTGGTAGTGCACGAGCGGCGTGAGCGACTCGGCGTAGGTGGTGCCTGGCGGCGCGGCGCCGCCGCGAAACGCTGTGGCGAGACTCGTGCCTGTGGTCGCAGGCGCCCCTGCCGCGAGGCCGAGCAGGTCCAGCACCGTCGGCATCACGTCCACGGCGCGCACGATGCCGGGAATCGTCGCGCCGGCGGGCAGCCCCGGCCCGCGGGCGATGAAGGGCACGCGCAACGTGGTCTCGTAGGCGAAGTAGCCGTGTCCGGTCTCACCGTGTTCGCCGAGCGCCTCGCCGTGGTCCGCCGTGATGACGACGAGCGCGTCCTGCCACAGCCCGTGTGCTTCGAGCTGCGCGCGGAGACGGCCCACCAGTTCGTCGGTCCACGCCACCTCGCCGTCGTAGGGACGATCGGCATACCGCGATGCGAAGGGCTCCGGTGGCTCGTAGGGGTCGTGCGGATCGTAGAGATGCACCCAGAGCGCGGTGGGCGCCGCCTGCTCGGCCGCCGGCCGCGCGTCGAGCCACCGGCCAACGCGCGCGATCGTCTGGTCGCCGGGCCGCTGCACCGAATTGAGGAACAGCGCGGCGTCGCCCCGGCCGGTCTCGAACGTGTCGTCGTAGTGCGCGAAGCCGCGATCGAGGCCCGACTGCTTCGCCAGCACGAACGACGACACGAAGGCCGCCGTCGCGTAGCCCTTCGAGCGCAGGACTTCGGCGAGCGTCGGCACCGAAGCCGCGAGCGGCAGCGAGATGTTGTCGCGGAGCCCGTGTTCCGACGGCAGGCGGCCGGTGAGGAGCGATGCGTGCGCCGGGCGCGTGATCGGCACGTGCGCGCTGGCGTCGGCCGCATGCACGCCCTCGCGCGCGATGCGGTCGAGGTGCGGCGTCGCCACGGTGGTGTTGCCGTAGACGCCGAGGCGGTCGGCGCGCAGTGTGTCGATCGTGACGAGCACGAGATGCCGCGGGCCGGCCGGCGCGGCGGCTGGTGGAGGCGTGGACGCACCACCGCAGGCGGCGGTCACGGCGGTCAGGGCCAGGAGCGCGAGACCCCAGGCGTCCGGACACCGGCGGCTCACCGGCCGCGCTCCAGCCGCTGCGCGAGCGCCACTTCACGGGCCGCTTCGTTCTCGCGGCCCTGCCGGCTGTAGACGTCGGCGAGCACGTAGTGGCCGAGCGGCGCGATCGACCGTTCGGGCTTGAGTGCGAGGCCTTGTTTCGCGGCCTCGGTGGCGGCGGGCAGGTTCCCGGCATCGAGCAGCGCTTTCGCCAGGTAGAGATACCCCTCCGCGAAGTCGGGCTTGGCGGCCACCGACCCGCGCAGCCGTGCGATGGCATCGGGCAGCCGGCCCGCGGCGAGCATCGCCTTGCCCAGATTGAACTGGGCGCCGTAGTTCTTCGGATTCTTCGCGACCTCGGCTTCGTAGGCGGCGCGCGCACCGGCGGCGTCGCCGCGCTGCTCGTGGACGAGCGCCAGGTTGTACTGGCCGCGCGGCACGTCGGCCCGCAGCGCCACGGCTTCCTTCAGCACCTTCTCCGCCTCGTCGATACGCTTCAGCGTGAGGTAGGCCTCGCCGAGTTTCACGAGGAACGGCGGCCGGTCGATGTCGAGCGTCAGCCCGCGCTGCAGCACCTCCACGGCCTTCGCCGCGTCGCCGCGCTGCATGTGGATGTCGCCGAGCTGGAAGTGCGCGCGGCCGCTGCGCGGCTCGATCACCGTGGACCGCTCGAAGCCGAGGATGGCGTCGTCGACGCGGCCGAGCTGCCGGTAGGCCAGCGCGAGGTTGTAGGTGGACATCGCGTGTTCGCTGTCGAGCGCGAGGGCCTGCGTGTAGGCGGCGACGGCCTCGGCGTGCCGGCCGGCCTTCGTGAAGATGTTGCCGAGCTGCGCGTGCGCGTCGATGATCTCGGGGTCGGCGGCGAGCGCCTGCCGGACCTTCGCCGCGGCGTCGTCGTAGCGTCCGGCCTCCGAATCCGAGCCCGCCAGCTTCAGGAGGTTGTAGAGCTCGATCGTGTCCTTCGGATCGCGGCGAACCCGCGTCTCCAGGTTCTTCGCACTGCCGCCGCCGACGTAGCCGAGAGCGCGCAGCTTCTGTTCGACCTCCGGCGCGACGGTGGCGGGGCCGGCCGCGGCATCCGCCCGGGTGGTCTTCGCGAGGAGGGCCCTGAGCGCGCGTTCGAGCGTGTCGGCCCTGGCCTGATTCGACGCCGCGAGGTTCGTGCGCTCGCCCGGATCGGCCGTGATGTCGTAGAGTTCGCGCGTGGGCGCGAGGATGAACTTGAACTGGCCGTCGCGCACGGCGGTGAGTTCGCTCCAGC
>CADEFD010000009.1:45687-57444 GCA_902826515.1 uncultured Acidobacteriota bacterium
GGCGCGAGGATGAACTTGAACTGGCCGTCGCGCACGGCGGTGAGTTCGCTCCAGCCGTAGTGGAAGCGCGGGTACCACGATTCCGAGAGCGCCAGCAGCGACACCCGCTCGCCGCCGAGGGCTGGGCGCAACGTGGCGCCCTGCATGATCGGGGGGCCCTCGACGCCCGCCAGATCCAGCACCGTCGGCATGACGTCCACGATCCGCACCTGATCCGGCACGACGCGCGGCGAGATACCCGGACCGGCCATCACGAGCGGAATCTGCACGGAGGCGTCATAGACGAAGAAGCCGTGCGCCTGCTCGTGATGTTCGCCGAGCTGCTCGCCGTGATCGCCGAGCACGACCACGATCGTGTTGGCAAGCCGTCCGCTCGTCTCGAGCGCCTGGAGCAGGCGGCCCACCTGGCTGTCGGTGTAGGCGATCTCGGCGTCGTAGGCGCCAATATGGCCCGCCGGAAACTGCGCGGCGAACTCGGCGGGGGCGTCGTACGGCGCGTGCGGATCGTAGAGGTGCACCCAGCCGAAGAACGGGCGCGTGTCGGTCTGGCCCAGCCAGGCGAGCGCGCGTGTCACCACCTCGTCGCCGCGGCGCTGGATGGAATCGAGCCCGGGCCCGACGTCGGCGGAGAGGTCGAAGTCGTCAAAATAGTCCGCGAAGCCCTGCGCAATGCCCCAGCGGCCGTCGAGTACGAAGGCGCCGACGAAGCCGCCGGTGCGATAACCCTTCGCGGCAAAGACCTCGGCCATCGTCGTGAGGCCGTCGTCGACATGGAAGCCGGTGTTGTCGCGCACGCCGTGATAGGCCGGGAACGTGCCTGTGAAGAGCGAGGTGTGGGCGGCAAGGGTCAGCGGCGTCGTCGTCGTCGCGTGGGCGAAGCGGGCGCCCCGCGCGGCGAGGCCGTCGATGACGGGCGTCTTCGCCGGGCCGTAGCCATAGGCGCCCACGTGATCCGCGCGCAGCGTGTCGAGCGTGACGACGAGCACGTTGGGCGGGCCGGCCGACTCGCGGCTGCAGGCCGCCGCCAGCGAGAGGAGAACGAGGAGCGCCGTGCCCGGGAGGGCGCCGTGGCGCGCGCGCGCGAAGAGCATGCCTGATTGTACTTAGACCGGCCGGGCGCACGGCCGGGCGGGCGTCAGATCACGACGCCGAGCGGCTTCCGGAGCAGGAGGACGAAGGCGAAGGTCAGCGCCAGGTAGACCCAGAGCCAGTGCACCGCCTGCCCGGCCACCGGCAGCAGACGCTCCGGGTAGGGCAGACGGATGGCCGTGACGCCGGTGGCGGCATCGAGCGGCGGCTCGGACGGGTAGAGGAGCTGGCCGATGAACGACGGCTGCTCGCGCACCGGCGACCGGCGCGCCACCTCGTCACCGGCGGCGATGTGCAGTTGCTTGTCGATCACGGTCCCGCCGGCGGTCACGAGGCGCAGCGTCGTCGGCCCCGGCTGCCGCGGCACGATCCGCCATGTGACCTCGCCGAGGGTGGGGAAGTAGCGGGGCGGTCCGGCCACCTCGACCCCGGCGCCTTCGAGTTGCGGCAGGCCGGCTCCGGTGCGGCCGTCAACGACGGCCGTGACGACAACCGCCGCGCCCGGCGTGATGCCCGTGTAGCCGTACCACGCCTGAAGCTGCGCGATGGCGAGCGTGAGCGGCACGGCGGTGATGACGAGCGGCACGAGCGACAGGCCCACGTACGAGAGGTTGTGGCGCAGCACCTCGCCCTGCGCCCGCAGCAGCGCCGGCAGGTTGTCGTTATAGAGCCGCATCTCGAGCAGCGCGGCGTGGATGCGCCGCTTCACCGCGCCGAGGGCTTCCTGATTCGACGTGAACCGCATCACCGCCAGCACGGCGAGCGCCGAGCCGAGCGCGCAGCCGGCCACCACCGCGAGCGGCGGCAGTCCGGCCAGCGGCGCGAGCACGGCATCGGCCAGCCGCACGAGCAGGGCGTTCACGAGGGTCATCGGGGCTACGACAGGTATCCGAGGCCCTTGAGACGCTTCTTCAGCTCCTCTTCGGAGCCGGCGCTCTCGAGCTGCGCGAGTTCTTTCTCGAGGGCGTGGGTGATGAATTCCTCGACCGACGAGTAGCCGGCGAGATCCGAGATGCGCTTGACGCGGGCGATGAGCGCCTTGTCGAGTTTGACGCCTGAACCGAAGATCACGGGGTGGACCTCTCTTTCGGGAAACCGGTGACGCCGAACTCCGCGAGGATCGACGCGGCCAGGGTCTGCAGCCGATCCGACGGCACCTTGAGCGGCCGGCTGGCGAAGAGCACCCCGGGCACGTGCGCCGGATCCATGCTGTGGTCGCCGCTCCACGGCTCGCGGTTGTCGCTGAACACGTCCGGCCCGACGATGCCGAGCGCCGAGTCGCTGGCCACGCGCGTGCCACGCGCATAGCCGACGACGATGTCCGGCTCGATTCGCGGATAGTCGCGGCCGGCAAAGGCCGTCGCCGTCACGAACGCCTTCGTGATGGCCGGCGCGTTCGTGGCCGGATCCAGCGTGGCTTCCATCGCCGCCGCGATCTCCGCCGCAAGACGCGACGCCTCGGCCGGCGGCACGATGCCCTTCGATTCGCGGCCCTGCAGGTTCAGATACACGCCGTTCAGGCCCACCGCGTAGGCCCGGGTCTTCGTCCAGTCCACGCCGGCCAGCCCTGGTTCGGCGGCGGCGCGCGCATTCGTCACGGCGAGGTAGCCGTGGTCGCGCAGCCAGCTGTTGACGTTCACGGCGCGGCGCCACGGCGCGAAGCCGTGGTCGGACATCACGACGAGCAGGTCGTTCGGGCCGAGGGCGGCCATCGCCTGGCCGACCACCGCATCCATCTCCACGTAGAGGTCGGCGATGACCGTGCGGTACTGCGCGTCGGCCTCCGTGTAGGCGGGATGCCCCGGGTCCATCGACCGCCACATCACGTGCGACACCTGATCGACGTGGCCGAAGTAGTAGAACAGCAGTCCGTCACGAAAGTGGTCGAGCACGTAGCGGAACTGCCGCCGGTTCTCGTCGGCGGTGATCCGCGCCTGCGCCAGGAGTTCATCCGCCGTGAGGGCTTCCACGTTGCGTGCCCTCGTGTCTTCGGGCATGCCCTGCGTGTAGAAGCGCCCCTCGGCGTCCGCAAGCTCGGCGGCGTAATCGGCGGGCGTCGAGATCGGCAGCGCCGGTGCGTGGGGGTCGAAGTTGATCGGGCTGACGTAGAGCTCGAAGTAAGGCGTGAGGCTCTTGAGCAGGAAGCGCACTTCGCCGGGCAGCGTCTGAAGGGGCAGGAGCGGCAGGCCCACCGGCACCCACGAGCTCCATTCACCCACTTCGAGCACCCGCCGCTCGTCGCCGACGACGATCTGCACGGCCTGACCGCTGGCATCCACGTGCGCGGCGAAGTCCACCGTCATCGGCGTGGGGGTGACGGTATACGGATGCGAGGGGCCCTCGATCGTGCCGCGCGCGACGCCGTCGATGACGTCGATCGGCTGAATCACGCCGCCCGAGACATCGCGGCGCTCGAACACGTCGGGTTTCGACGAGAACAGCGTGAAGATGCCGTAGGTGCCGAGCATGTCGGGCGTGCCCATGCCGCTCAGTTCACGCGTGGCGGTGCCCGACGGCGGAAAGTTCGCCGGCATCCGCACGATGGTGGTCTCGATGCCGCGGGCCTCGAGCGCTTCCCAGAACGCCTGGCCGCCGCGCAGCAGTTCGACGCGTCCGGACGACAGCGGGAACTGCCACGGGCCCAGCGTGAGCATGCGTCCCGGCGGCACCGTGCGCGACGTCGAGAGGAACGAGGCCAGCGTGTCGGGCTCGCGGTGGATGAAGTCGAAGATGCCGTGGGCGCCGGGATCGAGACCGGTGATGAACGTGGACCAGGCCACCGGACTGAGCGGCGGCGTCGAGGTGGCGAGCGGCGTGAAGCCACCCTGTTGCGCCAGGCGCGCCAGATTCGGCAGGCGCCCGGCGGCGAGCAGCTCGCGTGTGAGCTGATGGTCGAACCCGTCGATGCCGAGCACGATGACCTTCTGCCCGGCCACGACGTGCGTGCGGCCGCCGCAGCCGGTGGCGAGCGCGAACGCACACACTGCCAGCACCACCGCCCCGGCGACACGGGCCGTCGCTGTGGCCGCCCTCACGACGCCACCGCCCACGGGCGGCCGTCCATGTGCGGCGGCGGTTCCAGGCCGAAGAGGGTGAGCGCCGTGGGTGCGATGTCCACGATCGAGAGATCGCGCGTGTCGCCGATGGCGCGGTTGCAGAAGAGCACGCCGGGCACGAGCCGCGGGTCGATGCAGTGGTCGCCGCTCCACGCCTTCGTGTTGTCCTCGAAGACAGGGCCCGAGACCATGCCCGACGCGCAGTCCCACGACGTGCGGTAGCCGGCGTTGTAGCCGATGACGAGATCCGGGGCGTTCTCGGAGTACGGCCCCTCGTAGAGCGCGCGCGTGTCGAAGGCCTCGCGCACGCCGATGTCACCGCCGGCTTCGTCGCGCAGCCCCGTGAGCTTCGCGATCAGCTCGGCCTTGAGCGCGCGCGCGTCGTCGCCGGGCTCCACGATGCCGCCGGCTTCGCGTCCACGCAGGTTGAGGTACAGGCCAGAGAGTCCGAGACAGTAGGCACGCGTCTTCGACCAGTCCACGTCGCGCAGCCACTCGGTGGAGCCGTCGGCGCCGGCCTTGAGCGTGAGGTAGCCCTCGCGGTGCAGCCACGCGTTCAGGTTGACGCCGCGGCGGAACGAGCTGAAGCCGTGGTCGGAGATGACCATCAGCAGGTCCTTCGGGCCGAGCGTGGCCATGACCTGGCCGACGAGGGCGTCGTTCTTCTGATACAGCGCCTTGATCGCCTCGCGGTGTTCGGCCGGCACGTCCTTCCGATGGGCGGGATGTTTCGGATCGATGTAGCGCCAGAACATGTGCTGGATGCGGTCGGTGGCATCGAACACACAGACGAGTGTGCCGCGGCGCAGTTTGTCGAGTGACGTCAGGAACATCGTGCGCCGCTCGTCGTCGATGTCGTGCGCCTGCTGCAGGAACGTGGCGTCGTCGGTCACGCCTTCGTTCAGGGCCCAGGTGTCTTCGGCCAGGCCGAGCGTGGCATAGGGGCCGTGGCGCTTGGCGAGATATCCCGCGTAGTAGTCCGGATGCGAGATCGGCATCGCGGGCGCCTCGGGGTCGAGGTTGATGGGCGACATGTAGAGCGACACGTGGTCGCCGAGTTCGAGGAGCTGCACGCGGGCGATGCCGGCCACCGTCACGCCCGGCGCCGCGGGGAAGGGCAGCGACAGCCAGCCGCTCAGTTCGCCGACGGCAAGCGTGACCCGCTCGCCGCCCACCGCGATCGTGGCACGCCCCTGCGCGCGATCGAGCGTGACCGTGAGCGGGCAGGTAAGGGGCGGATGCCCCACCACGAACGTGTTCTCGGGTCCGGTGACCACGGTGTCGATGCGGTCGCCCGTGAGCGTCACCTGCACGCGCTGGCCGCCTTCCTTGAATCGGGCAGCCGGCGGCCGTGTGGTGAAGAGCAGGAAGGTGCCTTGCGTGCCGAGCAGATCCGGCACGCACATCGCGCTCAGCTCGGCGCCGTAGAACCGATCCGGCGGGAACGTGATCGGCACGCGCAGGATGGTGCTCCAGATGCGCCGCTCGCCGAGAATCGTCCAGAAGGGCTTCGAGCGCCGCAGGTTCGTGAGCGCCGGCCGCTCGCGCGGGATGAGGTACTTGCCGAGGCGGAAGAACTTCTCGACGGCGCCGATCCGCGTGGAGGACAGCAGCGGCAGGTAGGTGCGGCGATCGCGATCGAGGAAGTCGAAGATGTTGTGGCGGGCCGGATGGGTGCCGGTGCTGAACGACGACCACGCCACCGGCGAGAGCGCCGGGTAGGTGGTCTGCAGACGGCGATAGGTGCCCTGCGCCTTGAGCGCCGCGAAGTTCGGCAGCAGCCCCTCGTTCAGGAACTGGTCGGTGAGCGCCGGGTCCTGCCCGTCGAAGCCGACGACGATGAAGCGGTCGATGGCGGCCGGCGGCGGACCACTGCGGCGCACGAGCCGCCAGAGCGCGCGGAACGGCCAGGCGAGCACCGAGGCCAGCACGACGATCATCGTGACGAAGATCACGAGGAACGACGACATCACGGCGAAGCCGGCGCCCGGCCCGATGTAGGCGTCGGCGGCGGCCGGCGTGACAAGCGCCACGGCCGTCGCGAGGAACGCGACGCGGGGGTGTGGTACAAGTCTGGCCATGCCGGAGTGCATCGAGATCTGCAGGCGAACGCCTGTCATTGTACTGCGCGTGGCGCCGTGGCCGGCGGCGTCGGCGGCGGCGCGATGATCGGGCGGTGGCTGCGGCGGATCCGGTTCGGCGCGCCGATCGTCGTGGTGTCGGGGCTGCCGCGGTCGGGCACGTCGATGATGATGCGGATGCTCGCGGCCGGCGGCGTCGGTCCGCTCGAAGACGGCGTCCGGACCGCCGACATCAGCAACCCGAAGGGCTACTTCGAGTTCGAGCCCGTGAAGGATCTGGAGGCGGCGCGCGGCGATGTGCCCTGGCTGCCCGCGGCCCGCGGCAAAGCGGTGAAGATCATCTCGTTCCTCGTGACGTGGCTGCCCGAAGACTTCAACTACCAGGTGATCTTCATGCAGCGCGACCTCGACGAGGTGCTGGCCTCACAGCAGCAGATGCTGACCAGGCGCGGGGAGGGCGAGACCGCATCCGGCACCTCGCGCGAGGTGTTCCAGTCGCACCTGACGCAGGTCGAACGCTTCATGGCGGCGCGGCCCTGTTTCGAGACCCTCTATGTGCCGTATCGCGAGGCCGTTGCCGCGCCAGAGGCGACCGCCGCGGCCGTGGCGCGCTTCCTGGGCCGCCCGATGGACACGGCGGCGATGGCGAAGGCCGTAGAGGCGTCGCTCTACCGCAACCGCGCCTGATCTCACCTGTAACGGGGTCTGTCACGGTCACGAGATGTCACGCCGCGGTGACGGTGACAGACCCCGTTACAAATGCCGGCGTCGGGCGCCGCCGAACCTGAGCCGCAGGCCGACCAGCACGAGGTTCAGCACGAGCGTGACCGTGTTGGCCGCGACGACCGGGCCCGACGACGTGGCCAGGCCGAAGACCAGCCACAACGCGATACCGAGCGTGAACGTGGCGAGCATGCCGAGCGAGAGGTCGCCGGCGGATCGCGACCGCCACGTGCGGACGATCTGCGGGATCCACGAGGCGGTCGTGAGCGTGGCGGCGAGGTAGCCGATGGCGTCGGCGGCGCCGGGCGGGAGCGACAGCATCGGTCGAGTATGACTGACGCTCCCCGCGCTGTCGCGGCGCGCGCCGGCCGATTACAATCCCCGCATGTCGAGTCGCGTTCTGACGCTCGTCGGCGTCGCGGCGATTGCCGTGGCCGTGTGGGTGGCCGGCGTGGGCCGGATGTCCGCGCCCGCCTCGGCGGGGCGCGACCGGGTCACGGCCTGGGTCGCCACCGCGCATCAGCAGGGCATCGTCGGCTACCGCGATCCGGCCGTGGCGGTGTCACCGTCGGGACGGCTCGTGGCCTTCTCGGAAGGGCGGCGGTTGCGCGTCGTCCCGGTCGAAGGCGGCGTCGAGGTGTCGTCGGCGCTCGCCGACGGCCAGGTCCGGCACCTCACTTGGATCGACGATCGACGCGTGATCTTCGAAGACGGCGGCGCGGCGTGGCGCTGGCATCTGCACGAAATCGGCGTCGGGGCGCGGCCGCTCTGGCCGGTGGCCACGCTCGAGAGCAGCGGCGTCACGACGGGTGTGACCCTCGAAGCCAACGCGCTGCGGCAACTGAGCGTCAGTCCCGACGGCGGCTGGATTGCGGGCGTCGCGAGCGGACGCGACGGGCCCGAACTGTGGCGCGTGCGGCTCGATGGCCAGGAACTCTGGCGCACCGCCATCACCACGGGCCGGCCGTCGTGGCCGGCGTGGGCGTCAGCCACCGAGATGGCCTGTGTGCTCTCGACCGCGCAGGGCGACGGGATATCCTCGCCGTGCGGCGCCGCACCGCTCGTGACGCGTCCGGCGCTGCGGATCTCCGGACCGATCGCGTTTTCAGCGGACGGCCAGACGATCTACGCCGGCGCCGCCAATCGCCGCGGCTTCCTCGACTTGTGGCGCATCAACCGCGCCACCGGCGCGGCGGCGAGGGTCACGACCACGGCGCGCGATGCCTATGGCCCGACCGTGGCGCGCGACGGCACCGTCGTCTACAAGACGCAGGAATACCGAACACAGCTCGGCGAACTTGCGGACGGCGCCGTGCGGCCGCTCACGACCTTCCAGGCCGAGACGCCGTGGTGGCATCCCACGCAGCCGCTCCTGTCGATGACCTACGGCACGTGGCGCCGCCAGATCGACGACGCGAAGTATCCCGACATCGCGCAGGAAGTCGGCGTGCTGGATCTGTCGGGCACGCTCCCGGCAGACGCGCCGTCGGCGGTCATCGCCGACTCCGACTCCGAAGACCAGGGCATGGCGTGGTCGCCGAACGGCCGCTGGATCGCCTTCCACTCACATCGCGAGATGTCCGACGATATCTGGCTGCGGCCGGTCGACGGTGGCGTGCCGGATCGCCGCATCACCATGCTCGGCCGCGGCGCCGAAGTGGGCTGGCCGCGCTGGGCGTCCGATGGGAAGACGCTGCTGCTCGACGGCACGAAGGACGGCCGCTCCGTGCTGTTCACGATCGGTCTCGATCAGGAGACCGGACAGGTCACCTCCGAGCTGCGTGCGATCGGCGCGCCGGGGTTCGAGGTCACCCACGGCGAATGGCTGCCCGACGGCCGCCGCATCGTTGCGATCGCGAAAGAAGGCCCCGGCCGGCATGCCGTGCTGCTCGTGCCAGCCTCTGGGGGCGCCGCGCAGGTGCTGCATCGCTTCGCGAGCGAACACGATTTCCCGGGCCTCAGCGTGGCGCCCGACGGCCTCGCGTTCACCTTCGTGGCGCCGGCGGGCGACGGCGTCTATCAACTCTTCCGGCGCGGCCTCATGAGCGGGCCGATCGAGCAGCTCACGTTCGATCCGGCGCACAAGAGCCAGCCGGCGTGGTCACCCGATGGCCAGCGCCTCGCCTTCACCGCCTGGCGTTACGACGCGCAGATCTGGCGCATCCTGCCGTAGCCGCTGCACCCAGGTCAGCGGTGGCCGATTACGCCGGACGGGAGGTTCGGCGTATGCGACAGGCGTGGATGACGACCGTGGCGGGGATGATGGCACTGGGCGCGGCGGCAGCGCCGGCCGAGGCGCAGCTCACGACGTGCGCGGTGAGCGGCGCGTACGTGCTGTCGGGGGCGATGCTCTCGACGCCCGGGCCCGGCCAGTTGGGCGGCACCTTCACCTTCACGCCGCCGGGCACGTGCGCAGCGGGCGGGCTTGGCAGCGTGGCCATCGACCTCACGCTGGCGACCACCGCGGGCACCGCGGCGCCGCTGCACTACACGCTGCCGTACAGGCTCGACGGCGAGACGGTGAGCATCGGGCCGGGGATTCTGACGGCCGGCGTGGCCGGCGTCGTCGGCGCGGACGTCTCGACACTCGAACTGAATGGCGCCAGCGGCCTCGTGCTCGCCGGGACGCTCATGCGGCGCGACGCGGTGGCCGGACTCACGGGCCCGGCCGGCCCGCCCGGCGCGGCGGGCGCTGACGGTGCGCCAGGCGCCGCAGGGCCGCCCGGGGCGCAAGGGCCGCCGGGGGCAGCGGGTGCCACCGGCACGGCGCTCCTGTCGTACGGGGGATTCGCCAACGACACGGGGTCGGTCGTGGCGATCGTGCTCGGCGGCACGTCACTGCCGCTGACCCTGACCGCCGCCAGTGGCGTCGGCGTGTCGGGCGCCACCGTGACGGTGACCGATGCGGGCACCTACCGGCTGTCGTACTGCGTGCGCACGACCTCGGCGCAGCTCGCCTCGAGCCGGCTGCTCGTGAACGGCAGTGCCCTCGCCGGGAGCGCTATCGCGCCGTCCACGAGCACGCCTGTCTGGTGCCGGGCCACGATCACCGCGCTCGGGGCCAATGCGACCCTGCAGCTGCAGCTGTATGGACTACTCGGCGCGGTTACGCTGCTCAGCCAGGGCGGCGCCGAGCTGCTCGTGGAGCGGCTCGGCGCGTAGGGCTTACTTCGAGGCGACGAACATGATCTCGAGCATGCCGTCGGCCACGAGGCCCGACTTCACGGTGGCCCGCGCCGGCAGGTCCTTCACGACGGCGCGGTAGCCCGCGTTCATCGCCTCGAAGTTCTTCACGTCGGTGATGTAGACGACGCCGTCCACCAGGTCGCCCCAGCCGAAACCGGCCACCTGCAGCGTGCGGCCGACGCGGGCGAGGATCTCGGTGGTCTGCGCCTGCGTGTCGCCCTTGTTGGCGGCGGTGTTGCCGAGCAGGCCCGAGAGATACAGGCGGTTGCCCACCTTGACGGCACTGCTCAGAATCGGGCTCGGCTTGCCGGGCGTGCCGTCCGCGGCGGGCGTCGTGAAGACCTGCTTCGGCAGGCTCGACGCGGTCAGCGTGATCTCGACCACGTTGGCGGCGCCCATGAGCGGCGCGACGACGGTGGCGCGGGCCGGCGGATCCTTGGTGAACACCGTGCGGTAGGTCTCGTTCATCTCCTGGAACTTCGTGGCGTCGGTGATGAACACCTTCGAGCTCACGACGTGGTCGAACGTCATGCCGGCTTCCTTCAGGATCTCGGCGGCGTTGTCGAGCACGGCTTTGGTCTGCACGCCCATCGAACCTTCGACCACCGAGTTGTCCCTGCCGTTGCGCGAGACGAGCCCTGCCAGGAAGAGCGTGCTGCCGCTCTTGATGCCGTAGCTGTAGGGATTCGGCGACTTCATCCACGACGACGGGTGGATGACCTTGCGCTCGCCGCCGTTCGGGATGGCGATGGCCGAGATCTCGAGCAGCGCGCCCGGCACGACGAAGTCGGACACGATCGTGGTGCGGGCCGGCGGATCGGCCTTCCAGAACGTGCGATAGACCTCGTTCATCGCCGCGAAGTCGGCGGCGTTCTTGATGTAGACCTGCACGGAGGCGGCCATCGCCAGGCTCGAGCCGGCCTTCTTCAGGGTGTCGTCGATGCTCTGGAGCACCTTCGTGGTCTGGTTGCGGATGTCGCCTTCCGCCACGATCGTGCCCGACACGTAGACCAGCCCGTCGGCCTTCGTGGCCGAGCTGAACGGGAACTGCGCCGGTCCCGCATAACGCTGCACCTGCGCCGTCATGCTGCCTCCGAGTCCGATGAGTCCGATGAGTGCTGCCGCTGCCAGTCGTCGCACGTGCGCCTCCAGTGAAGTACTGCGCCGAAGGATAGCCGAAGGCGCGGCGAATCCGCTACACTGTCGGACGCACATGGCATCGACGCTGTACCTGCCGAAGGTCGTTCGCAAACGCTCGAAGCTCCACGGCTGGGGCGTGTTCGCGAAAGAGCCCATCAACAAGAACAAGTTCATCCTCGAGTATGCGGGCGAGCTCATCACCAACAAGGTGAGCGACAAGCGCGAAGACACCTACCTGAACGAAGGGTGCATCTGGGTCTTCCGCGTCAACCGCAACTGGTCGCGCGACGGCCACGTCGGCGGCAACGACGCGCGCTTCATCAACCATTCCTGCACGCCGAACTGCTACAGCTGGGTTGACACCAAGCAGAAGCGCGTGTGGATCCGCGCCGGCAAGGCCATCGCGCCCGGCGACGAACTCACCTACGACTACAACACGGAAGGCGACAAGACCATCCCATGTCGCTGCCGGCCCGGCTGCA
>CADEFD010000010.1:0-50102 GCA_902826515.1 uncultured Acidobacteriota bacterium
GTGAAGTAGATGACGTCCTCGGCGAGCCGGCTGAGGTGCACCATCGCCAGCGACGCCGCATGCAGGAAGCTCACGGCGAAGTCGCGGTCGGACGACGTGTCCATGCTGTTCAGCACGACCCGCGAGAAGCCGAGGGCGGCGGCGAGCGCCCGGGTGTCGATGGCGTAGCCGGTGCCGGCGACGGCGCCCGACCCGAGCGGCAGCGCGTCGGCTTCGTCCATCGCCACGGCGAGCCGGCCGTGGTCGCGGCGCAGCGCGGCGGCGTGACTCAGCAGGAAGTGGCTCACGAGCACCGGCATGGCGCGGCGCATGTGCGTGTAGGCGGGCATGAGCGCCTCGCCCGACCGCTCGGCCTGATCGGCGAGCGCGGCGATGAGCGCCCGCACGCGCGCCTGGAGCGGCGGAATGCGGCGCCGCATGTAGAGGCGGAAGTCGAGCGACACCTGTTCGTTGCGCGAACGGCCGGTGTGCAGGCGGCGGCCGTCGTCGCCGACGAGCGCCACGAGCTGGCGTTCGACGAAGCTGTGCACGTCTTCGTCGTCGCCCGACACCCACGACGGATCCTGGCGGCCGCGTTCGAGCACCTGCCGCAGCCCGTCCTTGATGCGGGCGATCGCCGCCGGATCGAGCACGCCGGCGTTGCCGAGCGCATCGGCCCAGGCCAGACTGCCGATGACGTCATCCTCGAAGAGCTGACGATCGAACGGGAACGAGACGCCGAAATCGAATGCCGCAGGATCGGGCGCCTCATCGAACCGGCCCGACCACAGATGTCCCCCACTCATGCATCCACCTCAATCCGTCCATCGACGACGCGCAGCCGCACTTCCCCGGTGGCCGGGTCGAGCACCCGGTCCACGAACGCATCCAGCCCGGCGCGCACGGGGCTGAACCACGTGCCGTCGCGCACGACGGCGGCATAACTTTCGGCCACGGTGTCGGCCATCTCGCGCGTGGGCGGATCGAACCGATCGGCCGTGAGCGCGTCGAACGCCACCTGCAGCGCCAGCGCCGCCGGCGCCTGCACCACCCTGGCGCCGCCGCCAGGGCCGCCCGCCCGCACCTGCCACGAGCCGGCCCCATGGGCGCCGGTGATCGTGGCGAGGCTCTCGATGAGCGCCGCCGGCGTCATGGTGACACCACTGAGTGCGACCGGTACCCCCCGTTCGAAACCGATCCGCACCTCGGCCGCGCCCGGCAGCGTGCCGCGTGCGGGCGCCGCCGGCCCATCCGCCGGAACGACGCGCGCCCACAGATTCGCGGTGGCCGCCGCGCCGGCGCCGCTGACCGACACGAGGCCGAGCATCGGCGCGAGCGCCTTGAGCAGCGCGCGCAGGCGCTGCCGATCGCCGGGCGTTTCGGCCCACACGCCGATGGTGGTCGCGTCTTCGAGGCGGCAGATCTCGACGACGGTCTCGGCCACGACCGGCATCGTGAGCGCCGTCAGCACCGGTTCGCCCGGCGCGGCGAGCGCGCCGGCCCGCAGCACCGGCCAGCAGATCGACCCGGCGAGCGTGTCGATCGCGTCCACCACGTGACAGCGCCGCGCGCCGGAGGCGAGCGCCAGGTCGCGCAGCGCTTCGAGGCTCGCGCCGCTGCCGACATCGATCGCCACGGCCACGATCTCGAGTTCGCGGCGGGCGGCGAGGTCCGCGACCGTTGCGGCCGCGGCGGGCGTGAGTACAGGAATGACGAGACGTTCCATCGGCGGCAGGCTCCAGCCTCGGCCCGAGCGGGCCTCAGCTCGCGGCGAGCCCCTCGAACTGCTGAATGAGCGCGCGCGCGACACGCGCGTCGCGCGCGATGACGAGGATGGTGTCGTCGCCGGCGATAGTGCCGAGGACGTCCGTCAGGCGGGCCCGATCGATCGCGAGGGCCAGCGGCTGCGCCTCGCCGGGGCCGGTACGCAGCACGAGGAGCTGCTGCGACTGCTGGATGCCGGCCAGATAGTCGACGAGCGCGCGCTGCAGCGTATGCCGCGCGGCGTCACTCGCCGGCGCGGTCGGATCGTCGTCGGGCGACGGCTGGTACGAGCCGTCGGCGGCGCGCTTCACGAGGCCGAGTTCCTTGATGTCGCGCGACAGCGTCGCCTGCGTCACATCGAAGCCGCGCTGGAACAGGCGCTGCCGGAGCTGTTCCTGGCTGCGCACGGGATCCCGGCTGAGGATGTCGAGCACGGCCGCCTGGCGTCTGGCTTTCATGTTTATGCAACACAGCGTATACCATTATGCAGTCGTCGAACATGTAAATTTGCTCAATTACTCTTGACATGACGCGACCATTCCTGAATAGTTATGCTTTCCAATGAATAAGAATTCCGAAACAAAGACCGGCGCCGGCCGGACACGAGTGGCGGTCGTCGGCGCCACCGGCTACGCCGGTCAGGAACTGGTGCGGCTGCTGGCCCGGCATCCGAACGCGTCGCTCACGATGGCCACCGCGTCGCAGGCCACGAGCGCGCCGCGGGCCCTGCCCGGGCTGCGCCGGCTGTGGGACGGCCAGGTGCTGCCGCTCGAACCGGCCGCCGTCATCGACGCCGCCGACATCATCTTCCTGGCGCTGCCGGAAGCCGCCTCGGCCGAACTCGGCGCGACGTTCCTCGCCGCCGGCCGCCGCGTGATCGACCTCTCGGGCGCCTTCCGCCTGAAGGACGAGGCGGCGCGTGCGCGCTGGTATCCGGCCACGACCACGATGCCCGAGGGCGTGGTGTACGGGCTCACGGAGTTCACCGGCGCCGACATCCCGGGCGCACGGCTCGTGTCGTGCCCGGGCTGCTATCCCACGGCGTCCCTTCTCGCGCTGCAGCCGCTCGCCGACGCGGGCCTGCTGCGCGACGGCGGCGACGTCATCATCGACGCGAAGTCGGGGGTGTCGGGCGCCGGCAAGGCGCCGTCCGATCGCACACATTTCTGCGAGAACCACGGCAGCGTCGCGGCCTACGGCCTCTTCGGCCACCGCCACACCGCCGAGATGATCCAGTGCCTCGGCCGTGACGTGACCTTCACGCCGCACCTCGTGCCGCTCGACCGCGGCATTCTGTCCACGATGTACGCGCGGCTCGCTCCAGGCGTCACGGCCGCGCGCGTCACCGCCACGCTCGAAGCCGCGCACGCGCGCTCGCCGTTCGTGCGGCTGAGCGGCGACACGCTGCCCGAAATCAAACACGTGGCCTACACGAACTTCTGCGACATCGGCTGGCGGGTGGACGAGGCGACCGGGCGCATCATCCTCGTCTCGGTCATCGACAACCTGCTCAAGGGCGCGGCCGGCCAGGGCGTGCAGAACTTCAACCTCCTCGTCGGCCTCGACGAGACGACGGGACTCTACTGATGGCGCGCGTGACGGTGCTGAAACTGGGCGGCGAGCTCCTCGAGGAGCCGGGCCGCGTGGCGGCGATCGCCAGAGTCATCAGGCAGACGGCCGCGAAGGGCCCGCTCGTCGTCGTGCACGGCGGCGGCCGCGAGATCGACCGCGCACTCTTCGCCGCCGGCATCGCCAAGCAGCAGATCGACGGCCTGCGCATCACCGACGACGCCACGCTGCACGTCGTGGTGTCGGTGCTCGGCGGCACGATCAACACGCAGTTCGTCGCGGCGCTGAACGCCGCGAAGGTGAAGGCCGTGGGGCTCACGGGCGCCGACGCGTCGGTGGCCCCGGTGAAGAAGGCCGCGCCGCACACCGCGTCGAGCGGCGCCACCGTGAGCCTGGGCCAGGTGGGCGAACCGGCCGGCCGCACGGCGCCGGCGCTGCTCCTGCATCTCACGAAGGGCGGCTACGTGCCGGTCATCGCGAGCGTCAGCGCCTCGAGCACCGGTGAACTCTTCAACGTGAACGCCGACACGCTGGCCGCCGACGTGGCGTCGCGTCTCGGCGCCGCGCGGCTGGTCATCGCCGGCGGCACCCCCGGCGTGCTCGACACGGCTGGCGCCACCATCCCCGTGGTCGATCGCGCGCTCGGCCGCCGCATGATGGCGTCGGGTGAAGCCAGCGCCGGCATGGTGGCCAAACTCAAGGCCTGCCAGAAGGCCGTCAAGGCCGGCGTGGCCGACGTGCGCATCGCCGACGGCCGCGCGCCGGGCGGGCTCACCGCCGCCCTGGCCGGTGCGACCGAACCGGGTCCGTGGACCCGCGTCAAGTGAGGACCTCCGTGACCACCGCCATCGACATCCAGTCCCTCGAAGCCCGCCACGTCCTGCAGACCTACAAGCGCCAGCCGGTCGTGTTCGTGCGCGGCGCCGGCGTGCGGCTCACCGACATCGAGGGCCGCTCGTACCTCGACTTCATCTCCGGGATCGGCGTCTCGGTGCTCGGCCACGCGCACCCGGCCCTCACGGCGGCCGTCAGCGAGCAGGCCGGAACGCTGCTGCACACCTCGAACCTCTACTACCACCCGCTGCAGGGCCAGGTGGCGGCGCGCCTCGCCACGCTCTCGGGGCTGCAACGCTCGTTCTTCTGCAACAGCGGCACCGAGGCGATGGAAGCCTGCCTCAAGTTCGCGCGCCGCTACTGGTACACGCAGGGCGTGCGCGGCCGCACCGGCTACGTCGCCTTCGAACACGGCTTCTCGGGCCGCTCGATGGGCTCGCTCTCGGTCACCGCGAACCCGCACTACCGCGAGCCGTTCGAGCCGCTCATCCCGGGCGTGACCTTCGTCTCGCCCGACGACGTCGCCGGCTTCGAGGCCGCCGTGACCGACACCACCGCGGCCATCGTGGTGGAGCCGATTCAGGGCGAAGGCGGCGTGCGGCCGATCTCGGCCGACCTCGCCGCCGCCATCGAGCGTGTCTGCGCGCGCACGGGCACCCTGCTCATCGCCGACGAGATCCAGTGCGGTCTGGGCCGCACCGGCCACGCGTTCTACTACCAGGCGCTCGGCCTCACGCCCGACCTCGTCACCGTCGGCAAGGCGATCGGCGGCGGCGTGCCGGTGGGCGCGGCGCTCGTCGCGGAAGACGTCGCGCGGCAGGTCCTGCCGGGCGATCACGGCACGACCTACGGCGGCAATCTGCTGGCGACGCGCGCCGCCCTCGTCGTGCTCGAAGAGCTGATGGACCGCGGCCTCATGGCGCACGTGCAGACGGTGGGCGCCCATTTCGAGGCGCGTCTCCTCGAACTCGCCGCGAAGTATCCGGTCGTGCGCGCCGTGCGCGGCGCCGGTGTCATGCGCGGCCTCCAACTGGCCGTGGACGCGACGCCGGTGGTCGAAGGCGCGCTGGCGCGCGGCCTGCTCGTGAACCGCACCGCGGAACGTGTGGTGCGGATGCTGCCGCCGTACACCGTGACCACGGCCGACATCGATGAGGCCATCGTCACGCTCGACGCCGTGCTGGCCGGCCTTCCGGCAGAAGCGGGCGCCCAGTGAGCCCGCAGACGGCGACGATGACGGCGCCGGCCGTCCAGCCGGTCTTCGCGGGCGTGCAGGCACCGCCCGTGCCGGCGGTGGTGCTGCGCACCGCGCGTGCCGGCGATGCGGCAGCCATCCTGGCGCTCATCGACGCACATCTCGAAGAAGGCCACCTGCTGCCGCGCACGCTGGCGGAGTTGACGGTGCACACCTCGCGCTTCGTCGTGGGCGTGGCCGGCAGGCGCGTGGTGGCGTGCGCGGAACTGGCGCCGCTCTCGGCCACCGTGGCCGAGGTGCGCTCGCTCGTCGTGCACCGCGACGCGCGGCACGACGGCCTCGGCCGCGACCTCGTGGACGAACTCGTGCGGCGCGCCCGTGTGCAGGGCGTCGATACGCTGTCGGCCTTCACGCACGGCCCCGGCTACTTCGTGCGCATGGGCTTCTCGCTCGTGCCGCACCACTGGATGCGCGAGAAGATTGCGGCCGATTGCCAGGCGTGCGCGCTCTTCCGGCGCTGCGGCCAGTCGGCCGTGGTGCTGTCGCTCACCGATCTGGGCCGGGGCGGCCGCCCCGTGCGTTCGTAGGACCCGTTCATGGCGCACACGATCAGCGAACTCGACGGTGGTGTCACCGCGCCGCGCGGCTTCCGCGCGGCCGGCCTGCACTGCGGCATCAAGGCGAACGGCAAACCCGATCTGGCGCTCGTCGTGAGCGACACGCCGGCCTCGGCGGCGGCCGTCTTCACGACCAACCAGGCGCAGGCGGCGCCGGTGCTCGTCTCGAAGGCGCACCTTGCGGCCAGTCACGGCCAGGCGCGCGCCGTCGTGAGCAACAGCGGCTGCGCGAATGCCTGCACCGGGCCGCAGGGTATGGCCGACGCGGATGAGATGGCCGCGCTCACGGCCGCGGCCCTCGGCGTGGCCGCGCACGAAGTGCTCGTCGCTTCGACCGGCGTCATCGGCGTGAACCTGAAGATGCCGGCCCTGCGCGGCGGCATCCCGCGCGCGGTGGCGGCGCTCTCGCCTGACGGCGGCGCCGAGGCCGCGGTGGCCATCATGACCACCGACCCGTTTCCCAAGTCGGCGGCGGTGGAGGTGGTGACCCCCGCGGGCACCTTCCGCGTGGGCGGCATGACCAAGGGCTCGGGAATGATCGAGCCGCGCATGGCGACGATGCTCGGGTATCTCACGACCGACGCGGCCGTGGATCCGGTCCGCCTTCGCAAGGTCCTCGTGGACGCCTGCCGCTTCACCTTCAACGCCATCACCGTGGACGGCGAGCCGTCCACCAACGACTGCGTGTTCGCCCTGGCCAACGGCGCCTCGGGCGTGACGATCGACGACGCCACGGAGGCCGCGCTCTTCGAGGGGTTCCGCGCTGTCGCGAAGACGCTGGCGCTCGGCATCGTGCGCGGCGGTGAAGGCGCGACCAAACTCGTGGCCATCACCGTGAGCGGGGCGGCCACCGATGCCGATGCCTGGATGGCGGCGCGCGCCATCGCCAACTCGCTGCTCGTGAAGACGGCGATCCACGGCGCCGATCCGAACTGGGGCCGCCTCGTGGCCGCTGCCGGACGCTCCGGCGCGCGTTTCGTGCTCGACGGCGCGCGTGTGCGCATCGGCGAGCTGGTGCTCTTCGAGCAGGGACGCCCCTTCGACGAACGGGCGCCGCAGGCCGCCGCCTACCTGCAGGGCTCCGACCTCGACATCGAGGTGAATCTCGGCGCCGGCGGCGTCTTCACGGCCACCGTGTGGACGTGCGATCTCTCGAAGATGTACGTCCAGATCAACGCCGAATACCGCACGTAGGGGCGGGACCCGGGGCCCGGGGTCCGGGGCTCGGGACCTGCCGCATCACGAGACACCAGGTGTCGCCAATGCCAAAGCATTTCCTGTCGCTGCTCGACTACACGCCCGACGAACTGGCGCGCACGCTGGCGCTCGCCGCCGAACTGAAGACGGCGCGGCGCGCCCGCGCGGTCTCGTCGCACGCCTCGGCGCTCGCCGGCCGCCACGTGGGCCTGCTCTTCGAGAAGCCGTCGCTGCGCACGCGCGTCACCTTCACGATCGGTGTGGGCGAACTCGGCGGCAGCGTCGTGGACATCCCGTCGGACGTCATGCACGCCGACCGCGAGCCGCTGCATGACGTGGCCCGCAATCTCGAGCGCTGGGTGGATGCGGTGGTCATCCGCACGTTCGCGCAGGGCCGCCTCACGATCTTCACCGAGTCGGCGCCGGGCCTGCGCATCGTCAACGCCCTCTCGGACGAGGAACATCCGTGCCAGGCGCTCGCCGACATGCAGACCCTGCAGGAGCGCTGGGGATCGGTGGCGGGCCGCACGATCGCGTTCGTCGGCGACGGCAACAACGTGGCGACCTCGCTCGTGCACGCCGGTCTGATGCTCGGTGCCCACATGCGGATTGCGACGCCGAAGGGCTACGGCCTGCCGGCGGACGTGGCCGAGGTGGCCGCGCGCATCGCCGTCAGGGGCGCGGAACTGACGCAGTATGTCGATCCGAACGACGCGGTGACGGGCGCCGACGCCATCTACACCGACGTCTGGACGTCGATGGGCCAGGAGGTCGAGTACGCCGAGCGCACGAAGACCTTCTCGCGCTACCAGGTGAACGACGCGATGATGGCCCGCGCCAGGGCCGACGCGCTCTTCATGCACTGCCTGCCGGCGCATCGCGGCCAGGAAGTGTCGGACGACGTGATGGAGTCGCCGGCCTCGGTCGCCTTCGACCAGGCCGAGAACCGCCTGCACGCGCAGAAGGCGATGCTCGTCGCCCTCTTCGCCGACCAGGGCTGAGACACGCCCGCGGGCCCAGCCGAATTGTAACGGGGTCTGTCACGGTCACGGAACCGTGACAAGTCGTGACCGTGACAGACCCCGTTACAATTCGCTCACCATGCGCATCGATCTGAACTCCGATCTGGGCGAGGCGTTCGGCGCCTGGCCGATGGGCCAGGACGGGCTGCTGATGCCGGTCATCTCCTCGGCCAACGTCGCCTGCGGCTTCCACGCCGGCGATCCGTGCACGATTCGCCAGACGATCCGCCTCGCCCGCAAACACGGTGTGGCGGTGGGTGCGCACCCCGGCCTGCCGGACCTCGTCGGCTTCGGCCGCCGCGAGATGCAGGTGGCGCCAGCCGAGGTCGAGGACATGGTGCTCTACCAGGTGGGCGCGCTGGCGGCGATTGCCAGACACGAGGGCGTGCGGCTCCAGCACGTGAAGGCCCACGGCGCGCTCTACAACATGGCCTGCCGCGACGAGGCCCTCGCCGAGGCCGTCGCCCGCGCCGTCGTGGCCTTCGACCCGACGCTCGTGCTCTTCGGCCTGCCCGGCTCGGCGCTGCTGCAGGCGGGGCTCGACGCCGGCCTGCCGGTGGCCGCCGAAGCGTTCGCCGACCGCGCCTACCAGCCCGACGGCTCGCTCGCGCCGCGCTCGCAGCCCGGCGCCGTCATCCACGACGTCGACGCGGTGGTGTCACGCGCGGTGGCGATGGTGACGGAGCAGACGGTGGTGGCGACCGACGGCTCCACCATCGAGTTCGAGGCGGATACGCTCTGCCTCCACGGCGACACGCCGGGCGCGGCCGCCCTCGCCGTCGCGATCCGCCGCGGACTCGAAGACGCCGGCGTGACCATCGCCGCGCTCGTCCGCCGCTGACAAGTCTGTAAGTACGACGACGAACTCGTGCGCGGCCCAGCCCGCGGATTCACGGGATTCCGTGAATTTCCGCCCAAACCGACCCCGGCATGGCGCCTGCAATACGGAGGGGCGTCGCCAGTTCTGTTGTTTGCGGTTTGGTGCCGTGAACGCTGGGGGGAGCCAGGCTGGCGACACCTATATGGCGAAGGGCGGCCCGGGTATACCGGAGCCGCCCTTTGTTATGTGACCGAATGATCGGTCGATCGGTTGATCTACTGGCCGGCGCCTTCGGGATACTGCAGCGCCAGCCGCAGTTCCTTCACGAGGCCTTCGACGCTCGCGCCCGACCGCTTCCACGCCCCGTCGGTTTCAAAGCGCAAGGCGCCGATGCGCCGGCCCCACGGGGCGATCGCGCGGCCGATGGCGCGGTAGTCGGTGCGTTCGGCATGCTGTTCGTCCACCGCGCGCACGACGTCCGGGGCCACGCGCACGAAGGCGCGCAGCGCCGTGGCCGAGCGGATGCTGTACTTGCGGCCGTGCCACGCGGTTTCGAACACCGTGGCCACCTGCTTCAGGTAGTTCACGAAGAACGTCTTCGACTCCTCGCGGAACTGCGCCGCCTTCCGCGCCCCACCGAGCGCCTCTTCGTTGGCGAACATCCGCTTGAATTCCTGCGCGAGCGGTGCCTGCGCCACGCGGCCCTTGCCCACGCCGAGCAGCTTGATCTCGTTGTGGAGCGGCGAATCTTCGCGGTCGTTGAGCGCGCGCACGACGTCGTGCGCGGCGGCGAGCGATTCGTCGCGGTAGAGCTGACGGCCCGAGAGCGACACCAGGTGCGAGGCGTTCAGCCGCGTGTGCTTGGCGTTGATCGTGACGAACATCTGCACGACGTGGTCTTCGGGCAGGCGGTCGAAGATGATCGCCGGCACGGTGAACGACTCGTCCTGGAAGTTCTCGATGTCGGCGTGCAGCGCCAGCAGGCGATGCTGCCCGTCGATGGCGCGCAGGATGCCCTCGCGCTCGGGCACCTTCAGACGGCCGAGCGAACTGCCGGATTCCATCGGCTCGAACGACAGCTTCTCGTCGCACGAGATGATGACGGCGCCGGGAATCGACGGCAGGTCGCGCGCCTGGCGGCACTGCTCGTAGTACTGCACGAGCTCGTCGATCTTCTTGCGGATGATCTGGCGCTGGTACGCCTTCTCGCTCGACGCGATGCGCCGCTCGAGCAGATCCCACCGGATCTTGGTGGGCGCCTTCTTGCCGCCGCGGACGCCGCCGGCGCCCTGATCGCCGTAGCTGAGCACCTCGAAGCGCACCAGCTTGTCGATGTCGCTGGCGGTGAGTGAGGCCTGGTAGAACTGCACTCCGAACTGCTGCATCCGAATCGCGGCGACGCTGATCATAGGGGTCCGTTGGACGGCCGGATTTTACTGGCGCGTCCACGGGGATACCAACGTTTTTTTGGCGGACGGCCCGAACCAGCCGGACCGTGCGCCGCTGCGACGATCGCTGCAACCGGTTGAAAATCAGTCACTTGGCGTGTCGTTCGCGTGACAAACGCTGGGGACGAACGGTGGCCGCGGCATGCAGAACCGTGCAGCCGAATCCGTCATCGGGCGACTGCCCAATCTCTACGGTCGGCCCCCGGACGCCCCCCACGACGCCGCTCAGACGCGCTGGGCGGTCAGAATCACGTCGGGGTCCGCGACCGTCATACGCGTCACCGCCGTCCCCTCCCGGGTGAAGGCAATCCGCACGGACGGGACACCCGACGGGTAGAACACCAGCCCGCCGGTATGGAAGAGCAGGCTCCGGTTGCCGTCGGTGCGCTGTATCCCGAGTCGATCGGTGCGGACGTCCACGTCGAAGCGGTCGCGCGGTCCCGGGCCGAAGGTGTAGCGGCCCACCACCGCGTCGCGGTCGGCGGCCGCGAGGTCTGCCGTGGCCGGCCGCGTGTCGGCGCCCCCCACACCTTCGAGGTAGGCGACCACGGCCGCCGCGTCGGGTCCGCCGGACCTGGCGTGAGCCAGAAGCGTGATGGCGTGCGGACCGCGTGTCGTCTGAATGCCGGGCACCGTTTCGACCCAGGCCCGCACCACCGCGAGCTGCCCGAGCATCGCCGCCGAGAAGAGCGTGGGCTGGGCGCCATGGGCCAGCAGGAACTCGGCGATTTCCCGCCGCCCGGTGTGTGAGGCGGCGCCGAGGGCCGTCTCCCAGTCGCCGTACCCCCAGTCGATGGCCGCACGCGCGAGCGCCGGCTGGCGCTCGACCAGTTCGCGCACGCGCTTGATGTCCACGTGCGAGCGGCCCACCACTTCCTGTGCGAGGGCCGGGTCCTGACGCGGGAACCAGTCGCCGAGCGTGGCGGCGGGTGCCTGGGTGCGGGCGACGGCGGCGGCCGGCAGCACCGCGCCGAGCAGGCCGCCGAGGGGCAGGGCCTGCACGAACCGCCGGCGGCCTGGGAGGGACGGAGAAACAGCGGAGCGTCGGGTGTGTGTCATGCGCCGTATCCTGCCGGGGCCGTGAACGGGCCCGCAAGCGCGGAGCCCCCGAGGGTTGGATGAGGAGCCAAGTGCCATGTCCTCAGCCACTTGGCGAAGCGCATCAGGACACGCCGGGGGCCAGCAGGTGGCGGCGCACGACACGCGTGGTCTCGGCGAGCACGTCCGCTTCGAAGGCGAGGACCTCGTCGGGCGGCCGCACGAAGCGCTGGGCCTGGAGGTGCACGCCGTCGCTGAGGCGAATGAAATGGACGATGAACCGCAGGCGGTCGTCCTGGCGCTGAAGCTGGCCGAGCACTACGTAGTCGGCGTCCACTGCAGCGGCCAGGGCCTTCAGGTTGCGGATGTTCCGCGCCTGGCGCAGCGCGGCGGCGTTGCCGACGACGCCCACCTGGCCGGGTGCGAGGTTCGTGAGTTCGGTGACGACGAGGTCAGAGAGTCCCGTGACGAAGCGGTCGTGGGCCGGATCGCCGGTTTCGTTGTCGAAGATCGATACGGCCACGACCGGCGGCGGCGCGGGCACGGCGAGCCGCCAGCCGAGCGCCGCCAGCGCGGCCACGAGGAGCGCCGCCGCCGCGAAGGTCCAGCGCGGCACGCGTGGCGCCGCGGCGGGCACCGGCGACGGTGCGGCATCAGGCGGCGGAGACGGCGCCACGGGCGCGGCTGCCGGGCCGTTCACGGCCACCGGTGCGAGGAAGCGGAACCCGCGCTTCGGCAGCGTCTGCACGAAACGCGGCTGCTCGGCGCTGTCACCAAGCGCCGAACGCACCTGGCCGATGCAGTAGGCGAGACCGCGGTCGTAGTCCACGTGCGTCTCGGCACCCCAGATCGCCTGACGCATCTCCTCGCGCGTCACGACGTCCCCGGTCCGCGACAGCAGCAGCGCCAGCGCCCGCGCCGGCTGCGGCTCGAGTGCCACGCGCCGCCCCTCGCGCGTCAGCTCGAGCGACGCGCCATCGAACGCGTAGGTGGAGAAGGCATAGATCATGGTCGCGGCTCGGGGCCCGGGTCCCGGGGCCCGGGACTCCCCCGCATCACTTGATGACCAGGAGCCGGTAGTTGGCCGGATGGAGGAACTGCACGCCGTGCTCCATCAGAATGGCGTCGTCCTCGATCGGGATGCGCAGTTTCCTGCCGCCCCACTCCGCAATCGGCGAGTAGGCGAAGTACTCGAACGAGAACATGTGCTGCAGGTGCAGCGTGAAGGTGCTCTGGAAGGGCTGCCACGTCGTCATCGACGGGCCGATGTCGTGGCCGGTGTTGCCCACCGGGTGGAAGCCGTAGGTGATGTCGGTCTTGTCGTCGTTGTTCGGCGTGTTGAAGGCGATGACGCCGTAGCCGGCGGCCTTCAGGGCGGCATCCATCGCCGCCATCGTCTCTTTCGCCGTGCGGCCCGGCTTGATGGCCGGCTTGATGACGTCGCGCGCCGCGACCGCCTTCGTGAAGGCGTCGCGGATGCTCTTCGGCGGCTGCGTCTCGCCGGGTTTCAGCACGTAGGCCACACGCTTCACGTCGGTGCCGAAGTTCATGAGCTGCACGCCCCAGTCGATCATCATGACGTCGCCGGGCTGCACGATACGCGCGGTGGACGTGGCCACGATGCCCTCGGGCCCCGTCACGTACACCGAGGGCATGTCGAACTCGGAGCCGAGCCCCTTCTCGAGCAGGCGGTCCTGCAGCCACCAGGCCACGTCTTCGAGCGTGGTCTTGCCGGGCGTGATGACCTCGTTCGAGAGCGCGCGTTCGGCCAGCCCCACGGCGATGCCGGCGGCTTCACCGAAGGCCACGATTTCCGACGCCACGCGGCGCGAGCGGAACTCCGAGACGAGCTTCTCGGCGCTGACGAGGCGCGAGGCATAGGGCTCGCCGAGCGTCTTGATGAGATGCGCGTGCATGGTCACGGAGAGGCCATCGGCCGGGCCGATCTCCTGCGACATGTTGACGCCGATGCGCTTCGGATCGCGCTGGCGCACGAACTCCGGCAGCATCGAGGCGGCGGTCATGCCGTCGTAGGCGCCGGATTCGTTGATGAGGTAGCCGCTCGGTCCGAGGGCGATGCGCTCCACGCGGTCGCCGCGCAGGAAGAACATGTAGTAGCCCATGCCGGTGACGTAGCCGCGGCCGAGGTCTTCCCACAGCGGATCGATGTGGTTCTCCTTCACCGCGACGAGCCACATGTCGATGTTGTTGTTCTTCATCGCCAGCGGCAGGATCTGCTCGAACTTGTCGAGGCGGATCTGGCGCTGCATCTCCCAGCGACGCCGCGCTTCCTGGGCGCCGGCCTCGGTCGCGATCGTCAGGCAGACGGCCACGGCCGCCGCGCTCTTCCACATCCACGTCATTCGACAGTCCTCCGGAGAAACAAGGGGCTCACTGTATCGCACTGGCTCGACCGCGCCAGAGGCGCGCACCACGGCCGGGCTGGCGCGCGGCTAGAGCAGCTTCGCGACGAGCTGCCGGATCGGTTCCGGCCGCCCCGACGGCGCCGCCACCCAGCGGCGCGCCCACGGCACGAGCCGCGCCATACCCCAGGCGACGAGCAAGGTGGCCACGAGCGAGGCCTCGAAGGGCAGGCGCCGTTTCAGCACGATGGCCGGGCCGCCGTAGACGAGCTCGATGTGCACCCAGTAGACGAAGAGCGAGGCGGCGCCGAGGGTGGCGAGTGCGGCGCCGACACCGGCCGGCATCACCCGGCGCAGGCTCCAGCAGAGCGGCATCAGCGCGAGCACGATGCCGAGCCGGATCGCGAAGAACGCCGGCGACGGTCCCCAGAACGTCGAACGCCCCGGCGGATAGATCGACGGCTGGAGCGACGCCCAGTAGGCCGCGGCCGTGCCGAGCACGGCGAGCACCGCGAGCGCGCGCTGCAGGCGCCATTCGTCATCCGCGGCCTTCACGCCAGCCACCCGCACGCCCACGGCGAGGCCGGCCGTCACGAACGCCGCCCACGGCAGCAGCGTGAAGTTGGTGTGGCCCGGCGTGGGCCGCAGGTACCACTGGAGCGGCGCGGGCAGCCAGTCGATCCAGCCGGCGGTGCGCACGAGCGGCGCCACGAAGGCGAGCGCGGCCGTGGCCAGCACCGCCAGCCAGACGCGGCCGCGATCGTCGTCCACGAGGCTCCAGAGCAGCGCCGCCACGACGAGCGCGAGGCCCATCACGTTGAGCACGTCCACCTTCAGCAGATCGACGGGCCGACCGAGGCCGAGGATGAACGCCTGCAGCCGGAAGGCGAACGCCAGCCCGAAGATCGTGAGGCCGCGCAGCACGAGGGCGCGCCGCACCTCGGCCGCGCTGCGGCCGCGGCGCCGCTGCGAGGCTCCAGACAGCGCCGTGCCGAGGCCGGCCAGGAAGAGGAACGCCGGTGCGGCCAGGCCGCCGAGGAACGTCGCCCAGTAGTAACTCGAGCGATCGCGGTCGGCCTCCCTGGTCCACGCGTCCACCACGTGAGCGAGCACCATGAGCACGACCGCGAGGCCGCGCGTCCAGTCGAGCCAGTCGCGGCGCGCGGGCGCGGACGCCCCGCTCGTCAGGGCACGACCTCGTAGGAGGTCTGGAACGCAATGTCCTGGCGCAGCGAATGCCACACCGAGCAGTACTTGTCGTGCGACAGCTCGATGGCGCGTTCGATCGCGTGCGCCGGCGCGTTCGTGCCCACGCGGAAGTGCAGCGTGACGGCGGTGTAGCGGCTCGGCGGCTCCGGCGCGCGTTCGGCCACGAGGTCGGTGACGAGGCTCGACACCTCGTGACGCCCCTTCACGAGGATGTCCACGACATCCACGGCCATGCAGCCGGCCAGGCCGAGGCCGAGGGCTTCGACCGGCGACGGGCCGGCCTGCGAGCGGCCGTCGATGACGAGCGGCACGCGGTCGGACATGGCGGAGAAGCGGAGGTCGCCCTCCCAGGTGATGGACAGCCGAATCGGAGGTTTCGCCACAGCGCCGAGAGTACTACAGCCGCGCCGGCTGACGCCGTACACTGCCCTGTCGATGGTGGCACGGGTGAAGCGGGAGCTGGCGCGGGGGTCGGGCGTGACCGTCCTCGCCGCGCTTGCGTTCGTGCTCGCCACGCTGCACCTGACGGTGCGCCTCGACCGCGAGATGGTGGACGTGTGGGACGAGTCGATCTACGCGACGAGCGCCCTCGAGATGCGTGCGTCGCGCGCGTGGGCCGTCACGACGTTCCAGGGCGCGGTGGACTACTTCAACTCGAAGCCGCCGCTGAACGTGTGGCTCATCGTCGGCGCCTTCGATCTCTTCGGCGTCGGGCTCGCGCCGCTGCGGCTGCCGGCCGCGCTCGCCGCGTGGCTCACGATCCTGGTCGTGTTCCGCTGGACGCGGCAGGTGTCGGGACGAGCCCAGGCGGCACTGGCCGCGCTGGTGCTCGCCACCACCTATCCGTTCCTCTACGTGCATGCGGGGCGCACGGCCAACACCGATGCGCCGCTGGCGCTCGTGGTCACGCTCGTGTTCGTGGTGTTGTGGCGCGCGCGCACCGACGCCCGCGCGGCCGTCTGGCTCGGGCCGCTGGCGGCGGCGGCGCTGATGCTGAAAGGGCCAGGTGCGCTCGGGTTCATCGTGCCGATGCTCGCGGCGGACGGGGCGGCCCGCTGGCGGTCCGGCTCGTTCGACCGCGTGTGGCTCCGGCGTCTGTTCACCGGTGGCCTGCTTGGCGCCCTCCCCGTTGTGGCCTGGGCGATCGCGCGCTGGCAGTCCGACGGCTGGACGTTCCTCACCCGCCTCGTGGCGCACGACGTCCTCAATCGCGCCACGACCGGCATCGAAGGGCATGCCGAGCCGCTCCACTACTACCTGCTCGTGCTGCTCAGGCACCACTACGACTGGCTGACCGTGACGGTCGTGGCGCTCGCCGTGGCGCCTGTGGTGCTGCGGCGGGCGTGGGCGTGGATGGGGCGTGACGCCGACCTGCACGCGCGGCTGCTCGTGGCCGGCTGGCTCGCCGGCACCGTCCTCGTGCCCACACTCGTGCCGACGAAGCTCGCGTGGTATCTCACGCCGTTCTACCCGGGCGCCGCGGTGCTGACGGGACTCGCCGTGCACACGGCATGGCAGGCGCTCCGCGAGGCCGGACACCGGGGACGCGCGCACGCGGTCGTAGCCATGACCGTGGCGGCCGTGCTCGTCGTCGAAGGGCGCCTCGTCTACCGCTCGGTCGTGATGCTCGACCTCGACCGCTCGGCGCAGGGCCTGCTCATCGCCCACGCCGACCTGGTGCGAGGCGCGCGCGTGTTCGCCACGGCGTGCCCGTATCCGGAAGCGTTCCTCGCGCGGGTGGCCGGCGGCACCTGCGTGCCCGCGGCAGACGTCGCCACAGCCCGTCGCGCGGCGGTCGCAGGTGATCTCTGGCTCGACGCAGCGACCACCGATGTGCCCGGCCTGGCGGTCATCGGACGCAACCGCCGGGCATCACTGCACCGCCTGCCCTAGCGGCCCGCCCCCGGCGGCGTGGGTGGCGGCAGCGTGCCGCGGCGGAGCATCCGGATGTGCGCCTGCGTCAGCACTTCGCCTCGGAAGACGACGGCGTCGATCGCGCGCGAGGCGCGGATGTCTTCGAGCGGGTTGGCAGTGAGCACGAGGAAATCGGCCGCGTGCCCGGGGGCAAGCGTCCCGACCGCGTCGAGGCGGAGCGCGCGGGCGTTCTCGCGTGTGAACGTCGCAATCGCTGCCGCCGGCGTTCGGCCCTCGGCGACGAGGCGCGCCAGAGCGTCGTGCACCGCATCGAGCGCCTCCGGCGCCGACGCGGCGGCCACCCCGCCTTCCCGCGCGCACGCGGGCGCCAGCTTCGGCCCGTAAGCGCGGCCGCTCGCCAGATCCTGGCGCCAGCGTTCGAGGCGCGCCGGATTGCCATTCGGATCAGCGATGGTGGTCACGCCGCGGGCGAGGAGGGCCTGGGCCGCCGCGGGCGTGAACGCCGCCGTGCGCGCGTCGGCGTCCACGAGGCCCGCGATGGCGAACTTCCCCCGGCCGTCGATCAGGGTCTTCGCGGGCGGCAACGGCTGGCCCGCCGGCGCCAGCATGGTGATGCGGGTGCCGCGCACGACGATGTCGCGATCCGGCAGGAGACGGCCGGCGCCGTCGACGACCGCGATGTGCCGAACGACCAGCTCGGCCGGTCCCTCGGCGGTGCCGATCGTGCCCAGGGTGGCGACTGCGAGAAGTGCGATGCCCGCCGAGCGTTCGATGCTGTTCATGGGCCCTTCCTCCCGGCACGTGCCGGATTGCATTGTTATGGACTCCGGTATATCGTACTCCAGCATGTCATCGCAATCCGCCGCCGATATCCTGCGTGAAGCCAAGAAAGGCAGCGCCGAACTCGTGATCCTGGCGCTGCTCGAACACACGCCGCGCCACGGCTACGAGCTGGCGGCGCGGATCGACGAAGACTCGAACGGCGCGCTCAGCTACAACTTCGCCTCGCTCTACGCCACGCTCTACAAGCTCGAAGAACGCGGGCTGGTGCAGGGGCGCTGGGTGGAACGCGCCGGGCAGCGCCGCCGCCGTTACTACCGCCTGACCGCCGCCGGTGCCTCTCTGCTGGGCCGCCAGCGGGAGGAATGGAAACAGTTCGTGCTGGCCCTCGGCCGCATCGCGGGCATCAGCTTCGCCTAGAGAGGACGCCATGAACGACTGGCAGCTGCGGGTACGGCGGCACCTCGACACTCGCGGCCTCACGCTCGCGCCGGCGGTCGTGGACGAACTGGCCGCCCATCTCGAAGACGCGTGGGAGGCGCGGCGCGCGGGTGAGACCGACGACGCCGACGCGTTCGCCGCCGCCGCGCTGGCCCGCGCCGACATCCCGGCGCTCGCGCCGCGCCACGCCGCGCCGCCGCCCGCGCCGGAACCCGTCGCCGGCCCGATGTGGCGCGGTCTCGCCGGCGAGGTGCGCCACACGCTCCGCCAGTTGCGGCGGGCGCCGGTCTTCACCGCGGCCGTGGTGGCGGTGCTCGCCCTCGGCATCGGCGCCACGACGGCGGCCTTCGCGGTGGTGCATGCGGCCCTCCTCGCCCCGCTGCCCTACGCCGACGCCGACCGGCTCGTGCTCGTGTGGGAGCACAACCTGCCGCGCAACCGTCCGCGCAACGTGATCAATCCGGGCAACTACTTCGCGTGGTCCGAACGCAGCACGTCGTTCGAACGGACCGGCCTCTTCACGCCAACGGTCGCCAACCTGGCCAGCGACGGCCAGCCTCCTGAGGAAGTCCGTGGCCTCGCCGTGGAGCCGCAGGTGCTCGGCATGGTCGGCGCCACGCCGCTTGCCGGCCGCCTCTTCACCGAGGCCGACGGCGCCGCGTCCGCGCCGCGCACGCTCCTCATCAGCGAGGGCCTGTGGCGCCGGCGCTTCGGCGGCGCACCCGATGCGATTGGCCGGGCCGTGGTGCTGAACGGCGAGCCCGCGACGATTGTCGGCGTGCTGCCCACGACCATCGACGTCGCCGGCTTCCGCGGTGAGTTCTGGCGCACCGCCACGCTGCCCGCCGAAGCCCGTCAGAGCTTCCGCGGCCGCAGCCTGATGGCGCTCGCCCGCCTGAAGCCAGGTGTCGGCCCCGCCGCAGCACAGCAGGAACTGAGCGCCATCTTCCAGAGGCTCGTGGCCGAGCACCCTGATTTCAACACCGGCTGGACGCTCAACGTCGTGCCGGTCCACGAGCAGCTGCGCAGCGAGACACGGCCGGCGCTCTGGACCCTCTTCGGCGCGGTGGTCGCCGTGCTGCTCATCGCCTGCGCGAACGTGGCGGCGCTGCTGCTCGTACGGGCGGCCGGACGGCGGCACGAACTGGCGGTCAAGGTGTCACTCGGCGCGCGGCCGGTGCATCTGGCGCGGCAGTTCTTCGTCGAGACCGCGGTGCTCGTCGGCGCGGGAGGCCTCGGCGGCGCCGCGCTGGCGGCCGGGCTGGTGCGCGTCGTGGCCGCCACTGCGAGCGATGCCGGCGTGCCGATCGCCACGGCGGATGTGCTCGATGGCACGGCGCTGTTGTTTGCGGCCGCGGTCACCGCCGTGACGGTGCTGGTGTGCGGGCTCGGCCCGGCATTGGCCGCGCGATCGACCTCCGCCGCCAGCGCGCTGCGCGAAGGCGGGCGCGGCCAGACCGGCGGCGGACAGCGGTGGCGCGGCTGGCTGGTGGCCGGCGAAGTCGCGGCCGCCATGCTCATCCTCTCGGGCGCCGCGCTGCTCGGACGCAGCTACGTCGCGCTGCAGGAGGTCGCGCCCGGCTTCAATCCGCGGCAGGTGCTGACCGCGCGCGTCTCGCGCATGGGGCCGCACGCGCAGGCCGCGTCGGTGGCGTTCACGAGCGAGGTGCTGGCCCGGCTGCGCGCGCTGCCGGGCGTGACCGCGGCGGCGGGCACGTCCTTCCTGCCCCTCGACGGCAACCTCGGCATCGCCTCGTCCTTCCTGCTCGCCGACCGGCCGGTGCCGCCGGCGGGCGAACGCCCCTCGGCCGACTACCGGCCCGTGACCCCCGGCTACTTCGCGGCGCTGCAGATCCCGGTGCACGCCGGACGCGACTTCCGCGACGCGGACGGCGCCGATCGGCCGCGGGTGGCGATCGTCAACGAGACCTTCGTGCGCCAGTTCTCGCCGGATGTCTCGCCGCTCGGCCGCCGCCTGACCGACTCGCTCGGCAGCGAGCAGGAGATCGTCGGCGTCGTCGGCGACGTGACGCTCTCGAGTCTCGGCGCCGAAGCGCGGCCGGCGATCTACCTGCCGTACGCGCAGCAGACGATTGGCGCGATGACCTTCGTGATCCGGACCGCGGGCGATCCCGCGGCCCTCGGCCCCGCGTTGTCCGCGGCGGTGCGCGCCGTGGATCCGCAGCAGCCGGTGTCCGACATCCGGCCGCTCGAAACGGTGGTTGCGCGCTCGCTCACGCGTCCACGCGTCGCCTCGGCCGCGCTCGGCCTGTTCGCCGCCGCGGCGCTGCTGCTCGCGGCTATCGGCGTCTACGGGGTGGTGGCGTACGGCGTGGCGCAGCGGCGCGCCGAGTTCGGCGTGCGCCTGGCCCTGGGCGCGCAGCCGGGCGATGTGATGCGTCTGGTCCTGCGGCAGAGCATGACGGTGGTGGCGGCCGGCGTCGTGACCGGTGCGGTGCTCTCGGTGCCGCTCGCCTCCGCGCTGCGCGCGCTCCTGTACGGGGTGGCGCCCGGTGATCCGTCCACCCTGCTCGCCGTCGGCGCCCTCATCGCCGGCGCGGGATGGCTGGCGAGCTACCTGCCGGCGCGGCGCGGCACACGCGTCGATCCGGTGGAGACACTGCGCGCCGGCTGAACCCCTTGCGCCCTCAGCCGCCCGCGTGCACGACGGTGCGGCGGCTGCGATGGCCGGCCACGAGATCCGGCAGGAGCTGCTTGCTCAGGTAGACCTTCGACTCGCCGGGACCGCTCGCGTGCCGCTCGAACTTGACCACGTCGAAGCCGAGCTGCGCCAGCACGGCGCGCATGTCGTAGAACTTGTTCTTCGTCTTCACGACGACTTCCTGGAAGCCGAGCGCGACGGCCCAGGCTTCCGACTGCTCCGTGAGCGCGCGGAAGTGGCCCTGGCCACGCCAGTCGCGGCGCGTGGCGCCGATCCAGGAATACAGCACCTTGCGGCCATCGAAGTCGATGCAGCCGCGCAGACGTTCGACCAGGTCGCGCAGCTTCGGATCGGCCTCGACGGCGCGCAGCTCGTGCACGACCTTGTAGGCCACGGGAATGCGCGTGGACGGATCGTCGGGCAGCGCGCTCTCGGCCATCAGGATGAGCGACTCGCGATCGGCCAGCCGGCCGACGACCTCCGCGGCTGTCTTGCGACGCGGGAACTCGCCGAAGAACTCCTCGATGTACTGGATTTCGAGGGCGCCCGACTCGAGCGGGTACTGCTTGATCAGATATTCCACGCGCGGTCCCTGTTCCCTAGTCCCTGTTCCCTAGTCCCTGCTCTTCAGTATTCCATGCCCACGATGTCACCGGCGTCGCTCACGTCGAGCGTGTGCGCCTGCGGCACCTTGCCGAGGCCCGGCATGAGCATCATGTTGCCGGCCGTGGCCACGACGAAGCCGGCGCCGGCCGAGAGCGACGCATCCGAGATGGTGAGCGTCCAGTCGCTCGGCGCGCCCATCAGCTTCGCGTCGTCGCTGAAGGAGTACTGCGTCTTGGCGATACAGACCGGCAGGTGGCCGTAGCCGAGTGCTGCGTATTGCTGCAGCCGCGTCTTCGCACCGGGCTTGAACGCGACGCCCTTGGCGCCGTAGACCTGGGTGGCAATGGCCGTGATTTTCTGCTCGAAGGTCAGTTCGGGCCCGTAGAGGGGCTGCACCTGCGACAGGTCGGCGCGATCGGCGGCCGCCACCACCTTGCGGGCCAGATCCGCCATGCCCTCGCCGCCCTTGAGGTAGCCCTCGGAGAGCGCGGCGTCCACGCCGATCGAGGCGCAGTAGTCGAGCACCGCCGTGAGGTCGGCCTCGCCATCGGCCGCAAAGCGGTTCAAGGCCACGACCGGCTGCGCGCCCCAGCGGCGCACGTTCGCGGCGTGACGTGCGAGGTTCGGGAACCCCGCGGCGACCGGCCCGTCGGGCGACCCGCCCTGCGCGCGCAGCGCCTTGAGCGTGACGATCATGACGGCGACCGACGGCACGTGGCCGCACATCGGCATCACGATGTCGAAGAACTTCTCGGCGCCCAGATCGGCGGCGAAGCCCGTTTCGTTGACCACGTAGTCGGCCAGGTGCAGGCCGAGCCGCTGCGCGAGCACGCTGCTCGTGCCGTGGGCGATGTTGGCGAACGGGCCGCAGTGCACGATCGCCGGCGCGCCTTCGCCCGTCTGCACGAGGTTCGGCATGAGCGCGTCGTTCAGCAGCACCATCATCGGCCCGACGGCCTTGAGGTCCGCGGCCGTCACGGGCCTGCCGTCGTAGTTCAGCCCCACGACGATGCGGCCGAGCCGCGCACGCAGATCGGCGCGGCTCTCGGCGAGCGCCATGATCGCCATGATCTCGGACGCGGCGGTGATGATGAAGCCGGTCTCACGCGCCGGCCCGTTCTCGCGCCCGCCCATGCCGGCCGCGATCTTCCGGAGGGCGCGGTCGTTCATGTCCATGCACCGCGGCCACAGGATCTCCTTCGCGTCGATCCGCAGCTCGTTGCCGAAGTGCAGGTGCGTGTCGAGCAGCGCGGCGAGCAGGTTGTGCGCCGAGGTGATGGCGTGGAAGTCGCCGTTGAAGTGGAGGTTGATCTTGTCCACCGGATGCAGCGACGCCTTGCCGCCGCCGGTGGCGCCGCCCTTCTGCCCGAACACCGGCCCGAGCGACGGCTCGCGCAGCGCCGCCACGGCGTGTTTGCCGATGTGCACGAGCCCCTGGGTCAGGCCGATCGTGTTGACCGTCTTGCCCTCGCCGCTCGTCGTCGGCGTGATGGCCGTCACGAGGATGAGCTTGCCGCGCCGGGCGGGAAACCGCTCCAGTGTCTCGAGGCGGATCTTCGCGGTGTAGCGGCCGTAGGGTTCGAGGAGGTCCTCGGTGAGCCCGAGGCGGGCGGCGATGTCGGCGATGGGCTGCATGCGGTGAGCGCATGATACCCCGACCGCCCCGGCCGCTCCGACCGCGCGGGCGGAACCCGGGACGGCCCGGCGGGCGTCTCTAGGTGGAGTCGTATGGCGCTGCTCGAGACGTCGTTGTTCCTGCCCCGGCCGCTCGACGAAGTGTTCCCGTTCTTCGCCGAGGCCGGCAACCTGCAGCGCATCACCCCGCCGTGGGTGGATTTCCGCATCGTCACGCCGCTGCCCATCGAGATGCGGGTCGGCGCGCTCATCGACTACCGCCTGAAGGTGCACGGCGTGCCGATCGCGTGGCGCACCGAGATCACGGCCTGGGATCCGCCGTTCCACTTCATCGACTCGCAGGTCAGCGGCCCGTACTGGCGGTGGATTCACAGTCACCGCTTCCGTGAGACGCCGCAGGGCACGTGGGTGGACGACCAGGTGGATTTTGCGGTGCCCGGCGGCTGGCTCGTCGAGCGCCTGTTCGTGCGCCGCGATCTGACGCAGATCTTCCTGCACCGTCAGCACGCCACGCTCGCCGCCTTCGGCGTGACCGCGCACGAGCCGCCCGCCGTGCGCTTCCGCTAGCCCGGCGGCACCGGCGCGATGGCCGGGGTATCATGCGCGCGTCGCGGGCCACCCGGTGGTGCCTGCCCGCCCACCCCACCGTTCGTCACTCCGGGAGGCTCCCGTGATTCGTCGCTTCGTGGCCGCCGCGGCCGCCCTTGGTTTCGCCGTCGGACTGCCGCTGCTCGCTCAGGAACAGCCGGCCACGCCGCCCGCCGCCAATGGCCTCGTGCTCAAGACCGAACGCACCATCGACTTCACGACCGATGAGGTCACGTGGATGTCGGTGGACGTCTCGCCCGACGGCCAGACGATCGTGTTCGACCTGCTCGGCGACCTCTACACGCTGCCCGTCGGCGGCGGCGAGGCGCGACGCATCATGGGCGGCCTGTCGTTCGAAAGTCAGCCCACGTGGTCGCCCGACGGCCGCACGATCGCCTTCCTGAGCGATCGCACCGGCGTCGAGAACCTGTGGATTGCGGATGCCGATGGCAGCAACCCGCGCGCCGTGAGCAAGGACGGCCGCACGAACGACCGGCCGCAGATCATGACGTCGCCGGCGTGGACACCCGACGGCCAGTACATCGTCGTGTCGAAATCGCGGCCGCCGGATCCAGGCACCTTCTGGCTCTTCATGTACCACCGCGACGGCGGCAACGGCGTGCGCGTGGGCGCCGCCCCGCCGCCGCAGCCCTCGCCCGATGCGGCCGGCCCGCCCCCGCCGCCACCGCCGAACCGCATGGGCGCCGTGGTGTCGCCCGACGGGCGGTTCATCTACTACGCGCAGCGCACCGGCACCTTCACCTACAACGCGCGCTTCCCGCTCTGGCAGATCCACCGCCACGATCGCGACACGGGTGACGTGTCGCAGGTGACGAACGCGCAGGGCAGCGCCATGCGGCCGGTGCTCTCGCCCGACGGGAAGTGGCTGGTCTACGCGACGCGCTACAAGACCGACACCAGCCTGCGCATCCGCAATCTCGAAACGGGCGCCGAACGCTGGCTCGTCTCGCCGGTCACCCGCGACGATCAGGAATCGCGGGCCAGCCGCGACACGCTGCCCCGCTACGACTTCCTGCCCGACGGCCGCTCGATCGTCGTGCCGATTGCCGGCAGGCTCCAGCGCATCGACGTCGAGACCGGCGCCGCCACGCCGATTCCGTTCACCGCGCGCGTGCAGGTGGAGGTGGCGCCGCGCGCCTCCTCCGAGATCCGCATCGACGACGGGCCGCAGGTGCGGGCGCGGCTGGTGCGCTGGCCGCGGGTGTCGCCGGATGGGCGCCGTCTGGTCTTCAGCGCGCTCAACCATCTGTACCTGATGGATCTGCCGGCTGGTACGCCGCGCCGGCTGACCTCGGCCACCGAAGGTGAGTTCATGCCCACCTGGGCGCCCGATGGCCAGTCGATCGCCTACACCACGTGGACCTCCACCGGCGGTCACATCAAGCGGGTGCCGGCGGCCGGCGGCGCACCGCAGACGCTGACCGCCCACGAAGGCTACTACCTCGATCCGGTCTTCACGCCTGACGGCACGCGCGTGGCGTTCCTCGCCGGCGCCGCTTCTGATCAGCTCTACGCGATCATGCTGGACACGCCGCCGCCGGATCACGACGGCGACAGCCCGGCGGAGATCGGCGGCATCGACCCGCCGAACACGCTCGAGATCCGCACGATGCCGGCCGCCGGCGGCGCGCAGACACTGGTGGCGTCGGCCCAGGGCGGGCGCGGCCTGCACTTCGCACGCGGCGACAACGACCGCGTGTACTTCCGCACCAACCGCGGCCTCGCCTCGATCACGCTCGCCGGTTTCGACCGCCGCACGGTCGTGCGCGTGCAGGGCGTGGGCCCGGGCAACAACCCGCCGGCCGCCGACGAGATCCGGCTCTCGCCGGATGGCACGAAGGTGTTCGTGAGCCTGCAGGGCCGCCATCACCTGTTCTCGTTGCCGCGCGCCGGCCGCGACACGGTGGAAGTGCGCATCACCGGCCGCGGCGACAACACGGCAGTGCCCGTTACGCGGATGTCGGCCGAGGGCGGCGACTATCTGGACTGGACGAGCGACGGCGCCTCGGTGGTGTGGGCCCTCGGCGCGCAGGTGTTCCGGCAGACCGTCGGCAGCGCCGAACCGCAGCGCCTCGACGTGGTGGTGGAAGCGCCACGCGCCAGGCCCACGGGCTCCGTGCTGCTCACCGGCGGACGCGTCATCACCATGAACGGCGACGAGGTGCTCGAGAGCGGCGACATCCTCGTGACCGACAACCGCATTGCCGCCGTGGGTCCGCGCGGCAAGGTGACCGCCGCGCCCGGCATCCGCCGCATCGATCTGCGCGGCAAGACGGTCATCCCGGGCATCGTGGACGTGCACGCGCACATGTGGGCGCCGCGCGGCCTGCACCAGACGGCGGTGTGGCAGTACTACGCGAACCTCGCCTACGGCGTGACCACGACGCGCGATCCGCAGACCTCGACGCCGGACGTCTTCGCCTACGCCGACATGGTGGATGCCGGCATGATGCCCGGCCCGCGCGTGTTCGCGACCGGCCCGGGCGTCTTCTCCACGTCGGGCATCGACAGCCGCGAGGCCGCCTTCAGCTTCATCAAGCGCTACAAGGAGGCCTACCGCACGAACACGATCAAGCAGTACGTGGCCGGCGACCGGCTGGTGCGGCAGTGGATCATCGAAGCCAGCCGTGAGTACGGCATCACGCCGACGATCGAAGGCTCGCTCGACCTGAAGCTGAACCTCACGCAGATCATGGACGGCTACACCGGCCAGGAGCACAGCTTCCCCATCATGCCGCTGCACAAGGACGTGGTGGAGTTCGTCGCCCGCACGAAGACGTTCTACACGCCGACGATTCTCGTGGCCTACGGCGCGCCGTGGAGCGAGAACTTCTACTTCGAAACCGAGAACACGGTGGGCGACGCCAAGCTCAACAAGTGGATCCCGAACGAGCTGCTCGACACGATGATCCGCCGCCGTCCGCAGTGGTTCATCCCCGAGGAATACGGCCACACGAAGATCGGGAAGCAGGTGGCCGACATCGTGCACGCCGGCGGCCGCGCCGGCCTCGGCAGCCACGGCCAGCTCCAGGGCCTCGGCGCGCACTGGGAGACGTGGAACCTCGGCTCCGGCGGCCTCACGCCGCACGAGACGCTCAAGGTCATCACCATCTTCGGCGCCGAAGCGCTCGGCATGCAGCGCGACGTCGGCTCGATCGAACCCGGCAAGTTCGCGGACCTGACGATCCTCGACGGCAATCCGCTCGTGAACCTGCGCAACACGAACACGGTGCGGTTCGTGATGAAGAACGGGGAACTCTACGAGGCCGAGACGCTCAACACCATCTGGCCAACGGCCAAGACGCTGCCGAAGCCGTTCTGGTGGGACACCGCGCCGCCGAAGAAGTAGCGCGGCGACGCCCGGCTCTCAGCAGATGAGCTGATCGACCGGCACGGGGCGGCCGAAGAGATACCCCTGCATCACCGGGCAGCCGAGTTCGAGCAGCTTGTCGCGCTGGGCGGCGCGTTCGACGCCTTCGGCCACGACGTCCATCGAGAGACTGCGCGCCACGCCGATGATGGCGGTGACGATGGCGGCATCGCGCGAGTCGGTCGTGATGTTGCGGATGAACGAGCGGTCGATCTTGAGCGCGTCGAGTGGCAGCGCCTTCAGATACGTGAGCGACGAGTAGCCGGTGCCGAAGTCGTCGAGGATGAGCGAGAACCCGGCGTCCTTGAGCGCGCGCAGCGTGGGCACGGCGCGGGCGTGGTCGGCCAGCACACTTTCGGTGATCTCGAGCGACACGGCCCGCGGATCGAGCTTCGAGGCGGTGACGGCTTCGAGCAGTGTATCCACGACGTCCGGCCGCTTGAACTGCTGCGCCGAGATGTTCACCGCCACGTTCACGCCGCGGGCGTGCCAGCCGCGAGCCATCGACTCGCTGCTCGACTTGTGCAGGATCCAGCGGCCCAGCTCGTGGATCGACCCGCTCTCTTCCGCCACGTGGATGAACTGCGCCGGCGCGATGAGGCCGGCCTCCGGGCGGTTCCAGCGCATCAGCGCCTCGACGGCCACGACGCGGTTGGTCCGGCCGTCCACCTGCGGCTGGAAATAGGCCACGAGCTCGTCGTTCTGCACCGCGCGGCGCAGATGTCCTTCGAGCAGCAGGCGCTGCAGCGCCGCCTCGTTCAGCGAACTGCTGAAGAACTGGAAGCAGTCGCGGCCCGAGTCTTTCGCGTGGTAAAGCGCGGCATCGGCGTTCTTGAAGAGTTCCTCGACGGTCTGCCCGTCCTGCGGGAACACGCTGATGCCCATGCTGGTCGTCACGAACACCTCGCCGTAGGGCGCCAGCGTGACCGGCTGCTTGAGGGCGTCCTGGAGGCGGCGGGCGATGCGCGGCACGTCCTCCACGCGATCGAGATCGCCGATCGCCAGGATGAACTCGTCGCCGCCCAGACGGGCCACGGTGTGCGTCTCGCCCTCGCCGTGGCGATCGCGCGTGAAGAGATCGGTATCGCGCACGGTGTCGCGGAAGCGGTCGGCCACCGTCTTCAGCAGCTCGTCGCCGGCCGTGTGGCCCATCGTGTCGTTGACACTCTTGAAGTTGTCGAGGTCGACGAACACGGTCGCCACGAGCTGGTGCCGCCGCCGCGCCGTGGCGATCATGCCGCGCAGCCGCTCGGTGAAGAGCACGCGGTTCGGCAGGTGGGTCAGGCTGTCGTAGTAGGCCAGGAACTTGATGCGGTTCTCGGCCGCCGTGCGCTCGGTGATGTCCTGCAGCGTGCCCATCACGCGGGTGGCGCGGCCCTGCTCGTCGTACATCGCCTCGCCCTGCGTGTGCAGCACGCGCGCCTGCCCGCCCGTCTGCACGAAGCGGAGGTCGAGCGCGAAGGCGGGCGACCCGGCCAGCACCTGGTCGAGCGCCGACCGCGCCGCCGCCTGGTCACCGCGGTGCACCCGTTCGAGGAAGCGGGCCATGGGCGCCGTGCGGATGGCGTCGGGCACACCGAGCAGGCGGTGCACTTCGGCCGACCACACCACGCGGTCTTCCTGCGGATCCCAGATCCAGTTGCCGAGCCGTGCGATGCGCTGCGCCTGCGCGAGGCTCGACTCGCTCTTGCGCAGGTCGTGCACCGTGCGCGTGACGCGCAGCAGCTGCCGCACGCGATGCCCGAGCAGCGGCGTGGGCGCCGTGCGGGTGGCGAAGTCGGTCGCGCCGGCTTCGAGCCCCTGATGCACCGCCCCGGCATCCTTGTCCGCGATGAGCAGCAGCACGGGCGTTTCGGCCATCCAGGGCTGCGCGCGCAGTTCGAGGATCGTCTGGAAGACGGCGCGCGCGCCGTCCAGTTCGGCATCGATGACGACCACCCCGGGCCCTGGCTCGGCGCAGGCGGCGCACACGGCGGCGCACGCCGTGACGGTCGTCACGGTGAACCCGTCGGAGGCGAACGTATCGGCCAGCCGGGTGCGGAGGTCCGGAGCCACGGCCAGCAACAAATGCGGCGGGGCCTCCGTGCGGGGGTCGGTCACTCGCTGTAACTATCGGTGGCGGGCGCATCGGCAATTAGGCCGGAGCGTGCCGTGATGTGCGAAAACAGGCCGGGAATGTCGCGGTCAGACGCCCGATCCGGTGCACGTCAGGCGTGCAACCGCGCGCAGACGCGGTCAGCGCGCATCGGCTGCGGCGTCGATGGCGTCGAGCACGGCGAGAAACTCCGCCAGCACCATCGCCGTCGCGCCCCAGACCCTGGCCCCATCCACGTCGAAGTAGGGCACGTCCATCAGCACCGACGGCGGACGCTCGCGCACCCGCTGCTCCCACCGCACCGTCGCCGGCGCGCGCAGGTGCACGAGCGGCGCTTCGATCACACGCTCGACCTCGGCTTCGGCGATGCGGAAGTCTGGACGCGCCGCCGTGACCCCGACCACCGGATGCAGCAGGTGGTGCGACACCGGGATGTGGAGTGCCGTCAGGCGTCCCACGATCTCGATGCCGCCAGGGCCGATACCCACTTCCTCGAAGGCCTCGCGCAGCGCCGCCTGTTCGAGTGTCTCGCCGGGATCGACGCGTCCGCCGGGCAGCGACACCTGCCCGGTGTGATGCCGCAGGGCCGAGGCACGCAGCGTCAGCAGCAGCTGCCAGTCGCCGTCGTGCGGATAGAGCAGCAGCAGGCCGGCGGCATCGCGCATGCCGGGCGGTACCGTGTGCGGGTCCCACCCGGGGCGCGGCCGCGGCGCCATACGCAACTGCGCGTCGAGCCCCGGCAGCGGCGCGGCGAGGTGCGCGCGCAGCCTGTCAGCGAAAGCCTGCATCGTGGTGGATCGTACCGGTTGACAGGTCATGCGGCAACCGGCGACAGTTCCGAACGTCGCGGCTCCGTGGACGCGACAGGAGGACCGACGGTGACGCAGGCGACGACGTGGCGGATGGCGGGAATGGCGGCGGCACTGGCCGCGCTGACGGCGTGTGCGAGTGAACCGGCCATCGGACCGGCGACGATGGTGGTGAAGAACGGCACCATCGTCACGATGGAGTCGGCGGCGCCCGAGGTGCAGGCCCTCGCCGTGCGCGGCGACCGCATCGTGGCTGCCGGCACCACGGCCGAGATCGAGAAGTACGTCGGCCCGGCGACCGAGGTCATCGACCTCGGCGGCCTCACGGCCATCCCCGGCCTCATCGAAGGGCACGGCCACTTCATGGGCCTCGGCCAGTCGCGCATGGTCATCGACCTGATGGACGTGACCAGCTGGGACGACATCGTGCGCCTCGTGGGCGAGGCCGCCGCGAAGGCGCAGCCCGGCGAATGGATCCGCGGACGCGGCTGGCATCAGGAGAAATGGACGTCGGTGCCGCAGCCGAACGTCGAGGGCTTCCCCCTCCACGACGCGCTCAGCAAGGTGTCGCCGAACAACCCGGTGATCCTCGAACATGCGAGCGGTCACGCCACCTACGTCAACGCGAAGGCGATGGAACTGGCGGGCATCACCGCCGCCACGAAGAGTCCGGCCGGCGGCGACATCCTGAAGGATCGCGCCGGGCGGCCCATCGGCGTGCTGCGGGAAACGGCGTCGGACCTCGCCGAAGACGCGCTCGCCGCCTCGATCGCAAAGCGCACGCCCGAAGAACGGGCGGCGGATGCCCGCAAGGTCATCGAGGCCGCCGTGCAGGCGTCGCTCGAGAAAGGCGTCACCTCGTTCCAGGACGCCGGCGAAAGTTTCGCGACGGTGGACGTGATCAGACAGGCCGCCGAGCAGGGGGCGCTTGGCATCCGCCTGTGGGTGATGGTGCGCGACAGCAACGAGAACATCGCCGCAAAAATGGCGAGTTACAAGGCCGTCGGTCTGGCGAACAACCACCTCACGATTGCCGCCATCAAGAAGACCATCGACGGCGCCATCGGCTCGCGCGGCGCCTGGCTGCTCGCGCCCTACAGCGACATGCCCACGAGCACCGGCCTCAACACCTCGCCGGTGGAAGAAGTGCGGGCGCTCGCCGGCCTCGCCGCGGCCAACGGTGTGCAGCTTGGTGTGCACGCCATCGGCGACCGCGCCAACCGGGAAGTGCTCGACATCTTCGAGGCGACCTTCAAGGCGAACCCGACGGTGACGGACTGGCGCTGGCGCATCGAACACGCGCAGCATCTGGCGGCGTCGGACATCCCGCGTTTCGGTCAGCTCGGCATCATCGCCTCGATGCAGGGCATCCACGCCACGTCGGACGCCCCGTACGTGCGGGCCCGCCTCGGCGAGGAACGTGTGGCCGAAGGCGGCTACGTATGGCAGAAGCTGATGAAGAGCGGCGCCATCATCTCGAACGGCACAGACGTGCCGGTGGAACGTATCGACCCGATGCCCAACCTGCACGCCACCATCACGCGGCGGCTCAAGGACGGCACGGAGTTCTTCCCCGACCAGCGCATGACCCGGCAGGAGGCGCTGAAGTCGTACACGTGGAATGCCGCGTACGCGGCGAAGGAAGAGACGCTGAAGGGGTCGCTCGGGGTGGGCAAGCTGGCCGACATCACGGTGCTCTCGAAGAACATCATGACGGTGCCGGAGGCGGAGATCCCGGCCACCGACGTCGTCTACACGATCGTCGGCGGCACGGTGGCGTATCGGGGCGCTGCGGCGAAGTAAGCCGCGCGCCTACTTCTTCAGGGCGTCGCGGATCTCGCGCAGCAGGATGACGTCTTCGGGCGTGGGCGGCGGCGGCGCGGGAGCCGCCGGCGCCGGCTTGCGGGCGGCGTTCACGCCCTTCACGAGCATGAACACCACGAAGCCGACGATCACGAGGTTGATGATGGTGTTGATGAACGCGCCCACGTTGAGCGTGACCGCGCCGGCGTCCTTCGCCGCGGCGAGCGTGCCGTAGGGGCCGGCCGCCTTGGCGCCTTCCTTGAGCGTCAGGAAGATGTTCGAGAAGTCGGTGCCGCCCATGACGAGGCCGAGCGGCGGCATCATCACATCCGTCACGAACGACCCGGCCATCGCGCCGAACGCGCCGCCGATGATGACGCCGACCGCCAGGTCGAACGCATTGCCCTTGATGATGAATTCCTTGAATTCCTGGAACATGTCTCTCACTCCTCGCGCAGGTCGTGCAGGTCAGTACTTGTAAACGACAGAGAGCACGATCGACTGGTCGGCCTTCTTGAGGGCCGTGTTCGTCAGCTTGTTCTTGTAGGTGGAGAGGAACTCGGTCTTCAGGTCGAAGTTGCCGGCAATCGACGTGAGCAGGCCGGCCGAGAACGTGTAGAAGGCGTCGTCGAAGTCCTTCATCTTCCAGAGCGCCGTGGCGGCGTGCACGAACTTCGTCTTCTCGGCGAACTTGTGGGTCAGCTTCTCGCCGGCGATGAGGGCGCCGCTCGTATCCACGTCGAGGCCCTTGTTCTTTTCGAACACCACGCCGGCGCTGCCGTCGGTCATCCACTCGGTGCGTTCGGTGGCCACGACCTTGTAGCTCAGGCCGGCAGTGGGCGCCAGGATGTAGTCGATCGCCTTGAAGTTGTCGCGCGCGAACGTCGTCTGGCCGAACGCGGAGAGGCGCGGCGAGAGCGTGTAGCCGATGCGGGCGTCGGCCTGCGAGCGGTCCACGTTCGAGACGCCGTTGTTCGAGCCCTTGAGCAGCAGGCCCGCGGACTTGAAGATGACGTTCGTGCCGTGGTCCTTCAGCACGTCGTAGCCGACGTTGGTGGTCGACGTATCGGAGTTGCCGCTGGTGATGGCCAGGCCGCCACCGATCGAGCCGGTCCAGCCAGGCGGCGGAGGCGGCGGAGCGGCGGCGGGTGCCTGGGCAGCGGCGGGGGCGGCGAGCGCGAGCGAGAGGGCGAAGGGCAGGAACAGCAGACGACGGGCAGGCGCAGCGAACATAGGTACGGAATCCCCCTGAAGGTGTGGATCGTCGCTCGATGCGAGCCGAGGGGGACGGGTCGCCGAGCGCGGCCCTGTCACCATACTACAAACGGATGAGATAGGAGAGCTTGGCGAAGAAGCCGTCCTGCGTGCGGCGGTAGTTCCGCGGCCGTCGCGGGTCGTCGTCGTCGAGCCGCAGGCTGCTGCCGTAGCCGGCGAAGAAGACCGTGCCGGGCGTGGGCTGGTAAGAGAACAGCCAGTCGAGGCGGAGCCGCCGGGACGATGCCCGCAGGGCCGGAGCGTAGCCCGTGGCCGTGCGGATGAACACCGGCAGATTCGTGCGTGAGTCGTCGCGCAGGGTGTCCTGGAAGTTGCCGTCCTGCTCGGCGATGAGCCGCACGAAGATCGGCCGCGTCACCTGGTATTCGACGCGCAGCCGCGGAATACGCCGGATGCCGGCATACGAGCCATCCGACCGTCGCTGGTACGACTGCAGCTGATAGCGGGCTTCGAGGCGCAGTTGTTCGGTGGGCCGCCACGTGCCCGACGCGTTCAGGAACACGATGTCGGCCGACGACCACTCGAAGAAGTTCTCGTCCTTGCCCCACAGCAGGAAGAGCGAGCCGTTGAAGCCGCGCCGGGTGGGCGTGTCGGCCGAGACGACGTAGTCGAGATTCGGCAGCCGCGGCGTGCCCACGTAGGGCTCGAAGCGCGTCGTGCCGTCGGCCAGCGGGCGGGCCACCACGTAGTCGCGATAGAGCGTCTCGTCGTAACCGAACGACTCGATGAGCACCGAGCCGCCCACGCGCCAGCCGCCGTTCAAGGTCAGGTTCTGGTTGAAGTGCAGTTTGCGATCCTGCGACGGGCGGCCGGCCATCAGGTCGTCGTAGACCCACTGGCCGTCGAGCACGACGTCACTCGAGAAGCGCTGGAACCAGCTGCCCGGCGCGCCGAGCGTCGTCCACTGGTTGGTGACGTTGAAGGCGGCGATGCCGCGGCGGTTGATGAACCCCGACTGCGCCTCGAACTTCGGATCGATGCCGCGCGCCTGCGCGCGCAGGCCGTAGCGGCGGCCGGCGCGGTTGAAGGTGGCCTGCCAGAGTGGCGAGGTGTCGCTCGTCGTGCCGGTGTCGGTGTGGCTGGCCGCTCCCTGCAGCAGCAGCGAGTAGACCTCCTTCCACACGAGGCGCGAGTCGACGCCGAGCACGCGGTTCGACCGCGCGCCGTCGATGCGGTCGGTGTAGACCAGGCCGAGCTTCGACGACGTGCCCAGATCCTTCTGCGCGCGCAGGATGTTGAACACGGGATGATCGGTGCCCGTGAACGACGTCGCCGCATCGTCCACCGCCGAGAGGTAGGCGATGCTCGTCGACGGCGTGAGCCGCCCGGTCAGCTTGGCGGCGGCAAGCGGCGCCACCACGCGGCGCGTGTAGATGAGGTTGTTCGGCGTCGCGTACTGCTCGATGCCGTCGAGGAAGAAGGGCCGCTTGTCGGGGAAGAACAGCGCCTGCCGCGGATCGAACTGGAATTGTCCGGCATCCGCCTCGACCTGCGAGAAGTCGGGGTTGACGGTGGCATTGAGCGTCATGGTCTGGGTGACGCCCCAGCGCACGTTCATGCCGAGATCCGGACGCGCGGCGTCGTAGCCCCAGCCGTCGGCCCCCGGCGTGCCGTCCACCCGCGCGGTCGCGATGGGGTTGAGATCCAGCACCAGGCCGCGCCTGAGATCGTGCAGGCCTTCGAGGAACCCGGCCTGCGAGAGGAACGAGGCGCCTTCACGCCGCGCCGGCGCCCAGCTGTCTTCCACACCCGCCCGCGGGCTCACGCGCGTGACGTGTACGCCCCAGCGCTGCTCGGCGGCCGACTGGTAACGCAGGCTCTTGAACGGGATGCGGAGTTCCACCACGTAGCCGGTGTCGTTGACCGTGCCGCGCGACTGGAAGACGAAGTCCGGACTGCGGTCGACCTCTTCGCGGCCCACCGCCAACCCGCCGAAGCCGCCGCCGCCGCGCAGGCCCTCCACGAGCGAGCCGTCCATCTGCACGCCGAACGGGTTGACGGCGAAGACGAACGCCTGACGGCCGTCGGCGAACGTGCTGAGGAAGAACTGCACGTGGTCGTCGGCGTCGATGCGGTCGCGATCGGCCAGCGTGGCCTGCACGCCGCCGGCGCCGGCCGTGGCGCGCACGCCGAAGTGGATGGCCGTCGGCGAATACCACACGAGCACGTCGGTCGTGCGATCGGCGGCGCCGCCATCCACCGGCGCGTAGCGCGAGAAGCCGGTGAGGCGCGCGGCCTCGCTCCAGACGGGTTCGTCGAGCACGCCGTCGATGACCACCTCGACTTCCACACGCGGGGGCCGTACCTGGAGCTGCCGGTCGAGGCCGGAATGGGTGGCGCCCGCCTCGCCGGAGGCCCGCGCCGGAAGCGGACCCGCAAGCAGGCTCCACGCCACGAGCACCGCGACGATCAACACACGCATGAACCGACCACGGTATCAGAAGCGCCGGGCCGCGTAGCCGCCACGAGACGGATTGTGGTGATGGAGCGTGCGACGAACGGCGACGGGCTCAGGCGGCCCTGAGGGCCACGGTGCGGAACGATTCGGTGGCGCGCCGGGCATCGAGCGCCGTGCGCTCGAACACCGGCAGGTGCTGGCGCAGCGACGCCACGCCCTCCGCCAGTTGTTCCAGTTCCCCGGTCGAGCGCTGAAGCTGGCCGACGATGCGGTCGAGCAGCTCGCGGAACATGCCGGCCTCGGGGATGCCCACGGCCTGGATGGCGCCGATGAGGTGCACGCTCGACAGCCGGCGCAGGTCGGTCTCGAGTTCGTGCTGCAGGCGGATGAGGCGCGGAATCGGCGCCTGCGCCCGCGGCAGCGCCGCGATGAGGTGCGCGGTGCTCGCCATGAGCGACTCGGTCAGCGTGCGCAGGTCGCCGCGCAGGCGGGCGTCGGCGGTGGCGTCTGGTTCGGCCAGCCGCTCGTGCGAGAGCTCGCGGATGAAACACGAGGTCATCTCGATCTGGAGCTTCGCGGCCGTCACGCTGAAGGCGGTCTCGCCGAGCGACCCCGAGAGCTCGCGGAGCTGCACCGCCATCGCGTTCACGTTGTCGGTGCATTCCTGCGACAGCCGGGCGAGGTCTTCGGTGACCACCGACAGCCCTTCCCCGCCGCGTTCGAGCCGGCACGAGCCGACGAGCGCGTTCAGCGAGATGAGGTGGATGTCGCCGGCCAGGCCCAGCACGTAGGTGGCCGCGGTGCCGAGCTGCTTGATCGTGGCGAGCAGGCCGTCCACGCGCGAGAACAGATCGTCGAGGCCGTGTTCGACGGCGCCGCACGAGGCGAGCGTGGGCGCGAGGTCGGCGGTGACCCCTTCGGGCTCGTGGCCGCTCGCGGCGAACGCCCGCTGCGCGTCGCGGTGGCCCGAGAGTTCGGCGGCAAGCGCGATCCGCATGAATTCGTCGTAGCTGGCAAACCCCAGGCTGCCGATCGCCTCGACGAGGCGCGCCGTGGCCGCCGCCATGCCGGCCCGCCAGGCGCCGCCCCCGTCGCCGGCCGCGCGTTCGATGGTCAGGAGTTCGGTGTAGAGGTCGCGCACCACCGGGAAGAACGCGCTCGACGGCTTGAGGCGCACCGACAGGTAGCCGCCGTCGATCGGCACGACCAGCGCCATCACCCAGTAGTAGCAGCCGTCGGCCGCCATGTTCTTCACGAAGCCGGCAAACGGCTTGCCCTGATCCAGGTAGCTCCACAACAACTGGAAGACCGCCCGCGGCATGTCGGGGTGGCGGATGATGTTGTGCGGCGCGCCGAGCAGCGCCTCGAGCGGATGGGCGCTGACGCGCACGAATACCTGATTGCCGCTGCGGATGATGCCCTTGCGATCGGTGGTCGAGAAGAACAGTTCGTGCGGGCCGAAGGCCCGTTCCTGAGGGCGGGGGACAACCGTGGGTCTGGCCATGGACGCTCGTCGTGTTGAATCGGCACGAGCGGTCCGGAGCTTGAGCCGGTGGACGTCGCCCGGCAGCCGCCTCAGCCGGACGAGGCGCGGCGCAGCACACGCGCCGCGAGCGCCAGCAGCGCCAGGCCGGTGGCGGCCCCGAGCAGGCGGCGCGGTCCGGCCCGGCGGAACACCTGCCGCATGCGATGCAGCGCCAGCGCCCACGCGGCATGGCAGGTGAATGCCAGCGCCACGTGGCTCACCGCCAGCACCACATACGCCCAGCGCGGCCAGGCAGGACGCAGGAACGTCGGCACGACGGACAGGTAGAACGTCAGGATGACCGGGCCGAGGAGGTTCACCATGAGCCCCTCGCGGAAGCTGCGGTGATGCGCGTCGCGGGCTTCGGTGAAGGCGAGCGCCAGCGGCGCCTGCCCCTGATACGCGAGCCACAGGCTGCGCAGGCCGAGCCAGGCCAGGTAGCCGCCGCCAGCCACGCGCACGACCTCGAGCGCGCCCGGCCACGCGCGCAGCAGCGCCGCACCGCCGAGCCCCGCCACGGTGGCATGCGTGGCATTGGCGCAGGCGGCGCCGAGCGCGGCGAAGAGCCCGGCGCGGCGGCCGCCGTCGAGCGTGTTGCGCACGACGACGGCGGTGGTCGCCCCGGGTGTCGCGACGAAGACGAACGTGAAGCTCAGAAACGCCGCGTACAGGGGATCGCCGAACATCAGGCAGCGTGCGGCGCGCGGACGGCGTCGGCCGAGGGGGCCGGCCACTTCCACGCCACGAGCGCGAGCGCGGTGAGCGCGCCGAGCAGCAGGCTCGACACGGTCAGGTGCGTCACCTGCGCGGGCGGCGGCAGCGCGAAGCCCGCCAGCACCATGCCGGCGGCGATCTGCACGACCACGGCGGCCAGCGCGGCGCTGGCCGTGTGGCGCAGCGGCGCATGCGGCCCGTGCCGCAGCCAGGCCCACATCCACAGGCCGACGACGGCGAGCGTCACCACGGCCCCGAGCTCGCGATGCCAGGTGTCGATGGCGCCCACCGCCGCCAGCACCTCGGCGCGCGGCACACCCGGCAGCGCGTCGTCGATGGCGCCGCGCACCTGCGTGCCGACGCCCACCTGCACGAGCAGCAGCGCCGTGACGGCCCACGCCGCCCAGCCGAAGCGGCGGAGCGAAGCGGACGGCGGCGCGGTGGCCGGACGCGCGCCGACGAGCGATTCCACCGTGGCCCAGAGGAGGAGCTGCACGATGACGAGCGCCACGACCATGTGCGCGGTGACGATCCACGGCGCCAGTTCGTGCGCCACCACCCGTCCGCCGAGCCAGCCTTCGTAGCCGGTCAGGAGCAGCGCGGCCACCGTGGGCCAGAGCACGCGCGGCTCACGGCGGTGACGGCGCCAGGCAGAGACCGTGGTGGCGAAGATGGCGAAGCCCACGCTGACGCCGAGCAGCCGGTTGAGGTACTCGGTCCACATCAGCGTCGGGTTGAACTGCGACGCGTCGAACTCGGGCGGCAGCGCCGCCGCGGACATCGGCGGAATCCACGAACCGAAGCACCGCGGCCAGTCGGGGCAGCCGAGCCCCGCTCCCGAGGCCCGCACGAGACCACCGACGGCGATGAGCAGATACGTCAGCGCCGTCGTCGTGATGGCGAGGCGCTGGAAGGGCGTGAGACGCATGGCGCGACAACTCCACCGGCGATCGTACACCGCGCGGAAGTCTGGCCCCGCCCCGAATGGGGTCTGACCCCGCGCAACCGGGGTTTACGCGCGGGCGCCGGCGGGTTCGCCGGCGGGCGCCTGGTCCGTGTCGGCGTCGGCTTCGGTCGGCGGCGCGTCGTGCGCCTCAAAGACGGCAAAGTCGAGCTGGCCGAGCATCTTGCCGGTGATCGTGCCGGCCGTCATCGACCCGCTGACGTTCACCGCCGTGCGGCCCATGTCGATGAGCGGCTCGACCGAGATGAGCAGCCCGGCAAGGGCGACCGGCAGGTTGAGCGCCGAGAGCACGACGAGCGCCGCGAAGGTGGCGCCGCCGCCGACGCCGGCGATGCCCACCGAGCCGAGCGTGGCGACGCCGACCACCGACGCCATGAACGGAAGCGACGTCGGATCGACGCCGGCGCCCGGCGCGATCATCACCGCGAGCATCGCCGGGTAGAGGCCGGCGCAGGCGTTCTGCCCGATGGTGGCGCCGAAGCTCGCCGCGAAGTTGGCGATGGCCGGCGACACGCCGAGGCGGCTCACCTGCGTCTCGACGCTCAGGGGAATCGCCGCCGCGCTCGACCGCGACGTGAAGGCGAAGGTCAGCACCGGCAGCACCTTCTGGTAGAAGCGCACCGGGTTCAGGCCCGTGCCCGTGAGGATGGCGGCGTGCAGCAGCAGGATGATGCCGAGCCCGAGATACGAGGCCACGACGAAGCCGCCGAGGTTGTAGATGTCGTTCACGTTCGACGTCGCCACGACGCGCGTCATCAGCGCCAGCACGCCGTACGGCGTCAGCCGCAGCACCATGCGCACGAGGCGCAGGACGAGCTGCTGCAGGGTGTCGATGCCCTGCTGCACGCGTTCGCCCACCTCGGGCTTGTCGCGCTTGAGCGCGAGCGCCGCGAAGCCGAGCATCGCCGCGAACACCACGACGCCCATGATCGACGTGGAGCGCGCCCCGGTCAGGTCCGCGAAGATGTTCGTGGGCACCATCGCCGTGAGCAGCGACGGCAGGTCGAGCTTGGCGGCATCGGCCACGCGGGTTTCCATGTAGGTGCCGCGTTCGAGTTCGCGGGCGCCCTGCACGAGCCCTTCGGCGCGCAGCCCGAAGAGGGTGGTGACGCCGATGCCGATGGCGGCGGACAGGGCCGTGGTGATGAGCAGCGTGCCGAGCACGCCGGCGCTGATCTTGCCGAGCGCCTTGGCGTCGTGCAGCTTCGTGACCGCCGAGAGGATCGAGACCAGCACGAGTGGCGTGACCACCATCTGCAGCAGCCGCACGTAGATCCCGCCGACGACACCCACCCACGTCATCGTGCCGGTGATGGCGGCGCTGCCGAGCCCGTAGGCCGTCTGCGCCAGCGCGCCGAGCACCACGCCGAGCAGCACGGCCAGCAGCACGTTGCTCGAAATCGACGCCCCGCCCTTGCGCCGCTGGTAGAGATAGCCCAGCGTCAGCGCGAAGACGGCCATGTTGGCGAGAACGGGTAGGTTCATACGAACTCCTGAAGCGGTGCCGTCTGTTGGACGCGGGGGCCGCGCCGCTGTTTCATCCCCGAAAACACAACGGCCCTCCCGCGGGCGAGAGGGCCGGACTGGCTGTGGTGCGCGGTCGCGGTCGAGCGGGACTCACGGCGCACAGATGGCGGGCCCTCTGTCGCAGGTGCGGCAACAACAACACACGCGGGCGCGAAAGAACGTCGGGGCCAAGTGCGCGCAGTCTAATGCCGGGCGCTCACGGGCGTCAACGGGGCGTCCGACCCGGATCGGGCCGCAATCCTGCTGGTAGAGTGTGCGCGATGAGCTGCGTCTGCCAGGGGGGCCACCCCGACCCGGCGCCCGGTCCGGCGCCCATCAGCCGCCGCGCGTGGCTGGCGGGCGGGGCCGGGGTCGCGGGACTGCTCGCGGCCGTCCGGCCCGCCCGGGCCGCCTCGTCCGCGCAACCGGCCCGCGCCGCCTCGGTGCCCGAACCGCCGCGGGCGCCGTTCGTCATCGAGGCCGGCTGGGCGCTCACGACAGACGCCGTGGACCGCGTCACCCTCATGCGCGACGCCTCGATCGTGGTCGAGCAGGGGGCCATCGCCGAGGTGCGGCAGGGCCGGGTGGCCGGCCGCCAGACCCGTATCGACGCGCGCCGGCTGCTCGTGCTGCCGGGCTTCATCAGCGGGCACACCCACGTCTCCGCGGGCACGCCCACCCGCGGCATCATCGAAGGCGGACGGTCGTACGCGCGTCCGCTCGAGGTGGTCGAAGGGCTCGACGACGCCGGCCTCGACGCCCTCACGGCGCTCAATCTCGCGGAGCTCCTGCGCAGCGGCTGCACGACCACGCTCGACATGAGCCTGAGCCTCCGCCAGGCCGAGTCGTACGTGCGGGTGGCGACGCGCTGGGGCGTGCGCGGCTACCCGGCGCCGATGATTCCCGGCATCCCGCGGCTCTTTCCGATCTGGCAGCGGCGCGACGACGCCACGCTCACGGCGTCCGTGCCCGGCACGCTCGAGGAGATCGCCGCCGCGCGCCGCTTCGGGGTCACGAACGCCCGGGCCAACGACGGCCTGATCCGCGCGCAGATCGCGCCGCACGCCACCGACACGCACACCCCCGAGACGATGCGCGCGCTGATCGACGCCGCGCGTGCCGTGGGCAACGGCCTCCACATCCATCTGGCGCAAGGCGCCCGGGAGACGGAGACCGTGACGCGGCTCTGGGGCGTTTCCCCGGTGCGCTGGCTCGAGTCGCTCGGCGCCTACGATCTGCCGGTGTTCGGCGCGCACATGAGCGGCGTGGACTGGGCCGCGGATGGCCCCGTGCTCAAGCGGCACGGCGTGGTCTTCGCGCACTGCCCGTCGGCCGGGGGCGCCGGTGGCGAGTCGATGCCGTATCCCGAGGCCCTCGGCGCCGGTGTGGCGGTGAACATCGGCATCGATACGCACTCGAACGACTACGTCGAGAACCTGAAGCTGGCGGTGCTCTACGGACAGGCGCGCGAGGCGCTCCTGCGCCGCGTGAGTCCCGTGGCCCTCGAACGTCCCTCGATCTGGACGGCGGTGGCGGGCGCCACGCTCGTGCCGGCCATCGGCCTGCGCCGCCCGGACCTTGGACGGATTCGCGCCGGGGCCCGCGCCGACCTCACGATGATCGACGTCTCGGGGCTGCTCGTGGGCGCCGGCGCGCTGCCGCCCGAGCCCCTGCACCACCTGCTCTATGCGAACGGCACGGCGGTGCGGCACGTGATGACCGACGGTCGGCTGCAGGTCTTCGACGGCCGCCTCGTGGCCGATGAGGCGGAGGTCCTCGACGCCGGCGGACGCGCCGTGCAGACGGTGTGGCAGCAGCTCGATCGTGAAGGATGGTTTCGATGATGGCGCGTGTCTCCCCCTCCCTCTTGTGTGTCCTCTGCGGGATCGCCGCGCTCTCCGCGTGCGGGCGGCCTGCCCCGCCGCCGCCGATGGCGCCGGTCACGCGCGTCGAGACCGTGGTGGATACGATCCACGGCGAGGCCTTTCCCGATCCCTACCGGTGGCTCGAGGATCAGCGCGCACCGGACACGCGCGCCTGGCTCACCGCGCAGGAGGCGTACACCACCGTCACGCTGCCGCGCGACGACAGCCGCCTCGCCCTCGAGCAGCGACTGACGGCGCTCATGGACCGCGCCGAGATCGGCGCGCCGCGCCGCGGCGGCGACCACGAGTACTTCACCCTGCGCCGTGTGGGCGATCCGCTGGCCGCCATCTACCGACGCCCGGTGCCGGCCGCGCCGGCGAAGGGCACCGCGGCGCCGCGGTCGCCGATCGATCCGGCCGCCACGTATGAGGTGGTCGTGGATCCGCGGCCGCTCAGCGCCGATCAGACCACGCGCGTCGAACTCGTGAGCGTCGATCGACAGGGCCGGTATCTCGTCTACGCCGTGCGCGACGGCGGGCAGGACGAGCACTCGCTGCACATTCGCGACCTCGCGTCGGGACGCGATCTCGCCGACTCCTTCCCCGCCGCGCTCTACAGCAGTCTCGTGCCGGCGGCTGCCGGTGACGGCTTCTATTACAGCGTCCGCTCGCGGCAGACCGGCGCGCGCGTCCGGAAGCACCGGTGGGACACGGGTACCGACACCGACGCGCTCGTGTTCGGCGACGGCTACGGCCCCACCGCATTCGTCTCGGTGCTGCAGAGCGACGACGGACGCTGGCTGGTGTTCACCGCGCAGCACGGCTGGGCCTCGACCGATGTGTTCGCCCTCGACACGCGCGCGCCGCGGGCGGCGCCGATCGAGATCGCCCGGGGACTGGATGCGCGCTTCTATCCGCGCTTCGTGAACGGCGAGCTGTGGATGCGCACCGATTTCGAGGCGCCGCGCAACCGCGTGGTGGCCGTGTCACTCGCGCGGCCGGCGCGCACGGCCTGGCGTACGGTGGTGGCCGAGCAGCCCGAGGTGCTCGAAGACGTCACCGTCATTGACGGCGCCATCTACGCGCAGCTCCTGCACGAGGCGGCCAGCCGCCTCGTGCGCTTCGATCCGGATGGCACGCGCCGCGACGAACTGCCAGTGCCGCCCATGCACTCGGCATCGATTCGCGGCGACGGCCCCGGCCACGCGGTGCTGACGCTCGAGTCGTTCGCCGCGCCAGAGACGTCGTGGCGCACGGACCTCGCGACCGGCGCGCGCACCGTGGATCGTGCTGCCGAGATCCCGTACGACGGCACGAACGTCGAGGTGCGCTACGGCGCCGCGGCGTCGAAGGACGGCACGCGGGTGCCGGTCTGGGTCGTGCACAAGAAGGGTCTGACGCGCACCGGCAGCACACCGACGCTGCTCTTCGGCTACGGCGGCTTCTACGCCGCGCAGAAGCCGTCGTTCTCGCCGCTCGCGGCGGCGTGGGTCGAGGCCGGCGGCGTCTACGCGATGGCGGTCCTGCGCGGCGGCAGCGAGTTCGGCGAAACCTGGCACCGCGCCGGCATGCTCACGAACAAACCGCGGGTCTTCGAGGACTTCATCGCCGCCGGCGAGTGGCTGGTGGCAGAGCGCTACACGAGTCCGCGGACACTGGGCATCATGGGCACGAGCAACGGCGGCCTGCTCGTCGGCGCCGCGCTCACCATGCGGCCCGACCTCTTCCGCGCCGTGCTCTGCGGGTTCCCGGACGTCGACATCCTGCGCTTCAACCACTACACGACGAACAACAACATGCCGGCGCTGCTCGAGTACGGCGATGCGGCCATCAAGGCGCAGTTCGACGTGATTCGCACCTACTCGCCGTATCAGGCGGTGCGGGCCGGCACGCCGTATCCGGCCGTGCTCGTCGCAACCGGCGACCTCGACACGCGCGTGCCGCCGCTTGCCGGCCGCAAGTTCGCCGCGCGTCTCCAGGCCGCGACCACGTCGGGACATCCGGTGCTGCTGCGGTACCACGCGAAGGGCGGGCACGCGGCCAACTACGGCATGCCCTTCCCGCTGCGCGTGCAGCAGACGGCGATGGACCTGCACTTCATGATGCGCGAGCTGGGCCTGCCGCTGCCGCCCGCGCGCTGACACAGTGGCGTCAGTGCGGCGCCGTCGTGGCGGCAGCGCGACTCTTCGCGTCGGCCAACAGCGCGTCGAGCGCGGCCCGGTCGAGCGCCTGCCCGCGCAGCACGAGCGCATGAATCGCGCGCGTGGCGCCGATGTCCTCGAGCGGGTTCTTCTCGAGTACGAGGATGTCGGCGTGTTTGCCGGCCGCGAGCGCGCCGTAGTCTGCGCCCTTGCCGAGGAACGCCGGGCCGTGCACCACCGACGCCGCCAGCGCCTGCTGCGGCGTCAGGCCGTAGCGCACCAGGATCTCGAGTTCGTCGTGCAGGCCGATGCCGGGATAGTTGAACGAGTTCAGGAACCCCGCATCGGTGCCGGCGAGAATCGTGACGCCGGCCTGCTGCAGCAGCGGCAGCAGCCGCGCCGCCTGCTCGAACCGCTCGTGGCGCCGCGCCACGGCCGCGGCATCGTCACCGGCGGCGCGCGTCACACGCCCCTCGTACGTAGCCTTCAGACCGGCGCCGAGGTACTGCAGATAACTGTCGCCCGCGTGTGAGTCCTGGTCGAGATACGCGAGGATGCGGCTGCCGTTGAGCGTCGGCGTCACGGCGGTGCCGCGCTTCGCGAGACGCTGGTAGGTGCTGAGCGCCGTGGCCTCGTCGAACGAATCGATCATCGCAGTCGTGGCGTCGGCTGCCGTCATCGTGCCGGCAGCCACGGCCGCGCTCAGTTCCGCTTCGCGCGGTGAGCCGCCGCGCAGCAGATACGACATGTGCTCGATGGAGCGCAGGCCCGCCTCCGACGCCTGATCGAGCGTCACCGCCACCGGCACATGCGCTGACGTGGCAAAACCGCGCCGCGTGGCCTCGCGCAGGCCGTACATGTAGAGCGCCGGCGTGAGCGTGTTCTCGGTGATCTTCACGAAGTCCACGCGCATGGCCTGCAGCTTGTCGAGCGCGGCCTGCACCTCGGGTTCACTCCCCACCTCGAGGTCGCCCGGCCACACCGAGTTGATGCCTTCGAGCTTCGGGCCCGAGGTGAAGATCGACGGCCCCTGCAGCGTCCCGGCGGCCACCGCCGCGCGCCACTCGAGCACGCTCGGGCTGAGGTCTCCGGCCGCATCGCGCACCGTCGTGATGCCGTGCGCGACGTAGAGCGGCAGCAGATTGCGGTTCTCCTCGATGAGGGCCTCGCCGCCGCCGAAGTGGACGTGCATGTCCCACAGCCCCGGCAGGGCGAAACGGCCCGTGGCGTCCACGGTGCGGGCCGGCGCGAACCCCGCCGCCGAGTCGTTCACCGCGACGATGCGGTCTCCGGCCACGACGATGGTGCGCCCGGGCGTGAGCGTGCCGGTGGCGACGTCCACCACGGTGACGCCCGTGAGCGCGAGATCGGCCGGCGTGCCGGCCGGCTGGCCGCAGCCGGCGATCACGAGCCCGAGAACGAAGACGAAGGCAAGCGAGCGTATGGACGTCACGCGCGACACCGTAACACGATCGCCGGGCGGGCGGCCGCGCCGCGTGCCATGATGGCGCGCATGCTGCGACGTCACTTCCTGCAGTCCGCCGCTCTGGCGCTTGCCGCCGCGTCGCCGGTGGCACGGGCCTCGGGCCAACCGCGTCCCTTCCGCGTACTCCTCAATTCCAGCATCTCCGGCCCGCAGGCGTTCTTCTTCCTCGCGCAGGACCGCGGCTACATGAAGGCCGCCGGCCTCGACGCCGCGTTCGTCGGCGGCGACGGCGCGGCCGCGATCGTGCCGCGCGTCGGGCCCGAGGGATTCGACTTCGGCTACGGCGACCTGAACGCTCTGGTGCCGCTCGTGGCGCGGGGGACCGCCGACGCCCCGATCGCCGTGTGGGTCGCCTTCAACACCACCCCGCTCACGATCGCCGTGGATGCTGACGGCCCGGTGAAGACGCCGAAGGATCTCGAAGGCCGCGTCGTGGCCGGGCATCCCATCGATGCGGCGCTCGAGGTGTTTCCCGAGTTCGCCGCCGCCACCGGCATCGACGCGCGCGCGGTCACGGTGCGCCGCTCGCCTGCCAGCATGCGCAGCCTGGTCGAGGACATGCTGGCCGGCAGGAGTGCCGGCGTCTTCGGGTTCGTGAACACGATCATCGCCGCGGTCGCGCCGGCCGGCATCGACGGCCGCACCAGGCTTCGCTTCCTCGAATACCGCCACCACACGCCCGATCTCTACGGCAACACGCTGATGGTGTCGCGACGGCTGCTGGCCGAGCGCCTGGCGGATGTCACGGCCTTCGTGCGCGCCGTCAATCGCGGCCTGGCCGACACGGTGACCGACCTCGATGCCGCGATCGCGAGCGTGGTCAAGCGGGATGCGGCCGTGCGCGCCGACGTGGACAAGCCGCGGCTGGCCGGCACGCTGGCGATGGAGATGGCACATCCGGAAGGCGCGCGCCTGGGCATCGGCGACGTGGACGACGGGCGCCTCTCGCGTGGCATCGCCCTCATCGCGAAGAGCCGCGGGCTGCCCCGCGTGCCGGCGCCGTCCGAAGTCTTCACACGCACCTGCCTGCCACCGCTGGCCGAGCGCGTGACGTCGCTGGCGCGCTGACCCTGGAGTTGCCGATGTCCGCACCGACCCGCAGACAGTTCCTGTCAACGCTGGCCATCGCACCGGCCGTCATGCTCGGCACCGGACGTGAGGCCCAGCCGCCGACGCGCCTGCGCGTGCTCCTCAACTCCGACTTCTCGAGCGTCAACACCTGGTTCACGCTGGCCGACGACCGCGGGTTCTTCCGCGACGCCGGACTGGCGCTCGACTACACGGCGGGCCGAGGCGCCTACACCGCCGCCGGACGGGCGGCCGCCGAGGGCTTCGATGTCGCCTACGGCGATGTGAATGCGCTCGTCGAAGAGGTCGCGCGGTCGAACGTGCAGGCGCCGGTGGCGGTCTACATGATGTTCAACCGCTCGCCGTCGGTCGTCGCGGTGCCGGCTGGTTCAGCGATACGCACCGCGGCCGATCTCGCGGGCCGGCACGTGCGCGGGCATGCCACCGACGTCGCGCTGCAGACGTTCCCGGTGCTGGCGGCGGCGCACGGCGTGGACGCGAGCCGCGTGCGCATCACGACGAGCGAGGCGGGCATGGGTGCGCTCGTCACCGGCATGCTCGCCGGGGAGAGCGACGGCACGTTCGGCTACGACTCCACGATTACGGCCGCCCTCCTGACCGGGGGCGTGCCACTCGAGCGCGTGCGCTTCCTGTCCTACGCCACCCTCACGCCGGACCTCTACGGCAGCGCGCTCATGGTGTCGCGCCGTCTCGCGCGCGAACAGCCGGCCGTGGTGCAGGCACTCGTCCGCGCCGTGAATCGGGGCGTCGGCGCGGTGGTCGGTGACGCCGACGCGGCGCTTGCGGCGACGAAGCGGCGGGTGCCCGCCATGCACGACGCCGCCGAACGGGCGCGCCTCGAACACACGCTGCGCGGCGACATGGGCCATCCGGAGGGCCGGCGGCTCGGCGTCGGCGCCGTGGACGACGCGCGCTTCGCGCGTGGCATCGCCGCGCTCTGCCGCGCCAAGGACCTGCCGCGTGTGCCGGCAGCGGCAGACGTCTTCGACGCGGCGTTCGCCGTGCCCGCCGCCGACCGCATCACCTCGCTCGCCGGCGCCTGACCAGTTGTAACGGGGTCTGTCACGGTCACCGAACGTCTCTGGTGACAGCCCCGATGACAACTGGTGACCGTGACAGACCCCGTTACAAATCAGGCTTTCAGCGCCGCTGATACGCGCGCCGGCGTGAACGGCAGGCGGCGCATCCGCACGCCGGTGGCATCGAAGATCGCGTTGGCCACGGCCGCGAGCATCGGCTTGCACACCGTTTCGCCGGCGCCGTAGTGCGGCAGGTCGGGGCGATTCGGATTCGGGTCGCCGTTCACCTGCAGGATCTCGATCGACTCGGGCACGTCGGCGTGCGTCAGCGTGGGCGAACTCACCCAGTCCACGCTCAGCATCTTCGTGTCGTCGAACCGCGCCTCTTCACAGAGCGCGCGGCTCACCGAGTGCAGCAGGCCGCCCTCGAGCGTGCGCGTGAGCGCCTCGGGGTTGATGACGAGGCCGCAGTCGTGCGCGCAGACGATGCGCTTCACCCACACCCGGCCCGTACGACGGTTGACCTCGACCTCGACCATCTCGACCGCCACTGTTTCGCTGCGATACGAGTAGGCCACGCCGCGACCGGTCACGACGTCGGCCGCCGGGATCGGGCCCGGCGCGGGCCGGGGCGTCCAGCCGAACTTCGTGGCCGCAGCTTTCAGACACGCGATCGAACGCGCGCGTTTGTGTCCGGCATCGTCACCGGTGCCGCGTTCGAGCAGCCCGAGGCGAAATGCCACCGGGTCGGCCTTCGCCGCCGCGGCCAGTTCGTCGATGAAGCTCTCGGACGCGAACGTCACCTGCGGACCGTCGGGATCGCGCAGATTGCCCATGCGCACCGGCGTTTCCCACGCGAGCGGCAGCGGCACGACGCTGCCGCGCATGCGCCGCGTCGGAATGGCGTACTTGTCGGAGGGGAACGACGCCCGGCCACGCGCCGGCTCGGCCTTCCGCTGACCGGTGAGCTGCGCGATGAGCACCGTGTCGTATTCGTTGTAGCCGATGTGGTTGTGGTCGGCCGCGCGGGCGTCGAAGTCGAGCGCCACGACCTGCCCCTGCGCGTCGAGGGCGCCGCGCATCGTGATCGCATACGCCGGCCCCTTCGTGTCCCACGCCGTTTCTTCCTGACGCGACCACTGCAGCCGCACCGGCCGCTGCAGTTCGTGCGCGAGGAATGCCGCTTCGAAGCCGGCATCTTCGGCCGCCGTGCGGCCGTAGGCCTGCGGCCCCTGCATCCACACGACGCGCACCGTCTCGCGGGGGATGTTCAGGAATCGCGCCACGCCGTTTCTGAGCCCGTACGACTTCATGTCGTTCGAGTAGATCGTGAGCTGGCCGTTCGACGGATCGGCCAGCGCATGCGCCGGCCCGAAGGCGGTGTGCCCCTGGAACGGGATGTCGTACTGCGCCTGCACGGTGGTGGCGGCGCCGAGAATCGCCGTGTCGACGTCGCCGATCACGGCAGGCGGGCTCGACGACGACGGCGCCGTGGCCCGCATGTAGGTGAAGAGGTCTTCAGAGGGCGGGAACGGCTTCGTGGCCGGCGGTGTCCACTCCACCTTCAGCTCGCGGGCGGCGCGGATGGCCTGCTCCTCCCGTTCGCAGACCACGGCGACGTAGTTGCCCTTGCTCACCACCTTCACCACGCCAGGCACGGCCTTCAGCGACGACTCGTCGATCGCCTTGAGCGTGGCGCCCACCATCGGCGGCCGCACGTTACGCGCGTGCAGCATGCCGGGCACTTTCATATCCACGGCCCAGCGCTGCGAGCCGTCCACCTTCGCCGGGATGTCGTCGCGCCGCGGCGACTTCCCGACGTTCTTCATGTCCTGCACGGCCTTGAGCGGCGCCCGTCCGGTCGTGGTGTCGGTGTTCTTCCCCGTGAGCGTGACGTTGAACTTCTTCCCGCCGATGAGCTCGCCGTAGGTGATGCCGCGATCGGCGGAATCACCCGTCTTCGTGCTGACGACGCCGTCACTCACCGCGAGCGCCGTGACCGGCACGCCGAAGTGGGTGGACGCCATCTCGAGCAGCACGCGCCGTGCTTCGGCGGCCACACGGCGCATCGGATAGCCGTCGGTCTGCAGGGCATCGGATCCGCCCGAGCCGCCCTGATCCACCGTGACGTCGGTGCTGCCCATCACGCAGGTGGTCTTTGCGAAGTCGATGTCGAGTTCGTCCGACATGATCTGCCGGAAGGCCGTGCCCGTGCCCTGCCCAAGATCGGTCTTGCCCACGAAGAACGTGGCGGTGTTGTCGGGCCGGATCACAATCCACGAATCGAGCTGCAGGAAATCAGGATCCGGATACGGCCCGGCCGCGGCCGGACGCTGCAGGAACGCCTCGACCCCTTCCACCGAGATCGCCGCGACCGACG
>CADEFD010000010.1:50202-56648 GCA_902826515.1 uncultured Acidobacteriota bacterium
TCACGCCATCCTCTTCGCCGCGAGCTTCACGGCGGCATTGATGCGGTAGTAGGTCATGCACCGGCAGAGCGTGCGCCGCATGCCCTCGCGAATCTGCGCGTCCGAGGGATTCGGGGTCTTGTCGAGGAGCGCCTTCGCGGTGAGCATCTGCCCGTTCTGGCAGAAGCCGCACGCCGGCACCTGTTCGTCGAGCCAGGCCTGCTGGATGGGATGCAGCACGCCGTCCTTCGACAGCCCTTCGAGCGTCGTGATCTCGACGTTCGCCGCCTGCGACACCGGACGTACGCACGAGCGCACCGCCTCGCCGCCGATGAGCACCGTGCAGGCGCCGCACTGGCCCAGGCCGCAGCCGAAGCGCGGGCCGGCGAGATCGAGGTCGTTGCGGAGCACGTAGAGGAGCGGCGTCGATGGTTCGACGTCCACCGTGTGCCTCTTGCCATTGACGAGCAGGGTGATCGCGGCCATGCCGGGATGATACGACCGAATGTGCGGGATATGATCCCCGCGCCGTGACTTCCGCCGCCCGCGCCGCTGCCGTGCTGGTTCTCGCCTCGTCGATTGTGCCCCTGAGGGCCGCGCACGCGCAGGGGCCGCCGCCGGCCCTCGCCGCAAGCGCCGTCTCGGAACAGACGTGGCCCGGCACACGCGCTCCGCTCCCGGTGGTGGGGAGCTTCGACGGCATCGGCGCGGTCCTGCATGCCGGCCAGGCGCCGCCGCGGAATCCGTCCGACAACAGCCTCGCCGTGGGACCCGACCACGTGATGCAGACGGTGAACTCCGAGGTGGCGGTGTTCACGAAGGCCGGCGCGCGCGTCTACGGGCCGGTGGGCACGCACACGTTCTTCGCCGGCTACGGCGAGGTCTGCGGCAGCCGGGCCAACGGCGACGCCGTGGTGCGCTACGACCAGCTGGCGCGCCGGTGGCTCGTCGTGATGCCGATCTTCCGCCGCGCCGTGGTGCAGACGGCCGCCGGTGCCGTGGCGCCGCCCGGGATCGCGGCGCGTCCCGGGCAGGCGTCGGATCCGGGGCCGGCCGCGCGTCCGGGGCCACCTCCGCCGCCCCCTGCCGCCCCGCAGGCCGCGCCCTCTGCCGTACCGGCCGATGCGCCGTATGCGATTTGTTACGCCGTGAGCACCACCGCCGACCCCACCGGGCCGTACCACCGCTACGTCTTCGAACGCGTGCTCTTTCCGGACTACCCGCGTCCGGCGGTGTGGCCCGATGGTTACTACCTGCCAACGAGCACGGGCGACGACGTCATCCAGAAACACGTCTGCGTCGTGGACCGCGCGAAGATGCTCGCCGGGCTGCCGGCCACCGAGCAGTGCGTGGTCGTGAACGACGTGAACTTCCTGAACACCGCCGACCTCGACGGCACGACGCTGCCGCCCGCCGGCGCGCCGAATCTCGTGCTCGCGACCGGCGGCTCGCAGCTCCACGGCGATCTCGACGACGACGCCATCTACGTCTGGAAGATGCACGTGGACTGGCAGCGGCCGGCGAACACCACGCTGACGGGTCCGGCCACGATCGACGTCACGCCCTACCGCTACCTGTGCGGCGGGCAGCTCACGAACTGCGTGCCGCAGCCCGGTGTGGAGCGTCGTCTCGACGCGCAGGGCGACAAGCTGATGGCGCGCCTCGTCTACCGGCAGATCGGCCCGCGCGCGTCGCTCGTGGCCGTGCACTCGGTGGATACGGCGGCCGGCGGTGGCGGCGTGCGCTGGTACGAGTTCCGGCTGAACGCCGGGGGCGACCCAGAGCTCTACCAGCAGGGCACCTACGCACCCGACGGCGCGTATCGCTGGATGGCGAGCCCCGCCATCGACCGGCTGGGCAACATCGCGATGGGCTACTCGTTCGGCAGCCCGTCGCACTTCCCGGGGCAACGGATCGCCGCGCGCCTCGCCGACGATCCGAAGGGCGAACTCACGTTTCGCGAGACGGTGCTCGTCGAGGGCGAGGCCGCGCAGACCTCCACACTGCGGTGGGAAGACTACACGCAGACCGCGATGGACCCGGTGGACGACTGCACGATCTGGTACGTGGGCGACTACCTGAAGCGCGGCGCCGCGAGTTATTCGACGCGCATCGCCGCCGTGCGCCTGCCGGGCTGCGCGGCAGCGCCTCGGTAGCCGGCGCCCGTCACGGCGTGCGCCGCGCGATGCGGCCGTTCACGCGCACCCAACGCACGACCCCGGTGTCGTCGCGGATGAACTCGTATGGCATGCCGACGTACTGCCCCGAGAGCGCGTAGGCAATGTCAGCACCGTAGAACGTGAGCGGCGCTTCGGCCTGACCGCTGCCGGTGGCGACCACGAGGCGTCCACCTTCGGGGCGCACCTGCACGGTGCCGACCGGCGGCCGCTGATAAGTACCGTAGTAGTCGTCGAACCGCGGCTGCGGCACGAGCGCCGTGCTGTGGAAGGTCATCGCCTCGTTCACGCCGCGGTGGCCGATGGGCTGACCGGGCGTGAGCGCGACTCCGGCGTAGCGCTGCAGGATCGCCGCTTCGACGTCCTGCACGAGGCGCCAGCCGTCCAGATGATTCGTGAGCACCGTGAAAGCGAGCGCCTGCGACGGCACGAGCTGCAGCAGCAGGCAGTGGCCGTTGAGCGTGCCGCCGTGCGCGAGCGTGGTCACGCCGCCCACGGTGCGCACGTGCCAGCCCACGCCCATCTCGTCGGTGGTCGGGTTCTTCCTGAGCTGCGGCGTCTGCATCAGCTCGAGGAGCGGGCGGCCGATATGCGGCGCGCCCTGCGCGTCGATCCCGCCGCCCATGTGGAAGCGGGCGTAGCGCATCATGTCGGTCAGGGACGTCAGCACGCCGCCGGCGGTTGTGCTCGACGTGGTCTGGAACGGCCGGATGACCTCGACGCCGGCGTCGCGGTCGCGGTGGCCCAGCGTGAGGCGCCACGTCATCGCGTCGGTGAGCCGCGTGACCGTGTGTCCGAGGCCGAGCGGCGCGAACACCAGGTCGCGCAGCGCATCGTGGATCGACTTCCCGGTGACCGCTTCGATGACCCGTCCGGTGAGGGCGAAGCCGGCGTTGTTGTAGCTCCAGACGCGGCCGGGCGGGGCGAGCGCCGGCAGCGTCGGCATGATCGAGGAGGCGAAGTGCGCAAGCGCCTCGGCGCCGCGATCTTCGGTCGTGAGCTGCCCTTCCCAGCCCGGCGTATGCGTGAGGCAGTGCCAGAGCGTCACCTGCCGGCTGGTGTCGTCGTCGGCGATACGGAAGTCGGGCAGGTAGCGCTGAATCGGCGCCTTGAGATCGAGCGTGCCGAGTTCGACGAGCCGCATCACGGCGGTGGCCGTCATGGTCTTCGAAATCGAGGCGATGGTGAAGAGCGTGTCGGGCGTAATCGGCTGCGGATCGTCGAGGCTGGTCACGCCGAAGCCGCGCAGGGTGGTCGTGCCGTTCGCGGTCACGCCGAGGCCTACGCCCGGCACCCGGTAGGCGCGCATCTTCTCGCGCACGAGGGCGGCGATGGCCTCGAAGCGCCGGTCGGCAGGCGCGGCGGCGGCGCGTTGTGCGACTGGGGGCGAGGGCGCGCGCAGCAGCGCGGGCAGAGGCGTGAAACCGAGGAAGTCGCGACGACGCATGCCCGACAGTCTACGATGTCGTCGCCCGGGCCCGGGCACGGGTGCCGAGGCGGAGGTGCAGATGCGGACGACGACCGAACTCCTGTGGATGGCGCTTTCGGGCGCGATGGTGGTGCCGGTGGCGATGGCCATGGCCGCGTCCGGCGGTCAGACGGCGCCGCCCGACGACGCCACGGCCATCCGCGCGGCGCGGGCGGCGTCGAATGCCGCCATCGCCCGCCACGACGTGCTCGGCATCGCCGCGCACTGGCTGCCGGACGTCTCGATCGTGACCTCCACCGGCGCGCACGATCACACGAGCGCGGCGAACGCGAGCCGCATGGCGGCGCAGTTCACGCGCCGCCCCGACACGGTCTACGTGCGCACGCCGACGGCGGTAGACGTCTTCGGCGCGTGGGCCGTGGCGTCGGAACGCGGCGAGTGGACCGGCCGCTGGACCGAACCCGACGGCGTCGTGGACATCCGCGGCACCTACCTGGCGCAGTGGCGGAAGGTCGGCGGCACCTGGCGCATCCAGGCGGAGGTCTTCGTGCCGACCCGCTGCACCGGCTCGAGCTACTGCGCCGCGCATCCGTAACCACCGTTGCGTGGGGACAGACCCCATTCTGTCCATGGCCGGACAAACCATCGAAAAGTCTGGCCGGGCCCAGAATGGGGTCTGACCCCACTATTCATGGCGGAGGGCGGCGAGCAAGACGGGGTCGAGGCGCCAGGTCACAGCGGGGCCGGCCGCGACCCACACGGAACCGAACGCCACCGCCACGGCGCCGCCGCCCTCGCCGGTGAAACGCTGCACCGCGCGATTGGTCGCGGGGTCGAGGCGGATGAGCGGCGTGCCGGGCGCACTCAGCCACACCGAGCCCGCGCCCACCGCGATGTCTCCCTCGCCGACGCCGTGGCCGACGGCGATCGTCGCCACGACCTTGTTGGTGGCCGGGTCGATGCGGGTGACCGAATGGTCTCCGCGGTTCACGACCCACACGGCGCCTTCGCCGATCGCGATCCGCCCCGGACGCGGGCCCACCGCGATCGTCTCGACTACGGTGTTCGTGTGCGCATCGACGCGCGTCACGACGTTCCCGGTGGCGCTCGTGACCCAGAGCACCGCGTTCTCGAACGCCACGCTCGACGGCGCCGCCGCGACATGCACCTCGGCCACGGGTTCACGCGTGTCAGGATCGACACGGCTCACGACGCCGGAGGCCGCGCTCGCCACCCACAACGAGCCGATGCCGGTGGCCACGCTGCCGGCCGCGTCGGCGAGCGGCAGCGCCACAGTGGTGACGGCGGCCGTCTTCGCCTCCACGCGCGCCAACAGCGCCGCGCCACACCGCGGCACCCACACGGCGCCGAGTCCGGCGGCGAGTGTGCCGCAGGGCGTGCCGTCGAGCCCTGGTCCGGCGGTGAGGGCATTGCTCGTGCCGTCCACCCGAGACACGCCGGCCGGCGTCCCGAACCACAGCGCGCCCTCGCTCACGACAGCGCCCGGAGACAGCCGCGCGGCCACCGTGGCATCGGCCTTGGCTCGCGCCAGCGCCAGCTCATCAGGCGGGCGGGGAGGCTTCGCCGCGGGCTCCTGGGCGAACGCCGCCAGATCGAGCGTGATCACCGCGGCCACGACGAGACAACACGCACGCATGCGCGACGGATTGTAGTGCCGCCCGGGGAAGCCTTCCTGCGCGAAATCGCGCGCCGTGCATCGGAACGATGCGCGTGCATAATACGGACGCCTCGATGCGCGCCCCTGCGTCCCTCCGTCGCCGCGCCGTCGCCGCCGCTTTCACCCTGGCGGCCACGGGCCTCTCTGCCGCCGTGGGCGCCCGCCAGGCGCCGCCCGCGCAGGCCGCCGCCACGCCGGCGCCGGCGATGAACGCGGACGTCTTCGAATCCCGCATCCGGCCGCTCCTCGCCGCCAGTTGTTTCGCGTGTCACGCCGAGGCGGCAATGGGCGGCCTGCGCCTCGACTCGCGCGACGCGCTGATGAAGGGCAGCGAGACCGGAGCCGTCATCGACACGGCCGCGCCCGACCAGAGTACGTTCCTGAAGGTGCTGCAGCACGCCGCCGGCTATCCCGCGATGCCGAAAGGCCGCGCGAAGCTCCCGCAGGCCGACATCGATCTGCTGACGGCGTGGGTCCGCGCGGGTGCGCCGTGGCCGGCGGCCGCCACCGCCGCCGTGCCTGCGCCGGCTGCGTCGCACGAGAAGCCGGTCACCGCCGCACATCGCGCCTACTGGGCCTTCACGCCGCTTGCAGCGGCGCCGCCGCCAGCGGTGGCCAACACCAGCTGGCCGAAGACCACGATCGATCGCTTCGTGCTGGCGCGGCTCGAACGCGAGGGGCTCGCGCCGGTCGCCGCCGCCGACAAGCGCACGCTGCTGCGCCGCGTCACGCTGGACCTCACGGGCCTGCCGCCCACGCCCGACGAGGTGGACGCGTTCCTCGCCGATGCGTCGCCCGCCGCGTTCGAGACCGTGGTCGATCGCCTGCTCGCCTCGCCGCGCTACGGCGAAGCCTGGGGCCGCGTGTGGCTCGACATCGCGCGCTACGGCGAAGACGACTACCGCAGCCTCGACCCCGAGGGCCGCGGCTACAACCCCTATCCGAACGCACATCTCTATCGCGACTGGGTGATCCGCGCGTTCAACGACGACCTGCCCTACGACCGCTTCGTCACCGCGCAGCTCGCCGCCGATCTCTTCGAGGGCCCGGATCGCGTGCGGCACCTGCCGGCCCTCGGCTTCCTCGGCCTCGGTCCGTGGTTCTACGACAACGGCGCCGTCGAGATCACGCGCGCCGACGAGCGGCACGACCGCGTGGACGCCGTGAGCCGCGGCCTGCTCGG
>CADEFD010000011.1 GCA_902826515.1 uncultured Acidobacteriota bacterium
TCGACGAGCTCATCGTGTTCGACGCGCTGACCGACGACGACCTGCGGCGCATCCTGGTGCTGCTCGTGGCCCAGGTGAACACCAACCTGGCCGACCGCCGGATGCAGGTGCGACTCACGCCCGAGGCCCTCGACTGGATGATCGATGTCACCTGCAAGGACCGCTCGTACGGCGCCCGGCCGCTGCGCCGCGCCATCCAGCGGTATGTCGAAGACCCGCTGGCCGAAGAACTCATCCGCGGCCGGGTACGGGACGGCGAAATCGAGGTCTACGTGGACGGCGGGGTGCTGGCCTACCGCACGGTGTCCGAATCGGTCGAACCGGTCGGAGCCGGCCAGCCGCTTTCCAGCGACGTCTGAATCCGGTAGGATCGACAGATTCGGCGTCCGGCGACCAGCCGGCGTGCCCCGAACCCACCCCAACGCGCCGACGCCGCGCGTCGGGGGCCCCGGGGAGGCGCCCCGGGGGCGCCCGGTCGACCGGTGTGAACACGATGCGTAGGCTGTTAACTCTTCTCGGAATTTGCGTCGTGGTGTCGGCGGGCGTCGCCGAGGCCCGTCAGGCGGCTCCGGCCGCGCCGGCCGCCCAGCCGGCGGTGCGGATGCCGGCCGCCGGCTCCGGCCCGGTCATCCGCTTCATCGAGCTCAAGTTCCATCCGGTCAACGAGTCGCTCATCGACCCGCAGACCTATCTGTATTACATCCAGACGCCGCCGCCGCGCGCGTCCGACGGTTTTTGGCCGGCCTACGACGAGCAGGCCGAAGCGAAGCTCCGGGACGACTTCCGCCGCCTCTGGGGCACGAGCTTCCTCGACAACCTCTGGATCGAGGTGCTCGACGAACCCTACGACAACGGCGTCATCGGCAAGCGGGTCATCTTCAACATGGAAGAGCGGCCGCGCGTGAAGATCGTCGACTACACGGGGTCGAGCAAGGTCGAGCGCACCAAGATCGACGAGAAGATGAAGGAGCTGGGCGTGGCCCTGCGCCTCGATTCCTTCCTGGATGAAGGCGCCATGCGGCGCGTGAAGAGCATCATCCAGGACTTCATGAGCGAAAAGGGCTACCAGTTCGCCGAGATCACCTCGAAGGTCGAGGCCCTGCCCGGCGGCCCCAAGCTCGTGAAGGTCGTCTTCGACGTGCAGGAAGGGCCGAAGGTCCGCATCCGCGAAGTCGACTTCGACGGCAACGAGGCCCTGAGCGACCGCACGCTCCGCCGCAAGATGAAGGAGACGAAGCAGCACGGCGCGTTCTCCTGGCTGACCGGCGGCGGCACCTTCAAGGAAGCCAAGTTCGAAGAAGACGCCGACCTGGTGGTGGCCCACTACCGCAACAAGGGCTACATCGAGGCCCGCGTCGGCACGCCGGAGCTGAAGACGCTGCAGGACAGCCCCGACGGCAAGACCCGCTGGATCCAGGTGCGCGTGCCGCTCACCGAAGGCCCGCGGTACAAGGTGGGTGAGTTCACCTTCGCTGGTAACACGGTGGTGAAGTCGGAAGGGCTGCGGCCCCTCTTCAAGATCCAGCCCGGCGAGTTCTACAGCGAGAAACGCATCCGCGACGGCCTGCGCAAAGCGCAGGAAGTCTACGGCGGCGGCGGCTATTTCGAGTTCACGGGGTATCCCGACCTGAAGCCGAAGGCGGCGGCCACCGGCCCGCTCGACGGCCCGGCCGAACCGACCGTGGACGTCACGATGCAGATGCAGGAAGGCGAGCAGTACTTCGTCAACCGCATCACGTTCACCGGCAACACCACCACCCGTGACACGGTCGTGCGCCGCGAGATGCGCCTCATCGAAGGCGGCGTCTTCAACACCGAAGCGCTGAAGTATTCGGTGCGGCGCCTGAACCAGGTGGGCTACTTCAAGAACCTGGAAGAAGGCGGCCAGGGCATCGACGTCAAGAAGACGCCGAACGCCAAGAACAAGGTCGACGTCACGCTCAAGCTCGAAGAGCAGAACCGCAACCAGCTCACGTTCGGCGCCGGTGTCTCGCAGTTCGAAGGGTTCTTCGGCCAGCTCTCGTTCCAGACGGCCAACTTCCTCGGCCGCGGCGAAAGCCTTACGGTGTCGCTGCAGGGCGGCTCGCGCGCCCAGAACTACCAGGTGGCGTTCACGGAGCCGTTCCTGTTCGACCGGAACATCACCGGCGGCGTGGATGTCTACAAGCGCTCGCTCAACTACATCGGGCAGTTCACCCAGGCCTCGACCGGCGGCAACGTCACGATGGGCTTCCCGGTGGCCGACTTCTCGCGCGTGTTCGTGAACTACAGCTTCGAGCAGGTCAAGGTGCTCGACCTGAATACGGCTTACACGAACCCGGCCCTGCTGGCGCAGAACCCGTTTTTGGCAGACTCACTGCTCATCGGCCAGGGCGGCACACGCACGATCAGCAAGATCGTGCCGAGCTTCTCGTTCAACACCGTCGACAATCCCATCTTCCCGAGCACCGGCCGCCGCCTCACGGCGTCGCTCGAATACGCGGGGCCGGGCGGCGACACGTTCTTCGTCAAGCCCACGATCGAAGGCGTCGGGTTCTGGCGCCTGACGCCGCGCATGTCGGTCGGCTCACGCGCGCAGATCCAGTACATCCGGCCCTACGGCGATACCGTGCGAAACTGCCCTCAGTCGACGACCCGGAAGGGCGACTGTCTGCCGATCTTCGAGAAGCTGATTCAGGGCGGCGAATACAGCATCCGCGGCTACGACATCCGCAGCGTCGGCCCGCGCGACATCAACTCCGGCATCGTGCTCGGCGGCAACAAGAGCGTGCTGTTCAACGCGGAGTATCTGATCCAGATCGCCGGGCCGGTGCGGCTCGTGCTCTTCTACGACGCCGGTCAGGTGCGCGACATCGGCGAGAGCTTCGGCATGAAGGAAGACATCCTGGAAGTGGTACCGCCGCCGCAGCCGCTGCTGGTCGATCCGCTGGCGTTCACCGGCTTCATCGACCCGAACGCGCCGGCGGCCACGACGCGCGCCATCGGGCGACAGAGCGCGTTCAAGACCTCGACGGGCGCCGAGATCCGGTTCTTCATGCCGGTGCTGAACGTGCCGTTCCGGCTGATCTTCGCTTACAACCCGCAGCGGGGCGGCGTGCTCAGGAACAACCTCACGCCCGCGCAGAAGTTCCAGTTCCGGTTCGCGGTCGGCTCGACGTTCTGAGGCCCGACCGCAACACCCGGCCGCGCGTCTCAGGGATGGGTGACTTCGATCTCGTAGTCCTGGGGCTCTACCAGCGTGCCCACGTCGTAGATGCGCACGCAGAGCGTGCCGGCGGACGTGGCGCGGCCGAGCAGCGACGCCAGCACGGTCGCGCGGTCGTTCGAGAGGACCGACTGGCACGCCGTGCCGTTGTAGGTGCCGAGGCTGAAGCCCACCACGGTCGTGTCGTCGGGCGTCACGGTCTTGAGCACCGCCGTGACGTCTCCGCCGGACGAGAAGTTGATGGGAAAGGAATGCGACGTCGCGCCGTTGCGCGTCAGCGTCCCTGTGAACGTCTCAGTGACGATCACGGGTTCGGGCGTGGGCCCGATGATGTTCTGGATGTCGCCACCGCAACCGGCGGTAACGAGTGGAAGCAGTAGCGTGCAGGCGAGCGTGACTCGGCGCATTTCAGTCCTCAAGACAGGGCGACCCGCCGATCTTACCCGGCGCGGCATAGTAGAGTAAAATGCGAAGGTTGTCGGTATTGCCGAAAAGGATGTCAGCAATGAGACGTATGGTTGTGGCCCTTGGCCTCGTGATCGTGACCGGAACCGCTTCGTTCGCCCAGGCCCCGGCGCCGGCGACGGCGAAGCCCGCGGCCCCCGCCGCTCAGGCCCCGGCCCCGCCTCCCGCGCCCGCCGCGCCGGTCCTGCCGTTCCCCGAGGGCGCCAAGATCGCCTTCGTGGTGCTGCAGCGTGTCGTCGCCGAATCGGCTGAAGGCAAGCAGGCCAGCGCCCGCGTGCAGGCGCTCCAGCAGAAGAAGGTCGCCGAGCTCAACGAGCGGCAGAAGGCCGCCCAGGGCCTGCAGGAGAAGCTCGACAAGAGCGGCGCCGTGATGAGTGAAGCGGCCCGCGCCGACCTCACCAAGCAGGTCGAACGCGCCAATGTCGATATTCAGCGCGCCACGCAGGACGCCCAGGCCGAAGTGCAGGAACTCCAGCAGCAGCTGCAGGAGGAATTCCAGCGCCGCATCGCGCCGATCATCGAGGCGGTGGGCAAGGAGAAGGGCCTGCACTACATCTTCAACGGTCCGGATTCCGGCCTCGTGTGGGCCGACGCGTCGCTCGACATCACGAACGACGTGGTGAAGAAGTTCGACATGGCGAAGCCGGCCGCTCCGGCCGCCGCCAAGCCGCAGGGGCAGTAGGCCCCGGCTCTCCCAGGCGCAGCCCTTCGGGGCTGTGCCGCTTTCGTCCCCCGCACCCCGTGCACATTCCTTCCCTCCTCGAGCGCCAGTCGCAGCGGTGCCCCGTGTCGCTCGTCGACGTGGCGTCCCTCGTGGACGGCGGCGGCCGCCTCACCGGCGCCAAGGCCGTCAGCGCCAGCGAAGCCTATTTCCAGGGTCACTTCCCCGGCGCCCCGCTCATGCCGGGCGTGCTGATGCTCGAGGCGCTCACGCAGGCCTCGACGCTCATGCTGCTCGGCGACGCCGGCGCCTCCGAAGCCGCCACGGTGCGGCTGCGCGGCGTGGACGACGCCAAGTTCCGGCGTCACGTCGTGCCGGGCGACCGCCTCGAGGTGGACGTGCGGCTGGTGCGCCGCCGCGGCCCGATCGCCCGGGTGCAGGCCACGGCCCACGTCGATGGCGCCGTCGTCATCGAAGCGCAGCTCGTGCTGGCGATCACCGAGGCCGCGCCGCGGATCCACGCGACCGCGATCGTGCACCCGACGGCGGTCATCGGCGACGGCTCGGTCATCGGGCCCGGCGCCGTCATCGGCCCGTACGTGGTCATCGGCCGCGACGTGCAGATTGGCGCCTCAGCCGTCGTCGAGGGCGATACCACCGTCGGCGACCATACCCGCATCTTCCCGTTTGCCTCGATCGGGCTGCCGCCGCAGGACCTGAAGTACCGCGGCGAACGCACCCGCCTCGTCGTCGGCCATTCCAACGTGTTCCGCGAGTCGGTCACCATCCACCGCGGCACCGTGGGCGGGGGCGGGGAAACGCGGATCGGCGATCGCAATCTGTTCATGGCCTACGCGCACGTGGCGCACGACTGCCACGTCGGCAGCGACACGATCTTCGGGCCCGGCGCGACGCTCGGCGGTCACGTCGTGGTGGAAGACTTCGCGCAGATCAGCGCCTACTCCGGCGTGCACCAGTTCTGCCGCGTCGGACGCTACGCGTTCATCGGCGGCTACTCGGTCGTGACGCTCGACGCGCTGCCGTTCGCGAAAACCGTGGGCAACCGCGCCCGCGTCTACGGCCTGAACACGATCGGCCTCGTGCGCCGCGGCTTCACGCCCGAGGTGGTCAGCAAGCTCAAGCGCGCCTACCGCTACCTGCTCACGTCGCGGCTCACGCCCTCGAAGGCGCTGCAGACGATCGACGCGGCGCCGGAGCTGGCCTGCGCCGACGTCGCCTACCTCGTGGACTTCATCCGCTCGTCCAGCCGCGGCGTCACGCTGCGCCGGCCCAACAAGCGCGCCGACGACGCCGGGGAATAGCCGCACCGTGAAGCTCGGGCTGCTCGCGGGCAATGGCCGCTTCCCGTTCCTGGTGCTGGAGGCCGCGCGGAGCCTCGGCCACGACATCACGATCATCGCGGTGAAAGAAGAGGCCGACGCCGATCTCGAAGCGGCGGCCGCCTCGCCGACGCCGGTGCCGATCCACCGGGTGTCGCTCGGGCACCTCGGCACCTGCCTCCAGATCCTCCAGCAGGCCGGCGTGACCCACGCCGTCATGGCCGGGCAGGTCAAGCACACCAAGATCTTCGGCGTGATGCCGGATCTCACGTTCATGAGCCTGCTCACGAAGCTCACGTCGCGCAACACCGACGCGCTCATCGGCGCCGTCGCCGACGTGATGCGCGATCGCGGCATCGAGCTCATCGATTCCACGGCGCTGCTCACGCCGCTGCTCGCCGAGGCCGGCGTCATGTCGGCCCGTCAGCCCACCGCGGCCGAGACGGCGTCGCTCGCCTTCGGCTACCGCATGGCCGACACCATCGCGGGCCTCGACATCGGCCAGACGATCGCGGTGAAGGACAGTGCCGTCGTGGCCGTGGAAGCGATGGAAGGCACCGATGCCGTGATTGCCCGGGCCGGCGAACTGGCCGGGCCCGGCGTGGTGCTGGTGAAAGTGGCCAAGCCGCGTCAGGACATGCGGTTCGACGTGCCGATCGTCGGCGTGCCGACGGTTCAGGCGATGGCGCGGGCCGGCGCGCGCGTGTTGTCGCTCGATGCCGGCAAGGCGCTGATGTTCGACAAGGCGGCGATGATTGCCGCGGCGGATGCCGCGGGGATCTCGGTTGTGGGGCGGGCCCTGCCCGCCGGGGAGCGTACGTGATGGCCGGAACGCGCCTGCGCGTGGCCGTGGTGGGTGTCGGGCATCTGGGACGGCATCACGCCCGGCTGCTTGCCGCGATGCCCGGCGTGGAACTGGTGGCCGTGGCCGATACCGACGCGGCGCGGGCCGCCGAGATTGCCGCCGCGCACCACACGACGGCTGTGACGGGCTGGCAGGACCTGCCGTCCGATCTCGACGCCGTCACAGTGGCCGTGCCGACCGAAGCCCACGTAAGCGTGGCGCTCGGCCTCATCGAGCGCGGGGCGCACGTGCTGGTGGAGAAGCCGCTCGCGCGATCGGTCGCGGAAGCCGACACGCTCATTGCCGCCGCGGCGGCGCGGCAGGTGCACCTTGCAGTGGGCCACACGGAACGCTTCAATCCGGCGGTCACCGCGGCGCGCGCGCACCTCACGCAGCCGCGCTTCATCGAGGCGCATCGCCTCGGCACCTTCCCCGAACGCAGCCTCGACATCGACGTGGTGTTCGACCTGATGATTCACGATCTCGACCTGCTGCTTTCGATCGTGGGCGAGCCGGTCGTGAGCGTCGAGGCGGTGGGCGTGCCGGTGCTGACGCCGCGCATCGACATCGCCAACGTGCGCCTGCGGTTTGCGGGCGGCTGCATCGCCAACCTCACCGCCAGCCGCATCAGCCGCGACCGCGTGCGCAAGATTCGGTTCTTCCAGCCGCAGAGTTACCTGTCGATCGACTACGCGGCGCAGGAAGTCGAATACTGGACGCTCGGGCCCGGGCCCGGCGGCACGCCGGCGATTACCGGCGGCAAGCTCGACGTGCCGCGTGACGAGCCGCTCAAGCGTGAGCTCGAAGATTTCGTGATGGCCGTGCGCGACCGGCGCGCCCCGGCAGTCACCGGCGACCAGGGCCGCGCGGCGCTCGCGCTCGCGGCCGAAATTGTGGAGCGCATGGAACATGTCCGTTGACGCGATTTCGTCGATTCGTCCCGCGGTGATCGAGGCCGCCCGCGCCGGCCGCCGCCTGGAGGCGGCTGATGTGCGGGAGCTGGCCGCTGTCACTGACATCCTCGCGGTGGGCGCGCTGGCCGACGACGCGCGGCGGGCGCGGCACGGCGCTGCCACCTCGTTCGTCCGCGTGCATGTGCTCGACCTGGCGCTGCTTGCGACGTGGACGGCGCCGCCGGCCGGGGCGCGTGAAGTGCGGCTCGCCGGCCAGCCGGCCTCGCCGGTCGCGGCCGTGGACGCGGTGCAGCGCGCCAAGGCGATTGCCGACGGTCTGCCGCTGCGCGGCTTCGTGCTCGCCGACGTGTTACGCCTCGGCGGTGCGCCGCTGCTCGCCGAGCTGAAATCCGCCGGCCTGGATGAGATTGCGCTCGTCGAACCCGGAGCCGACGCGGCCGCCGCCGTGCAGACGGCGCGCGATGCCGGCCTCGGCGTGCGCGTCATCGGCGCGATCGCCTGCCCGAGCGATCGGGCCGGCTGGATTCTCGAGGCGCGGGCGCTCGTCGACGCCGTGGGCGGCATCGAGGCCGTGGCGCCGCTCGCCGACGCGGCCGATCCCACGACACCCACCACCGGCTTCGACGACGTGCGCCAGGTGGCGCTCGCGCGTCTGGCCTTCGACGCGGTGCCGCGGGTGCAGGTGGACTGGCGCCGCCACGGGCCGAAGCTGGCGCAGGTGGCCCTCACCGTGGGCGCCGACGACCTCGACCTCGTGGCCGCCGACGACGACACGTCGCGCGGCACGCGCCGGGCGCCGCTCGAAGAGATTCGCCGCAACATCACGGCCGCCGGCCTGACACCGGTGGAACGCGACGGCCGCTTCGCGTCCCTCGCGGGATGAGCGCGCCGGTTCGCGTCAGCGCGGTCTCGTTCCTGAACGCCCGGCCGCTCGTGCACGGTCTCGAGGCGGAGCCGGCGCTCTTCGACATCGAGTTCGACCTGCCATCCGTCTGCGCGGAGCGCCTGCACGCCGGCGAGGTCGATCTCGGCCTCATCCCGTCGTTCGAGTACCTGCGCGGCGACTACCGCCTCGTGCCCGGCGTGGCGATCGGCTCCGACGGGCCGATCCTGTCGGTCGCCATCTTCACGAGGGTGCCGATGGGGCAGGTGCGGCGCCTGGCGCTCGACACGAGTTCACGCACGTCGGCCGCGCTGACACGCATCCTCTGCGCGAAGCGGTGGCGGATGGCGCCGGAGTTCGTGCCGGCGCTGCCATCGCTCGACGACATGCTCGCGACGGCGGATGCCGCCCTCATCATCGGCGACCCGGCGCTGGCCATCGATCCGCTGCCGCGGGGCATCGAGAAGATCGATCTGGGGCTCGCGTGGCAGGAGCTGACCGGCCTGCCGTTCGTCTACGCCGCGTGGGCGGGCCGGCCCGGCGCGCTCACGGCGCGACACGTCGCCGCCCTGGCGGCGGCGCGCGATCGTGGCGTCGAGGCCGTGGACGCCCTGGCCCTCGACGCGGCCGGGGGCGATCCGGTGCGCGCGGGCACCTTCGCCTCGTATCTACGTCATAATCTGCGGTACACCTTCGGGCCGCGGGAGCAGGCGGGTCTCGAACGGTTTCACGCGCTGGCCGCCGAGGTGGGACACACCTCACGCGCGCTGCCGCTGCGGTTCTACTGATGACATTCAGCCTCGATGCCCTCGGCGCCCGCATTCTCGACGGCGGCCGGCTCACCGCCGACGAAGCCCTCTGGCTCTACCGCGAGGCGCCGACGATGTGGCTCGGCCGCATGGCAGACGCCGTGCGCCGGCGCAAACATCCGCACGGTGTCGTCACCTACATCATCGACCGCAACGTGAACTACACGAACGTCTGCGTGGCGCGCTGCAACTTCTGCGCGTTCTACCGCACGGTCGGGCACGCCGAGGGCTACGTGCTCGGCTTCGACGAGATCCACCGCAAGATCGACGAGACGATGGCGCTCGGCGGCAACCAGCTGCTGCTGCAGGGCGGCCACAATCCCGATCTGCCGCTGGCCTGGTATGAAGACCTTTTCCGCGGCATCAAGGCGAAGTATCCAGACTTCAAGCTGCACGCGCTCTCGCCGCCCGAGATCCTCCACATCGCGAAGACGTCGAAGCTGCCGGTGCCGGAGGTCGTGACGCGCCTCGTGGCCGTGGGCCTCGACAGCGTGCCCGGCGGCGGCGCCGAGATCCTCGTGGACCGCGTCCGCAAGCTGCTCAACTGTTACTCGAAGGCCACGGCCGACGAGTGGCTCGACGTGATGCGCGAAGTGCACAAGGCCGGGCTGCGCACGACCGCCACGATGATGTACGGCACGGTCGAAACCGACGAGGAACGCCTCGAGCACATGCTGCGCCTGCGCGCGCTGCAGGACGAGACGGGCGGCTTCACGGCCTTCATCACGTGGAGCTATCAGCCGGAACACACCGAACGCGGCGGGGAAGAGGCGACCGGCGTCGATTACCTGCGCACGCTCGCCATCGCCCGGCTCGTGCTCGACAACTTCGACAACCTGCAGGCGTCGTGGGTGACGCAGGGCGGCAAGGTCGGGCAGCTCAGCCTGGCCTTCGGCGCCAACGACATGGGCAGCGTGATGATCGAAGAGAACGTCGTGCGCGCGGCCGGCGCCGAATACTGCATGGACGAATACGAGGTCGTGCGGAACATCGAGAACGCCGGCTTCACCGCGTCGCGACGCACCATGCACTACGAACACCTCGGCACGCCGGTGTTCCGCCAGCGCGAGGTGCCCCGCGTGCTGGCGCTCGCCACGGCGCGGCAGGAAGGCGATCAGTCGGTGCCCGCCGAGCTCGTGAACTACGAGGCGAAGAGCGCCGCCGGCAAGCGGCAGCGCGGCCAGGCGCCGCCGTCGCCGGTGGCGTGAGCGCGCCGGTGACCGCCGGCCCGTCAGGGCGCCTGCTGCGCGCGGCCTGGGTCTGCCCGATCGACCAGCCGCCGCTCCGCGACGGCTGGGTGCACGTCGTCGATGGCCGCATCGCCGCGGTCGGTGCCGGGCACGACGCGCCTGCTGCGGCGGAGGTCGAGGACCTCGGCGCCGCGGTGATCCTGCCCGGGCTCGTCAACGCCCACACGCATCTCGAGCTCTCGTGGCTGCGCGGCCAGGTGCCCCCGAGCGGCGATTTCCTCGCCTGGGTGGGCCAGCTCATGGCGCTGCGCACGTCGTTCGAACGATCCGACGATCCGGCGGTGATGACGCCCGTGGCCGACGCCGTGGCCGAGATGCGCGCCAGCGGCACGGTCGCGGTTGGCGACATCGCCAATGCGCTCGTGACGCCCGCCGTGCTCGCGGATGCCGGCATGCCGGCCGTCGTCTTCCACGAGCTCATGGGCTTCGGCGTGACCGACGGCGCGCCGGTGGTCGCGCGCGCGGTGGCGCGCCATGCGCCGCTCGAGTCGCGCCAGGTGCGCATCGTGCCGGCGCCGCACGCGCCGTTTTCGGTCTCCGAGGCGCTCTTCACGGCGATTCGTGACGTGGTGCGGGCCGCGCCGCGGCCGCTGACCAGCGTGCACGTGGGCGAGTCGCCGGCCGAAGTGGAACTGCTGCGGAGCGGTCAGGGGCCGTGGCGCGAACGCCTCGCCGCGCTTGGCGTGTGGCGGGACGAGTGGCAGGCGCCGGGCCGCGGCCCGGCCGACTACCTCTGCGACCTCGGCGTCATCGCCGCCGGCACGCTCGTGGTGCACGGCGTGCAACTCACCGACGCCGAACTCGCGCGTCTGGCCGCGACGGATGCGACGCTCGTCACCTGCCCGCGCAGCAATGTCTGGGTGGGCGTCGGCGCGCCGCCGCTCGCGCGTTTCCTGGCGTCCGGCGTGCGCCTCGCCGTGGGCACCGACAGTCTCGCCAGCGCGCCCGACCTGAATCTCTTCGCCGAGCTCCAGGCGATGCGCGACCTCGCGCCGGACGCACCGGCGCGCCGTCTGCTGGCAGCCGCGACGCTCGGCGGCGCGGAGGCGCTGGGGCTCGACGCGGAGCTTGGCACGATCGCGCCGGGGAAACGCGCCGCGCTCATCGCCGTGACGCTGCCGGCCGGCGTGGCCGATCCGGAAGCGGCGCTGCTTGGCGGAATCGCCCCCGCCGCGGTGCGCGTCCTGGAGATGGCCGGTTACCATGGAGGCCGTCCCTGATGGCGTCCGTCTCGACCTATCTCTCGTTCGTGCGCGTCAGCCACACGGTGTTCGCGCTGCCGTTTGCGTTCACCGGGGCGCTGCTGGCCTCGCGCGAATCGGCGCCGTCGTGGCGGCAGTTCGGCTGGATCCTCGTCTGTATGGTGGCGGCGCGCAGCGCCGCGATGGGATTCAACCGCATCGTGGACGCCCGTTTCGACGCGAAGAACCCGCGCACCGCGAATCGCGAGCTGCCGCGCGGCGCCATGTCGGCCACCGAAGCGTGGGCCTTCGTGATCGTGGCGGCCGCGGCCTTCGTGGCCAGCGCCTTCCAGATCAGCGCCCTCTGCGGCTGGCTGTCGCCGCTCGCGCTCGCCATCGTCGGCTGGTATTCGCTGGCGAAACGCTTCACCTACTACACGCAGGCGTTCCTCGGCCTCGCCATGGCGGTGGCGCCGGTCGGCGGGTGGCTCGCCGCCGGGGGCGGCCTGGCGTGGACGCCGTGGCTGCTCGGCCTCGCGATCGCCTTGTGGGTCGCCGGGTTCGACATCATCTACGCCTGCCAGGACGAAGCGTTCGACCGCGCGCACGGCCTGAAGTCGATTCCGGTGAAGTTCGGGATCGCCGGGGCGCTGCGCCTGTCGCGTCTGCTGCACGCGGCCACCATCGCCGCCATGGCCTCACTCGCGCTCGTCGCGCCGCTCGGCCCGGTCTATCTGGGCGGCGTCGCGGTGGTCGCGCTGCTGCTCGCCTACGAACAGTCGATGGTCGCGCCCGACGACCTGTCGCGCGCCGCCGAAGCCTTCAATCTGAACGGGTATGTGGGGATTCTCTACATGACGACGACCGCGGTGGCGCTTTATGTCGGCTGAGCGCGGCGGCATGGGCGCCGAGCCCCTGCCGCTCGACAAGGCGCCCTCGCGCATCGCCGGGATGTTCGACGCCATCGCCGGCAAGTACGACCTGCTGAACATGGTGCTCTCGGCCGGGCTCGACCGCCAGTGGCGGAAGCAGGCGATCGCGTCGCTGGCCCTCACCGGCCAGGAACGGGTCCTCGATGTCTGCGCCGGCACGGCCGATGTGTCGATCGGCGCGGCGCTTGCGAGCCCCGGCAGCCCGCGTGTCGTGGGCGTGGACTTCGCCGGCGCGATGCTCGCCAAGGGGCAGGAGAAGATCCGCGCCGCCGGCCTGCCCGGCACGGTACAGCTCGTGCGCGGCGATGCGATGACGCTGCCGGTGACCGATCAGTCGGTCGACTGCGTCACGATCGCCTTCGGCATCCGCAACGTGCAGGCCACGGCCGTGGCGCTCCGCGAACTGCACCGCGTGCTCAAGCCGGGCGGCCGTCTCGCCATCCTCGAGTTCGGCCTGCCGCAGGCGCCGGGTCTGCGTCAGCTCTACCAGTGGTATTTCCTCGGCGTGCTGCCGAAGATCGGCCGGATGGTCTCGAAACACGGCGGCGCCTATTCGTATCTGCCGCAGTCGGTGGGCGCGTTTCCCTGGGGGGATGACTTCGCGCGGCTGCTGACCGAGGCGGGGTTTTCCCAGGCGCAGTCCAGACCATTGACGCTCGGCGTCGTCTATCTCTACACGGCCCGCAAGGGATGACCCGGAGCGCCCGGCCCGCCCCGGGCCCCGGCGCGCGACGGGTATAATCGAGTCAACTGCTTCATGTACTTCGACTTCGACGATCGCTACGAGCAAGTCGAAGCGGTCGGCAGTGCGATTTCCCGGCGGGAAGGGGTCGTGCTGTCGGTCGTGGTGCATGTGGGCATCGTGCTCGCGCTGTTGTTCGCGCCGAAGCTCGCCTTCTTCCAGCCCACCCCCGAAGAACTCCAGGCCCGCGAAGAGGAGCGGCAGCGCCAGCAGGCGCGCAACGAGGAGTCGCCCCGGTTCGTCGTGGTCGAGCCGCTGCGCGACGTGCCGGCGCCCGCGCCGCCCCCCAAGGCGGATCTCTCCGATCTGGACCGGCAGGCCTCGGCGCCCGCGGCCATCGAGCGGCCCGAAAACGCCCTGCCGTTCGCGCGCGGCAACTCGTCCGAACGCGTCGAAGCGGCCCCCGACGAACGCGCCCGCGGCAAGGGGCCCGAGCCCGAACCGGCGCCGCCGGCGCCCGAGCGCACCGCCGAGAACGCCGCGCCGCTGCCGCCGTCTGACACCGCGCAGCCGGCACCGCGCCAGGCCGAGGCCGATCCGCGGCCGCCCCAGCGGGCGCCCGGCGGGCAGCTCGGCGAGGCCCTGCGCGACCTGCAGAAGTACGTGCAGCGCGAGTCGTACAACAACCCCAACGGCGGCGTGAACGAGTTCGGCCCGGCCATCCAGTTCGACACCAAGGGCGTCGAGTTCGGGCCGTGGATCCGCCGCTTCATCGCCCAGGTGAAGCGCAACTGGATCGTGCCCAACTCGGCGCTGGCGATGCGCGGCCGGGTCGTCATCCAGTTCAACGTGCACAGGGACGGCTCGATTACCGACGTCACGATCGTGCGTCCGTCGGAGATCGATTCCTTCAATCGGTCGGCGGCGAACGCCCTGATGATGTCGAACCCCACGACGCCGCTCCCGCCCGAATATCCGGACGACAAGGCCTTCTTCACCGTGACCTTCTTCTTCAACGAGTCGCCGGCGCCGCAATGACCTCGCGCGCGCAGCAGACCGGGCTCGTGGTGGTGGTCACGGCGCTGGCCGCGGTCGTGTTCGGCCCGCTGGCCTGCCGTCTCACGTGGTGACGCCGCGGTTCGTCGCCGTGCTGGGGCCGACGGCGACGGGGAAGTCGTCGCTCGGGCTGGCCATCGCCCGTCGCTACGGCGGCGAGATCGTGAACTGCGACTCGACGGCGGTCTACCGCGGTTTCGACATCGGCACCGACAAGGTGCCGCCGGCGCAGCAGCAGGGCATTCCGCACCATCTCATCGATATCGTCGATCCCACCGACGAGTACACGGCCGCACGCTTCGCGCACGATGCCGCCGCGGTCATTCGCGACATCCACGCCCGCGGGCGGCTGCCGATCGTGGTGGGCGGCACGGGCCTCTACTTCCGCGCGCTCACGCGGGGCTTGTTTCCGGGGCCGCCGGCCGACGCGACGCTGCGCGCGCGCCTCGAGCGGGTGGCCGAACGCCGTGGCAACCAGTGGCTGCACCGCCTGCTCGGACGCCGTGATCCGGTGTCGGCCGCGCGAATCGCCAGCGCCGATCGCAAGCGCATGATTCGCGCGATCGAAGTGCTGCTGCTCACCGGCCGGCCGCTGACGGCGCACTTCGCTGACACGGTGTCGCCGCTGCCGGAGTTCGAGGTGGTCGCGATCGGCCTGCGCCTGTCGCTCGAGGCGCTCGAGCCGCGACTGGCGCGGCGCGTCGACGAGCAGTTCGCGGCCGGACTCGAGGCCGAGGTGCGCGGGCTGCTCGCGCGCGGCGTGCCGCGGCAGGCGCGGCCGTTCGGCGGCCTCGTCTACCGGCAGATGCTCGACGAGCTCGACGGTGTGCGTGATCGGGACGCGACGCGTGCACTCATCGTGCAGGAGAACCGCCGCTACGCGCGCCGGCAGTTGATCTGGTTCCGCAAAGAGCCTACTCTTAGGTGGTTTGACGGACCCGGAGAAGCGGCGCAGGTCCAGGCGCGCGTCTTCGAGCATCTGGGTTCGCGGGGTTTGCACGACGACGGGAGCGACGTGAGCAATGGCTGACGGAAAATCGAGCGCACCCAACATCCAGGACGTCTTCCTCAACTACGCCCGTCGCGAGAAACTCGCGGTCACGGTGCACCTCCTCGATGGCCGGCAGTTCGAATGCCGGATCAAGAACTTCGATCGCTTCGCGGTCGTCATCGAATGCGACGGCCTCGACTCGCTGGTCTTCAAGCACGCCATCGCCACCCTGCGCGTGCCGCGCAGCGTGCCCAACTACTTCTCGTCGCACCACCCCTGATCGGGTCAGGCCCGCGGATGCCGCGTCGCGCGATTCTCGTCGTGCTCGACAGCGTGGGCGCCGGCGAGCTGCCGGATGCCGCCGCTTACGGAGACACGGGCAGCGACACGCTCGGCAACATCGCCCGGCAGGTGCCGCTCACGATTCCGACGCTCGCGCGTCTCGGGCTCGGGGCCGCGGCGGTGATGCCCGGCGTGCCCGCGCCGGCCGCTCCAGGCGCCGCCTGGGGGCGCATGGCCGAGCGGTCGGCGGGCAAAGACTCCGTCACCGGCCACTGGGAACTCATGGGCGTCGTGCTCGACGAGCCGTTCCCGACCTTCCCGCACGGATTCCCCGCGGACCTCATCAGCGCCTTCGAGGCCCGCATCGGCCGCCAGGTGCTCGGCAACTGCGTGGCCTCGGGCACGGCGATCATCGACGCTCTCGGCGACGAGCACGTGGCGACGGGACGGCCGATCGTCTACACGTCGGCCGACAGCGTGTTCCAGATCGCGGCCCACGAAGCGATCGTGCCAATCGCGCAGCTCTACGAGTGGTGTCACGTCGCGTACGAACTGGCCGTCGTCGGGCGGGGTCTCGGGCGCGTGATCGCGCGCCCATTCGTCGGCACGACCGGCGCCTGGACGCGCACGGCCAACCGCCACGACTACGCGATGCCGCCCACTGCCGAGACGCTGCTCGATCGCCTGACCGCGCGCGGCGTGCCCGTGACGGCGGTGGGGAAGGTGAGCGACCTCTTCGCCGGCCGCGGGGTGACCCGCGCCGTGCCGACGGCGAGCGACGATGAGGGCGTGGACGCGCTGCTCGACTGCCTGCGCGGCGACACGCGGGGGTTCGTGTTCGTGAACCTCGTGGACTTCGACGCCAAGTACGGCCACCGCAACGACGTGGCCGGCTACGCCGCCAACCTCGAGCGTTTCGACCGCCGGCTGCCGGAGATTCTCGCGGCGCTCGACCCCGGCGATCTGCTGCTCGTGACCGCCGATCACGGCAACGACCCGACGACGCCGAGCACCGATCACTCACGGGAATACGTGCCGTTGCTCGCCACGGCGCGCTGGATGACCGCGCCCGGGCCACTCGGCGTGCGCGCGTCGTTCGCCGATGTCGGGCAGACGCTCGCCGCCTGGTTCGGGGTGGGGCCGATCGCGCACGGCGTCAGTTTCCTCGGCGATCTGCGCTGAGCCGCGCGGCCCTGTTACCATGACGGGATGTCGCAGGCTGCAAAGGGCGTCGCATGACCATCCGTGAACAGCTCGAAGCCCGGGAACTCGAGTCGCTGGCGCCGCAGGCCGCGCGCGCTGCGGCGACGAAGGGCCGGATGCGTCCGGAGCCCGAAGATCCGATTCGCCCCGCCTTTCAGCGCGACCGCGATCGCATCATCCACACCAAGGCCTTCCGCCGCCTGAAGCACAAGACGCAGGTCTTCTTCTCGCCGGCCGGCGATCATTACCGCACGCGGCTCACGCACACGCTCGAGGTGTCGCAGATCGCGCGCACGATCGCCAAGGTGCTGCGCCTGCACGAAGAACTCACCGAGGCGATCGCGCTCGGGCACGACCTCGGCCACACGCCGTTCGGCCATGCCGGAGAACGCGTGCTCAAGACGCTCAGCCCGTCGGGCTTCAACCACTACGAGCAGAGCCTGCGCATCGTGGACGTGCTCGAGCACGATCGCCAGGGCCTGAACCTCACGTGGGAAGTGCGCGACGGCATCGCGCGGCACTCGAAGGGCAAACACGGCCTGCCGGTGGGGGCGCCGCCCGAACACCGCGCCTCGACGATGGAAGGGCAGGTGGCCCGCGTCGCCGACATCGTCGCCTACGTGAACCACGACGTGGACGACGCGATTCGCGCCGGCCTGCTCGACGAACGGGCGCTGCCGGCCACGGCCCGGACGGTGCTCGGCGGCTCGGCGTCGGAACGTATCGGACGGATGGTGTCGGACGTCGTGCGCGAGACGCTCGACGGCGGCACGGACGAGATCCGCATGAGCGGCGAGATGCTCGAGGCCACCCTGGCACTGCGCGATTTCCTCTTCACGGAAGTGTACGAAAATGCCGCCGCCATGGCCGAGTTCGCCAAGGCGGAGGGCATCCTGGGCGGACTCTGGGAACGGGTGCAGAAGCAGCCCGAGGCGTTCCTCGACACCCGCACCATCGAGGCGGAAGGCCTCGACGTGGCCACGCAGGACTTCATCGCCGGGATGACCGACCGCTACGCGGTGGGGCTCTTCGAGCAGCTCGTCATTCCGAAGCCGTGGGTGGGGCCCTGGCCCGTGTCGGAGCGCTCGCCGGCCGGCCGGTGAGCCGGCGTCCGGTGCCACCGGGCTCACGTGTCCCGCCCCGGTCCCGGCGGCGGGGAGCTGGGAAACCGCGTGATATACTGGCTGGTCGGCTCGTCTGCTGGAACGCGGTTCCGGGCCTGAACACATCATGTTGCTCGACCTGACCACCATCCGCCAGCCCGAGACGCCCGTGGACCGCACCATGGCGCCCGAGACGTTCGCCCCCGACGACGAGTTCCGCATCGTCGCGCCGGCGCATCTCGTGGGCACGCTCCACAAGGACGAGGCGCGCTACCGGCTCGAGGGGCGGGTGACCACGGAGGTCGAACTCGCCTGCAGCCGGTGCGCCGAGCCGTACCGCATGCCCGTGGCCGGCACCTTCGAGCTGCGCTTCCTGCCGCAGGCGCTCGCCGGCAACAAGGACGAAGACCCCGAGAGCGATCCGACGACGTCGTTCTATGCCGACGACGCCATCGACCTCGCACAGGTGGTGCGCGAGCAGTGCTACCTCGCGATTCCCATGAAGCCGCTCTGCACTCCCGACTGTCAGGGGCTCTGCTCCACGTGCGGGATCAACCTCAACACCGAGCGCTGCCAGTGCGCGCCGACGTGGACGGACCCACGTCTGGCCGTGCTGCAGACGCTCGCCTCTGCCCGGACGAACGACGATGCCTAATCCCAAACGCCGACACTCCAAGACCCGCGGCCGCAAGCGCCGCACCCACGACGCGCTGCCGCAGACCACGGCGGGCGCCTGCCCGCAGTGCGGAGAACCGAAGGCGCCGCACCGCGTGTGCGCGTACTGCGGTTTCTACAACGAGCGGCAGGTCCGCGCCGTCGACGAGGAGTAGAGCGCTGAGCGCGCGCCTCGCCGGCCCTGAACGGGGCTGGCGGTGAGGCTGTCGTCGGGCCGGTCCGCGCGGATCGCCGTCGATGCGATGGGGGGCGATGTTGCGCCCTCGCGTATCGTCGACGGCGCGCTCGCCGCGGCCCGGTTCTCCGGCGTCGCCGTGACGCTGGTGGGCCGAGCCGACGCCATCGCGGCGGAACTCGCGCGGCACGAGGATCGGGCGGCGCTCGACGTCACCGTCGTCGATGCCCCGGACGTCATCGGCATGGACGAGTCGCCGGCGGCGGCGCTCCGGCGCAAGCCGGGGGCGTCGATCCGCGTGGCGGCCGAACTCGTGCACCGGGGCGAGGCCTCGGCGCTCGTGAGCGCCGGACACACCGGCGCCTCGGTGGTCGCGGCGCATGCCGTCTTCGGCATGTTGCCCGGCGTGGACCGTCCGGCGCTCGCGCCGGCCATCCCCACCCGCACCGGCATGGCCGTGCTGCTCGATGCCGGCGCCACCGTGGAATGCCGGCCGCCCTACCTCCTGCAGTTCGGGGTGCTCGGCGCCGTCTACGCCGAGGCGCTGCTCGGCGTGGCGCGGCCGCGCGTCGGCCTGCTCTCGATTGGCGAGGAAGAGGGCAAGGGCAACGAGCTCACGCGCGACGCCTACAAGCTGCTCAAGGCGGCGCCCATCAACTTTGCCGGCAACATCGAGGCGCGCGACATCTTCTCGGGCGCGGCCGACGTCATCGTCTGCGACGGCTTCACCGGCAACGTCGCGCTGAAGCTCAGCGAGGGGCTCGTCGAAACGGTGGAGGAACTGCTCGGCGCCGAGCTCTCCAGCACCTTCTCGAGCCAGGTGGGTTACCTGCTGTCGCGCCGGGCGTTCCGCCGCTTCCGCAAGCGGCTCGACTATTCGGAATACGGCGGCGCGCCGCTGCTCGGGGTCTCGGGGCTGGTCTTCGTGTGCCACGGCCGCAGCTCGGTGAAGGCCATTCGCAATGCCGTCGTGGCGGCGGCGCGGTTTGCCGCCGACGACATCCTCGGGCGCATGGCCGAGCGCGTGACCACGCAACTGATGGGGGATCGATGATCGCGTTCGTGTTTCCCGGCCAGGGCTCGCAGACCGTCGGCATGGGCCGGGCCCTCGCCGAGGCCTTCCCGATCTGCCGCGAGACGTTCGAGGAGGCGGATGCCGCCCTCGGCTTCGCGCTCGGCGCGACCATCTTCGAGGGGCCGGCCGACCGGCTCACGCTCACCGAGATCACGCAGCCGGCCATCCTCACGGTGAGCGTGGCGGCGTGGCGCCTGCTCGAGTCGCGCGGCTGCCGCCCGGCGATCGTGGCCGGCCACAGCCTGGGCGAATACTCCGCGCATGTCGCCGCCGGCACGTTCAGCTTCGCCGATGCCGTGCGCACGGTGCATCATCGCGGCCGCTACATGCAGGAAGCCGTGCCGGTGGGCACCGGCGCCATGGCCGCCATCCTCGGCGCCGACGAGGCGCTCGTCGCACAGGCCTGCGCCGAGGCCGCTGGCGGCGAGGTCGTGAGCCCCGCGAACCTCAATTCCCCGGGCCAGATCGTGATCGCCGGCGCGACGGCGGCCGTGGCTCGCGCCGGTGATCGCGCGAAGGCGCTCGGCGCGAAGCGGGTGATTCCGCTGACCGTGAGCGCGCCCTTTCACTGCGCGCTGATGAAGCCGGCCGAATTGCGGCTCGCGCCCGAGCTGCGCGCGCTCACGACGCGCGATCCGCGGGTTCCGGTCGTGGCCAACGTCGATGCCGAGCCGCGGTATGAGGCGGCGGCGTCGATCGAGGCGCTCATCCGTCAGGTGTCGGCGCCCGTGCGCTGGGAAGACTCGGTGCGGCGCCTTGCATCGGACGGTGTCACGGCATATGTTGAGGTGGGCCCTGGCACGGTGCTGAGCGGGCTCATCCGGAAGGTCGCGCGCGAGGCGACCGTTCTCAATCTCGAGGCGCCGGACCAGCTGGCGGCCATCGAGGCCCTGATGGCGGGCGAGCCCCGCGCGAGCGAACATTCATGACACGCTTCGAGGGGAAGGTGGCGCTCGTCACCGGTGCGTCGCGCGGCATCGGCCGGGCGATCGCGGCCATGCTGGCGGCGCAGGGCGCCACGGTCGTGGCGGCGGCGCGCGGTGACAACGCCGCGGCGACGGTCGAGGCGATCCGTGCCGCCGGCGGCCGCGCCGAGGCGCTGTCGCTCGACGTCACCGATGCCGAGGCGGCGGTGGCGGCCGTGCAGGGCGTCGTCGCCACGCATGGCCGGCTCGACATCCTCGTGAGCAATGCCGGCATCACCCGCGATCAACTGATGCTGCGGATGAAACGCGCCGACTGGGACGAGGTCATCGCCACCAACCTCACGGCGGCGTTCGTGCTGTGCCAGGCCGCGCTCAAGCCGATGCTCAAGCAGCGCGGCGGGCGCATCGTGGCCATCAGTTCGGTCGTCGGACAGATGGGAAACGCGGGGCAGGCCAATTACGCGGCGTCGAAGGCCGGCCTCATCGGCTTCTGCAAGTCGCTCGCTCGCGAAGTCGGATCGCGCAGCGTCACCGTCAACGTGGTGGCGCCCGGCTTCGTCGAGACCGACATGACGAAGGCCGTGAACGAAGAGACGCAGAAGCAATGGGCGGCGCAGATCCCGCTGGGACGGCTCGGCTCGCCCGACGACATCGCGGCGGCAGTCTGTTTCCTGGCGTCGGACGAGGCGTCGTATATTACTGGGCAGGTTCTCGCAGTCAACGGCGGGATGTACACGTAGGAGGGCCAGATGGCCGTAGCGGACAAGGTGAAGAGCATCATCGTCGAGCAGCTCGGGGTGGACGAAGAGGAAGTGACGTCGGACGCCTCGTTCGTCGAGGACCTCGGCGCGGATTCGCTCGACACCGTCGAACTCGTCATGGCGTTCGAAGAAGAGTTCGAGATCGAGATTCCCGACGAAGACGCCGAGAAGATCACGCGCGTCAAGGACGCCGTCGAGTACATCGAGAAGAACGCCAAGGGCAAGAAGTAGGGGCGAGGGGGCACTTTGAACAGGCGAGTCGTCGTCACCGGCATCGGGCTGGTGACGTCCCTGGGGATCGGCACTGACGCCACGTGGACCGCGCTGCTCGCGGGCACGTCGGGCGCCGGGCCGATCACGCACTTCGACACCGAGGGCTTCGCGACGCGGTTTGCGTGCGAGGTGAAGGGGTTCGATCCGCTGGCGTTCGTGGAGAAGAAGGACGTCAAGAAGATGGACGTCTTCATCCAGTACGCCATCGCGGCGTCGCACTTCGCGGTGGCGGATTCCGGGCTGGCGATCACGCCGGCCCTCGCGCCCGAGGTGGGCGTCTGCATCGGCTCCGGGATCGGCGGCTTCCGCACGATCGAAGACGAGCACAGCGCGCTCATCAAGGGCGGGCCCCGGAAGATCTCGCCGTTCTTCATTCCCGCCTCCATCATCAACCTGGCCTCGGGTCAGGTCTCGATCCGGTTCGGGGCCAAGGGCCCGAACCTGGCCACCTGCACGGCCTGTTCGGCGTCGGCGCACGCCGTCGGCGACTCCTACGAGATCATCAAGCGCGGCGACGCCGACGCGATGATCACGGGCGGGTCGGAGGCGGCCATCACGCCGATGAGCGTCGGCGGCTTCGGCGCCCTGCGCGCGCTCTCGACGCGCAACGACGCGCCGACGAGAGCCAGCCGCCCGTTCGACAAGGACCGCGACGGCTTCATCATCGGCGAAGGCGCCGGGGTGCTGGTGCTCGAGGAACTCGAGCACGCGAAGGCCCGCGGCGCCCGCATCTATGCCGAAATCGTCGGCTACGGCATGGCGGGCGACGCCCACCACATCACGGCGCCCTCGGAAGACGGCGACGGCGCCTTTCGCGTCATGACGCGGGCGCTGCGCAAAGCCGGCCTGCAGCCGTCCGACATCGACTACGTGAACGCCCACGGCACATCCACGCCGTTCAACGACAAGATCGAGACGCTGGCGATCAAGCGCTGCTTCGGCGACCATGCCGCGAAGCTCGCCATCTCGTCCACCAAGTCGATGACCGGGCACCTGCTCGGCGCGGCCGGCGGCGTCGAGGCCGGGATCTCGGCGCTGGCGGTGCATCACCAGGTGGCGCCGCCGACGATCAACCTCGACGAGGCCGACCCCGAGTGCGACCTCGACTACGTGCCGCACACGAAGCGGGCGATGCCGATCCGGCACGTGCTCTCGAACTCGTTCGGGTTCGGCGGCACCAACGCCGCGCTGATTCTCAGCCGTTACGAGGGATGAGCCGGCCGGCGCGGGCGACGCGCCGCGGCCACCACACGCCATGAAGATTGCTGTCTGTATCAAGCAGGTGCCGACGCGGGAATGGCAGCCCCGTCTCACCGACGACAAACGCTGGGTGCGCGATGCCGACATCTCGTACGAGATGAACGAGCCCGACGCCTACGCCCTCGAAGAAGCGCTGCGCCTCAAGGAAAAACACGGCGGGGAAGTCGTGGTGGTCTCGGCCGGCCCGGCGCGTGCGCAGCAGGTCATCCGCGAGGCGCTCGCCCGCGGCGCCGACCGCGCCATCCACGTGCAGGACGACGCGCTCGGCACGGCCGATGCCTGGGCCGGCGCGGTGGCGGTGGCCGAGGCGGTGAAGGCCGATGGCTTCGACATCGTGCTGACCGGCCTGCAGTCGGACGATCAGGGGCACGGCCAGTTCGGCCCGGTGCTGGCCGAGCGGCTCGGCATGCCGCACTCGACCATCATCATGGAAGTGCAGATTGCCGACGGCGTGCTGCGCGCCAAGCGCGAGCTCGAAGGCGGCTGGTTCCAGTACGTCTCGATGCCGCTGCCGGCGCTGCTGACGATTCAGAGCGGCATCAACCAGCTGCGCTACGCCACTCTCAAGGGCATCATGGCGGCCAAGAAGAAGGAGGTCCGCGTCGTCGCGCCCTCCACGCCCGCGGCCTCGCGCATCAAGGTGCTGGGGCTCGCCGCGCCGCAGAAGTCGAAGCAGACCGTGATGATTGCCGGGTCGCCGCAGGACGCCGCGCGCGAACTGGTGCGTCGCCTGCGCGAAGAGGCGCGCGCCCTATGATTCTCGTCATCAGCGAACAGAAGGACGGCAAGCTCAATCGCGCGAGCTGGGAGGCGATTGCCGCCGCCCAGACGCTCGCCGCCGGCGCCTCGCCCATCACCGTCGCGGTGTTCGGCGCCGAGGTGGACGCCGCCGCGCAGGAACTCGCGGCCGCCGACGTGGCCGCGGTGTGGGCGGTGACCCATCCCGCGCTCGGCACCTACACGCCCGATGCCTTCGTGGCCGCCGCGGCCGAGGTGGTGCAGGCGCTCTCGCCGACGCACGTGTGCCTGCCGCATACCTATCAGACGCGCGACTTCGCGCCGGTGCTGGCGGCGCGCCTCGACCGCACGCTCGTCACCGACGTCACGGGCGTGAGCCATCGCGACGGCTCGGCCGTCTTCACGCGGCCGATGTTCCAGGGCAAGCTCGTGGCCGAGGTGGCCGCGGACGGTCCGGCGCCGCACCTCATCTCGTGGCAGATCGGCAGCTTCCGGGCCGATGCGGCCGCGCGCGGCGCCGGTGCGCCGGTGACCCGCCGCACGGCCGCCCTCGACGGCGCGCCGCTGCGTCAGACGGCGGAGGCGCCGTTCCAGGAATCGAAGGCCGCGGTGGACCTGTCGCAGGCCGAACGGATCGTCGCCGTGGGCCGCGGCATCAAGGCGCAGGAACACGTGGCGCTTGCCGAGCAGCTCGCCAAAGCGTTCGGCGCCGAACTGGCCGCGTCGCGTCCGATCTGCGACAACGGCTGGCTGCCGATGGAGCGCCAGATCGGCAGTTCCGGTCAGACGGTGGCGCCGAAGTTGTACGTGGCGATTGGCATCTCGGGCGCCATCCAGCACCTCGTCGGCATGAAGGGGTCGCGCACCATCGTCGCCATCAACAAGGACGCGGAAGCGCCGATCTTCGAAGTGGCCGACTACGGCATCAAGGGCGACCTGTTCGAGCTGGCGCCGGCCCTCATCGCGGAGCTCGGACAGCCCTGACGCCGGCCGCCGCGGCAACGCGGCGGGGTGGCGCGGAGACGGCGGCGACATGGAACGCGAGACCCTCGACGTCGATATCCTCGTGGTGGGCGCGGGCCCGGCGGGGCTGTCTGCTGCGCTGCGTCTGTCGCAGCTGCAGGCGCAGCAGGGCGGCGAACCGCTGTCGGTGGCCGTCATCGACAAGGCCCGTGAGGCCGGCGCGCACTCGCTCTCGGGCGCGTTGCTCGATCCGTCCACGCTGGCCGAGCTCGTGCCCGACTTCAAGGCGAAAGGCGCACCGCTCGCCTGCGAGGTGACGAACGACGCGGTGTACCTGCTCGGCGCGACCAATCGCTACAAGCTGCCGATCACGCCGCCGCCCTTCACGAACCACGGCAACTACGTGATCGCGCTCAGCCACTTCGTGAAGTGGCTGGCGCAGCAGGTCGAAGCCGCCGGCACCGACATGTTCATGGGGTTCGCCGGCCAGTCGGTGCTCTTCGACGGCGACCGTGTCGTCGGCGTGCGCACGGGCGACCGCGGCGTCGGCAAACACGGCACCCCGCGCGGTGCGGTGGAGCCGGGCGCCGATATCCGTGCCAAGGTCACGATTTTCGCCGACGGCGTGCGCGGGCATCTCACGAAGGAGCTGTCGCGCGAGCTGCAGCTCGGCAGCACGCACCCGGCGCAGTTCGGCATCGGCCTCAAGGAGCTGTGGGACGTCCCGAAGGATCGGCTCGCCCCCGGCACGGTCATCCACACGCTCGGGTGGCCGCTGCGCAACGAAGAATTCGGCGGCAGCTGGATCTACGCGATGCCCGAGGGACGGCTCTCGATCGGCTTCGTCGTCGGCCTCGACTACAAGGACCCGCTCCTCGATCCGCACCAGGCCTTCCAGCGCTTCAAGACGCATCCCTTCATCAGCGACATTCTGAGAGACGGGCAGCTCGTGCGCTTCGGCGCGAAGGCGCTGCCCGAAGGCGGCTGGAACACTCAGCCCACGCTGTACGCCGATGGCGCGCTCATCGTCGGCGATGCCGCCAACTTCGTGAACTCGATGCGCCTCAAGGGTATTCATCTCGCCATGCGCAGCGGCATGCTCGCCGCCGAGACGGCCTTTGCCGCCGTGCGCCGCGACGACACGTCGAAGGCGGTGCTTGCCGGCTACAAGGCGGCGATCGACACCTCGGCCGTGAAGCAGGAACTCTATCCGGTGCGCAACGTGCACCAGGCGTTCGGCAACGGCACGCTCATCGGCTCGGCCTTCGCGGGCCTGGCGATGGCGACCGGCGGCTGGTGGCCGGACGACCTGCACGGCCACGCCGGCCACACCCGCATGAAGACCGTGGCCGACTACTACGGCCTCGAGAAGCGCCACGTGCTGGCGCCGTCGAACGCCGTCGCGCCCGACCGTGTGCTGACCTTCGACAAGGCGACGAGCGTGCACTTCGCCGGCGTTCATCACGAAGAGGACCAGCCGGCGCACCTGCGCGTGCAGACCGACGTGTGCCACTCGATCTGCGGCCCGGAGTTTGGCCATCCGTGCGTGAAGTTCTGTCCGGCCAACGTCTACGAGATGGTCGACAACGGCGCCGACGGCAAGCGCCTGCAGCTCAACGCGTCGAACTGCGTGCACTGCAAGACGTGCGACATCATGGACCCCTACGGGGTCATCACGTGGGTCGCGCCCGAAGGCGGCGAAGGCCCGCAGTACGACGGCATGTGACCACCGACGCCCCCGAGGACGCGGCGCGCCCCGCGTGGCAGCAGTCGTGGCGGCGCCGCGCCGAAGTGGCGGCGATCGCCGGGCTCGGCGCGCCGTTGCTCGGGGCGCTCGGCCGCACCGTGCGCCTCGACGTGGTGGGCCGCGAACATCTCGATGCCCTCGACACGAGCGGCGAACGCTACATCGTGGCGTTGTGGCACGGCCACATCCTGCCCGGGATGTTCTACTTCCGCGATCGGGGCATCGTGGTCGTCACGAGCGAGAACTTCGACGGCGAGTGGATTGCGCGGATCATCCGCCGCTTCGGCTACGGCGCGGCGCGCGGATCGACCTCGCGGGGCGGCGCCCGAGCGCTGCGGTCGCTGCTGAAGTCGATCGCGCAGCAGCCGGCGGCCTTCACCGTGGACGGCCCGCGCGGCCCGCGCGGCGTGGCGCAGCCGGGTGTCGTGTGGCTCGCCAAAGCGACGGGGCATCCGATTCTGCCGATTCACGCGGCGGCCGATCGCCACTGGACGATGAAGAGCTGGGACCGCACGCACATCCCGAAGCCGGGGTCGCGCGTGGTGGTCGCCATCGGCGCGCCGATGCGGGTGGCGCGCGAGACCGACGACCACGGTCTCGAGACGGCGCGGATGGCGCTGGAGCAGGCGCTCCGCGAGGCCGAGGCCGCCTGTGCGGCGGCGCTGGCGCGTCCGGCCGCCAAGGAATGAGGACGGCATGCTGTTGCTGACGAGCGAGCGCTTCGCGCACCACCTGACCCCGCCGGGGCACCCCGAGCGGCCCGAACGCGCCGAGGCGCTGCGCCGGGTGGCGCTCGCGTGGGAACTGGCCGGCCACGAGCTGCGCGAGCCCGCCCCGGCCGACGATGCCACGCTGGCCCTCGTGCACGCGTCCGAATACGTGGCGGCGATCCACGAGACGGCCGGCGCCGCCGTCCGGCTCGACCCCGACACCACCACGAGTCCCGAGTCGTACGACGTCGCGGCGCTCGCCGCCGGCGCGGTCATCGACGGCGTGCGGCACGTGCTCGCGCATCCGGGCGACCCGGCGGTCGCGCTCGTGCGGCCGCCGGGGCACCACGCCGAGCCGGCGCGGGCGATGGGCTTCTGCCTCTTCAACAGCATCGCCATCGGGGCGGCGTGGGCCCGCCGCGAAGGACTCGCCCGGGTCGCGATCGTGGACTTCGACGTGCATCACGGCAACGGCACGCAGGCGGCCTTCTACGAGGACCCGTCGGTCCTGTTCATCTCGACGCATCAGTTCCCGTACTACCCGGGCACCGGCGCGGCCAACGAGATCGGGAGCGGCGCGGGGGCCGGTTTCACCGTGAACCTGCCGCTCGAGGCGGGCGCCGGCGACGCCGATCTCGACGAGGTGTTTCGCGCCGTGGCCGTGCCCGTGCTCGATCGCTTCCGCCCGGACCTGTTGCTGGTCTCGGCCGGGTTCGACGCGCACCACGACGATCCGCTCGGCGGCTTCCGAATGACGCCGGCCGGGTTTGCGAACCTCGCGCGGCAGCTCGAGGGCGTGGCCCAACGCCATGCCGGCGGACGGACGGTCTATGTCACTGAAGGCGGGTACAGCCTCGAGGGCCTGACGACATCGCTCGATGCCCTGCTGGGCGTGCTGGCGGACCGCCAGACGGCCCAGGCGACCGCCGACGTGCCCGGAGACCGGTCGCGCGGGCGCGCCGCCGTGCGGGACGCCAGGGCGGCCCTGCAGGGCGTCTGGCCCGGGCTCTGAGCGACGAGGACCCGCGGCAAAGGACCGCGGGCCGCGGGCGCAACCGGTCCCCGGCTGCTAGAATTCCTCTGGCGGCAGTTCTGCCGCCTTTTCCGGTGCCCAAAACCCGTGTCTGACTACCATCCGCAAGACCTCGACCAGAAGTGGCAGCAGCGTTGGAACGACGCGCAGGCCTTCGAGGTCGTCGAAGATCCGTCGAAGCCGAAGTTCTACTGCCTCGAGATGTTCGCCTACCCGTCGGGGCACGCGCACGTCGGGCACGTGCGGAACTACATCATCGGCGACGTGGTCGCCCGGCTGAAGCGCCTCCAGGGCTTCAACGTGCTGCACCCCTTCGGCTGGGACGCGTTCGGCCTGCCGGCCGAGAACGCCGCCATCAAGGGCGGCATCCATCCCGAGACATCGACGCTCGCCAACATCGCCCACATGAAGGGGCAGTTGCAGCGCCTGGGCATCAGCTACGCGTGGGGACGGGAGCTGGCGACGTGCCTGCCCGATTACTACCGCTGGAACCAGTGGCTCTTCACGCGGATGTTCGAGCGCGGCCTGGCGTATCGCCGCCGCTCCACCGTGAACTGGTGTCCGAGCTGCCAGACCGTGCTCGCCAACGAGCAGGTGGTCGACGGCGCCTGCTGGCGCTGCGGCTCGCTCGTGGTCGAGAAGGATCTCGAGCAGTGGTTCTTCAAGATCACGGCCTACGCCGACGACCTGCTCGCCGGCGCCGACGGCCTCACGTCGTGGCCCGAGAAGGTGCTCACGATGCAGCGCAACTGGATCGGCCGCTCCGAGGGCGCGCGGGTCCGTTTTGCGATCGAGGGTGAACCCGACGGCGTCGAGGTCTTCACGACGCGCATCGACACGATCTACGGCGCGACGTTCCTCACGCTGGCGCCCGAACACCCGCTGGTGCCGCGGCTCGCCGAACGCACCGGCCGTGCCGACGTGCTCACTGAAGCGCAGCGCTACCGCGCCCAGGACCGCACGGCCCGCATGTCGGGCGAGGCCGGCAAGGAAGGGGTCTTCACCGGTGCCTACGCGGTGAATCCGTTCTCGGGCGAGCGCGTGCCGATCTGGGTCGCCAACTTCGTGCTCGGCGAATACGGCACCGGCGCCGTGATGGGCGTGCCGCACGGCGATCAGCGCGACTTCGAGTTCGCGCGCAAGTACGGCCTCGAGGTGCGCGCGGTCATCCGCGCGGCCGACGGCACGGTGCCGGATCCGGCGGCGATGACCGAGGCGCACGGCGACGAGGGCACTGTCGTGAACTCCGGCGCCTACGACGGCATGACGTCGGCCGAGGCGCGCCGCCGCATGACGGCGGATGCGGAAGCCCGCGGCTTCGGCACGGGCTCGGTCCAGTTCCGCCTGAAAGACTGGGGCATCTCCCGTCAGCGCTACTGGGGCACGCCGATTCCGATGATCCACTGCCCGGTGGACGGCGTCGTGCCGGTGCCCGACGACCAGTTGCCGGTGGTGCTGCCGAAGGTGACCGAGTTCACCGGCCGCGGCGACTCGCCGCTCGCGCACGTGCCCGAGTTCGTGCACGTGACGTGTCCGAAGTGCGGCGGCCCGGCCCGGCGCGAGACCGACACGATGGACACGTTCGTGGACTCGTCGTGGTACTTCTACCGCTTCGCCGACGCCCACAACGACCGCCTGCCGTTCGATCCGGCGGCCGTGAAGTACTGGGGCCCGGTGGACTTCTATTCGGGCGGCGTCGAACACGCCATCCTGCACCTCATCTACTCGCGTTTCTTCGCCCGCGTGTTCCGCGATCTCGGCATGATCGACCACAGCGAGCCGTTCACGCACCTCCTCACGCAGGGGATGGTGCTCAAGGACGGCAACGTGATGTCGAAGTCGAAGGGCAACGTCGTCGATCCCGACACGATGCTGCAGAAGGTGGGCGCCGACGCGCTGCGCACCTACGTCATGTTCGTCGCCCCGCCCGAGAAGGAAGTGGAGTGGAGCGATGCCGGGCTCGACGGCATGTTCCGCTGGCTCGCCCGCGTGTGGCGCGTGGCCGACCAGTGGCGCGAGGCCGCGCTGGCGGCGCCGCCGATCGACGCCGCCACCCTCGGCCGCGAGGAACGGGCCCTGCGCCGCAAGACGCACGAGACCATCCGCCGCGTCACGGCCGACATCGACGTGCGCAAGCAGATGAACACGGCCATCTCGGCGATGATGGAACTCGTGAACGAGTTCTATCTTTTCACCGAGCAGCAGAAGGCCGCGCCCACCGCGCAGGCCGCGGCCGTGGCCCGCGAGGCCGTCGAGGCGCTCGTGCGGCTCGTGTCGCCGTTTGCGCCGCACACGGCCGAAGAGTTGTGGGAGGCCTACGGGCATACGGGTGGTCTTGCCGCCGCGTCGTGGCCGGTCGTGGACGACGCGGCCGCGCAGGCCGAAGAAGTGGTGATTCCGGTGCAGGTGAACGGCAAGGTGCGGGCCCGCCTCACGGTGGCGCCCGACATCGCGGATGCGGACCTCGAAACGCTGGCGCTGGCCGACGCCGCCGTCGTGCCGCATCTGGCCGGGAAGACCGTCCGCAAGGTCGTCGTCGCCAAGGGCCGGCTGGTCTCGGTGGTCGTGGGATGAAGCACCGGGGCTCGGGAGTCGGCGCTCGGGGCTCGGGCACGGCGCTGACGCGACGCCGGTGGCTGCAGCTCGCGCCGCTCGCCGGCGCGTCGCTGGCGCTCGGCGGGTGCGGCTATTCGCTGGCGGGCCGCGGTTCGTTCCTCCCCGACTACATCCAGTCGCTCGGCATCCCGATGTTCGGCAACCGCACGCCGTATTCGCCGCTCGAACAGATCTTCACCGAGAAGGTGCGCGTCGAGTTCCAGGGGCGCGGCCGCTACCAGGTGGTGCCGAACGACACCGGCGTCGATGGCGTCGTGCGCGGCGAGATCGTGAATATCGGCGCGGCGCCGGCTGGTTTCAATCCCAGTCAGCAGGCCTCACGGTACCGCTTCACGGTGATCGTCAGCGTGTCGTTCGCCGACGCGCGGCAGAAGAAGGTGCTGTGGGAGAACCCCTCGCTGTCGTTCAGCGACGAGTACGAGCTGGCGAGCGCGGCCAGCGCGAACCTGGCGGCCTCGGGCGGCGCCGGCGCGTTCATCGACCAGGAACGCGCCGCCGTCGATCGTCTCAGCACCGACTTCGCGCGTTCGGTCGTGAGCGCCATCATGGAAGCGTTCTGAGCGTGCCCGCATGACACCGGCCCAGGTCCGCGCGCAGATCGCGTCGGGCACGACGCATCCGATCTACCTGCTCGAGAGCGACGACGCGCCGTCGCGCTACGATCTCGCACAGGCGTTCCTCGGGCTCGTGGACGAGGGGCTGCACGCCTTCAACACCGCGGCGTTCCACGCCCGCGAGGCCGGCAACGCCGGCGATCGCGACGCGATGTTCGCGGCCATTCTCGGCGCCGCGCGCACGCTGCCCATGATGTCGCCGCGGCGCGTCATCCTCGTACACGACGCCGAGTTCCTGCTGGCGCCGCGCAAGGCGAAGGACGAGGAGCCGCCGCCGGCCGAGGCGCCGGCGGGGAAGCGCAAGGCCCGGGCGACGACGCCGGCGGAAGATTTCGAGGCCTACGTGTCGGCGCCCGAGCCGCTCACGACGCTCGTGCTCGATGCCCCGTCGCTCGACCGCGGCCGCCGCATCACGAAGCTCCTGCTGCAGAAGGCGATGGTGGTCGACTGCGGCAGCCTCGAGACGGCCGCCGACGCGGCGCGCTGGATCACGGGGCGGCTGGAGCAGGACGAGATGACGATGGACGCGCCGGCGATGCGGGCGCTGGTCGAGGCGACCGGCCTGCACCTGTCGCGCATCCGCGCCGAGATCGACAAGCTGGTGCTCTACGCAGCCGGGGCGCGCGCCATCACCGCGGCCGACGTGAAGGACGTGGTCGCGCCGGTCGAGGAACCCGGGGAAGATTTTGCGCTGGGGAAGGCGATCTGGGCGGGCAACACGGCGGCCGCGCTGCGCGAGATCGATGCGCTGATGGATGCCGGCGCGCCGGCGCCGATGGTGCTCGGGCAGATTCGCGCGGCGGTGATTCGACTGCGGCCCGACCAGCGTGCGCGCCAGGCTCTCCGGCGGGTGCTGGAGACGGACCTGGCGGTCAAGAGCTCACGCGGCGAGCCGCGCTACGTGCTCGAAACGCTGATCGTGGAAGTGTGTGCGGGCGCCCCGGGCACGCCCGCGGGCCCGACTAGGCGGTCTTGGGCTTGAGCTTCGCCGCGATGCGCGACTTGTAGCGGCCGGCCGTGTTCTTGTGGATGATGCCCTTGCCGGCCATCTTGTCCACGAGGGACGTCGCCGCGGTCAGCAACTTCTTCGCGTCGTCGATCTTGCCGGCGGTGAGCGCTGCCCGGATGGCCTTGAGGCCGGTGCGGAGCGCGGAACGCATGTCGCGGTTGCGGGCGCGACGCACGACGTTCTGACGGTGGGCCTTCAGGGCCGACTTGTTTCTCTTCGCCACGTGTACAAACCTCTAGCGGTGTGACTGCACCAAAAGCCGAAGAATATCACACTTAGTGCGAGCCCGGATGGGCCGCGTCGGGCTTTGCGCCCGGCTGGGGGCGGTCGGAATAGCGCGTGACTTCACGGCCATCCACCACTTCGACCCAGCGGTAGATGCGGGTCGGCGCCTTGGCCGGCGCGCTCGCCGCCCGGCCCTTCGTGATCTTCTGCACGTACTCGCGGGTTTCGCGGTAGGGCGGGACCTTCTGGCCGTAGCGGTCCACGGCGCCGGCGCCGGCGTTGTAGGCGGCCAGGGCCAGTTCCACCTTGTCGTCGTAGCGGGCCAGCAGGCGCTTCAGGTACCGCACGCCGCCGCCGATGTTCTCGTCCGGGTCGAAGGGGTTGCCTACGCCCAGTTCCGCCGCCGTCGCCGGCATGAGCTGCATGAGGCCCATGGCGCCCTTGGGCGACACGGCGCGCGGGTTGAAGGCCGATTCCACCTGGATGACGGCGCGCACGAGGTCCGGGTCCACGCCGTGTGTCGTGGCGTGTTCGTCGATGTAGGGATCGAACTGGGCCGACCGGCGGTCGGGCGGGCGGGTCACACGGACGCCGCGCGCCTTCGGCACTTCGAAGGTCTGCATCGGCGTGCCCGTGATGGGAGGCGTGTCTGACAGCACCATCTGGCCGGCAGCATCGCGCCAGGCGTAGATCTGCGCGCTGGCCGTCCCCGTGGCGAGGGCGACGAGGGCGAGGACGAAGCAGAGGAGGCGGCCGGCAGCCATCGGAACTCAGGGCGGCGGTGTGCCTGACAGCACCCCGCCTTCCCCAGAGTATCGAGCAGTCCGGCGCCGGGGATTAGGCCTGGAGCAGGCCGGTGATATGACTCCGTGCAGCGGCCAGCAAATCCGGGATCTTCGCCGCGTCCTTGCCGCCGGCTTCGGCGAAATCCGGACGCCCGCCGCCGCCGCCGCCCACGATCGGCGCCAGGTGCTTCACGAGCGCCCCGGCCGGGGCCTTCTTCGCGGCGCCGGGGGTGACCGAGGCCACCATCGAGACGCGGCCATCGCCGGTCGGGCCGGCCAGGAACACCACGCCTTCGCCGAGTTTCGACTTGGTGAGGTCGGCCAGCGCTCTGAGCGCCTCGCGATCGAGGTCGGCCACCTGCCGCACCACGACCTTGTAGGCGCCCACGGTGGTCTCGGCGTCCGCGTCGCTGCCGCCGCCGGCGCCCCCGCCGAGGGCCGCCGTGGTCTTCAGCTCGCGGATGTCCTTGAGCGCGCGGGCGAGTTGCGCCGCCTGCTGCTCGACCTTGGCGGCGAGCTGGTCGGGTGTCGCGTGCGCGGCCTCGCAGGCGCGCTGCAGGTCGTGCACGGCCTGCCGCAGGTAGGCGAGCGCGGCCGTGCCGGTCAGCGCTTCGACGCGGCGCACGCCGGCGGCGACGCCGGATTCTTCCGTGACCACGACGAGGCCGATGTCGCCGGTCGCTCGCACGTGCGTGCCGCCGCAGAGTTCGGCGCTGAAGCGGCCGTCGCCGATGGCGACGACGCGCACCTTGTCGCCGTACTTCTCGCCGAACAGGGCGGTCGCGCCGTCGGCAATCGCCTGTTCGGTGTCTTTCACGGCCGTGACCACCGGCTCGTTGGCGAGCACCGCGGTGTTGACCGTGCGCTCGATGGCCGCCCGTTCGTCGGCGCTGACCGCGCCGCCGTGTACGAAGTCGAAGCGCAGGCGGTCGGGTGACACGAGCGATCCGGCCTGCTTCACGTGGCCGCCGAGCGTCTGGCGCAAGGCGGCGTGGAGCAGGTGCGTGGCGGTGTGATTACGCCGCACGGCGGCGCGACGGGTGTGGTCGACGACCGGCACGACACGATCCCCCACGCGCAGCGGCTCGGCCGCGGAGGCGATGCGGTGCCCGCGGGGGAGGCCGGCGCCCAGACGCACGACGTCGATGACAGCCGTGGCGGCGCCCTGCATGCCGCGCAGCACGCCGGTGTCTGACACCTGGCCGCCGGCCTCGACATAGAAAGGCGTCGTCGCCAGCACGACGATGCCGGGCGCGCCGGCGTCAAGGCTTGCCACCGGCGCGAAGTCGGCGTCGAGGAGCGCCGCGATCGGCGTTGCCTCGCCGGCTTCGTGGTCGTAGCCGATGAACGTCTCGGTGATCGGGGCGAGCGCGGCGCGCGCCTCGGCGGAGAGTTCGGCCTTCTTCGGACCGCCGAAGGCGCTGTGTTTGCGCGCCTGCTCGCGCTGCGCTTCCATGCGCGCCTGGAAGCCTTCCACGTCCACCCGCAGGCCCTGGCTGGCGGCGGTGTCTTCGATGAAGTCGAACGGCATGCCGAAGGTGTCGTACAGGGAGAACGCCTTGTCGCCGGGGATGACGCCGCCGGCGCCGGCCGCTTCCATCACCTTCTCGAGGCGGGGCAGCCCTTCGGCCAGTACCGCGCCGAAGCGTTCCTCTTCCTGGCGCACGACCTTGGTGACCGCGTCGCGTCCGGCGACGAGTTCCGGATAGGCGCCGCCCATCTCGCCGACGAGCACGTCCACGAGGCCGTAGAGGAACGCCTGTTCGAGGCCGAGCTTGCGGCCGTGGCGCATGGCGCGCCGCATGATCTTGCGCAGCACGTAGCCGCGCCATTCGTTCGACGGCACGACGCCGTCGGCGATGAGAAAGGTCATCGCCCGCAGGTGGTCGGCGATGACGCGCATCGACACGTCGCCCTGGACCATCGTGCCGCCGTGCGCGCGCCCGGCGAGCCGGCCGATGGCGTCGAGGATCGGGGTGAAGAGCGCGGTGTCGTAGTTGGAGGTCGAGCCGGCCATCACCGCCGAGATGCGCTCGAGGCCCATGCCGGTGTCGATCGACGGCGCCGGCAGCGGCGTGAGCACCCCTTCGGCGCTGCGATCGAACTCCATGAACACGTTGTTCCAGATCTCGACGAAACGTTCGCTGCCCGACTGGATGTCGGTCATGAAGTCGCCGGTGCCGGCCACGCCAGCCCCGCGATCGATGTAGATCTCCGAGCAGCGGCCGCACGGGCCGGTGTCGCCCATCGACCAGAAATTGTCGGCGGCGCCGAGTTCGCCGATGTGTTCGGCCGGCACGAAATCGCGCCAGCGGGCGAAGGCGTCGTCGTCGCGCGGGATGCCGGGTTCGCCCTTGAACACGGTCACGCGCAGGCGCTCGGGCGGCAGGCCCCATTCCTTGGTGAGCAGGTTCCAGGCGAGGGCGATGGCGTCCTGCTTGAAGTAGTCGCCGAAGGAGAAGTTGCCGAGCATCTCGAAGAACGTGTGGTGGCGCAGCGAGGGCCCGACGTTCTCGAGGTCGTTGTGCTTGCCGCTGACGCGCATGCACTTCTGCGACGTGGCAGCACGCGAGTAGGGGCGCCGATCGCGGCCGAGGAACACGTCCTTGAACTGGTTCATCCCGGCGTTCGTGAAGAGCAGCGTCGGGTCGTCGTGGGGCACGAGCGGGGAACTGGCAACGGTCGTGTGGCCGTGGGTCGCGAAGTAGGCGAGGAACGACCGGCGGATTTCGTTCGGATGCATCAGGGACATGGTACTCGGGGCTCGGGGCCCGGGGCTCGGGTCCCGGGCAGGCGCGTAGGGCGCGCGTCAGGACTCCGTATCGTCGGGTGAAGCGGCGCCGCGGCGGCGCAGGCGGTTCATCACGGTCTGGGCGTCGAAGCCCTGGCGGACGAGCGCGCCGGCGACGCGGCGGAAGGTGTCGCGGTCGAGCGGCCCGGACGGCACGCCGCGCAGGCGCTTGTCGAGCGCGCGGTCGAGCAGGGCGTCCACGTCCACCTGCGCGAGCGTGGTGTCGAGGGCGGCGTTCACCGTGTCGTCGCTGAGTCCGAGGGCCCTGAGCGCCAGGCGGGCCCGGGCGGGGCCGCGGCCCCTGATGGCCGTCTCGCGCCGGGCGGCGGCGAGCGCCAGGCGGTCTTCGTTGAGCGCGCCGAGGTCGACGAGGGACGTGATGATGTCTTCGGCTACCTCGGGCTCGACGCCACGGCGGCGCAGCCGCTGCCGCACCTGCGCCTTCGAGAGCTCGCGCATGCCGAGCCAGCCGAGGGCCAGCGTGCGCGCCTGCCCGGGCGTGAGCGGCTCGCGCTCAGCTGCCGAAGCGCGTGATTTCCGGGGCACCGGTGGGCGCGGCCGCGGGCGTCTTCTGCCCGAAGAGGGTGCTGGCCATCTGGTCGCGCGACAGTTCGGCGGTGGTCGAGATGCCCTGCACCTTGAGCTTGAACTCGTCGACGTTCGAGGCCCAGCGCAGCGCTTCCTCGTAACTCACAAGGCCCTGCGAGAACAGGCTGAAGATCGACTGGTCGAACGTCTGCATCCCGTACTGCGACGTGCCCTGGGCGATGGCGCCCTTGATGAGGTGCGTCTTTTCCTTGTCGACGATGCAGTCGCGCACGAACGGCGTGGCGATGAGCACTTCGACGGCCGGCACGCGCGAGGTGCCATCCGTGCGCGGGATGAGGCGCTGGGCGACGGCGGCCTTGAGCACCGAGGCGAGCTGCAGGCGGATCTGCTTCTGCTGGTGCGGCGGAAACACCGAGATGACGCGGTTGATGGTTTCGGTGGCGTCGAGCGTGTGCAGGGTGGAGAAGACGAGGTGACCGGTTTCGGCGGCGTGGAGCGCCGTTTCGATCGTCTCCATGTCGCGCATTTCGCCGACGAGGATGACGTCCGGATCCTGACGCAGAGCGCTGCGCAGCGCATGCGCGAACGAACGCGTGTCGCTGCCGATCTCGCGCTGGTTCAGGATCGACAGGTTGTCGCGGTGCAGGTATTCGATCGGGTCTTCGATCGTGATGATGTGCGTGTCGCGCGTGTTGTTGATGTGGTCGATCATCGCGGCGAGCGTGGTGCTCTTGCCGCTGCCGGTCGTGCCGGTGACGAGGACCAGACCGCGCTGCTCGTTGGCGATCGTGCGCAGCACCGGCGGCAGGTCGAGCTCGTCGAACGTCTTGACGCCCATCGGGATGACGCGCAGCACGATGCCGATGGTGCCGCGCTGCTGGAAGACGTTGCAGCGGAAGCGGCCGAGGCCGGCGACGCTGTAGGCGAGGTCGAGCTCCTGCGCGTCCTTGAAGCGCTGGCGCTGGTTCGCCGACATGATCGTGGCGGCCATCGTGACCAGGGCTTCGTGGTCGAGGCGCACGCTCGTCGTGAGGGGCTTCAGCTGCCCGTTGACCCGCACGACGGGGTAGTTGCCGACCTTCAGGTGGACGTCCGAAGCCCCCTGATCCGTCGCGTCTTTCAGCAGTTGATTGATGTCCATGCCGGTTCGTGCAGCCCCGGGGAGACCAAGGCCTGCTCGGTCTGCATATCGGTTGGCCGGGGAACGGCCTGCAGGCCCAGTGGGCGCGCCGCGCTACTGTTTCTCGCCGCAGAACGGGCAGGTGACCGTTTTGGCGTGTAATGGCTTGGCGCAGTGCCAGCAGAACCGGGCCGGCGGCGTGTCGCGGGCCCGGAGCCGCTCGCGGATGTCCTTGGCGGCCGGGTCGCGGTCGGCCACGGCCGTGCCGGCGGCGGGCCACGGGCGGCGGGTGGCGCCGGCCGGACGGGCCGCCAGAATCGCGTCCAGCAGGTCGTGGGCCCGGGCGTAGCGCTGCGAGACATCCGGCGCCATCGCCTTCAGCACGACGTCGGCGATGACCTTCGGAATCTTCGGGTTGTGCAGCCGCGGTGAAGTCGTGAGTTCGCCGCGCATCAGCTTGTCGAGGTCGCTCGGAGCCGGCGACTCGTAAGGCAGCCGGCCGGTCAGGAGCTGGTACATCGTGACGCCGAGCGAGTAGACGTCCGAGGCAAACACCGCCTTGCCGTGGAACTGCTCGGGCGCCATGTAGGGCGGGCTGCCGATGACGGTGGTGCCGTGGGCGGCGATCTCGAGGAACCGCGAGGTGCCGAAGTCCGCCACCTTCGCGATGCCGGCCTCCGTGACGAGCACGTTGCCCGGGCGCAGGTCGCGGTGGATGATGCCCTGCTGATGGGCATGGTCCACCGCGTTGCAGATCTGACAGGCGAAGTCGAGCGCGCGGCCGAGGTCGAGGGCGCCGTCGCGGTCGGAGATCGCTTCGAGCGTCTCGCCGGCCACGTATTCCATCACGATGAAGAACACGTCGTCGATGCGCTCGGCCGTGAGCACGGTGACGATGTTGGGATGGCTGAGCGTGGCGAGCAGGCGCGGCTCGCGCAGCAGCTCGCCGAAGTCGAGACTCTGGCGGTGCGGGACCTTGAGGGCGACCTTCTTGTCGATCCAGGTGTCTTCGGCGAGGAAGACGGTGCCGAATCCACCGCTGCCGAGCGGCGCCAGGATCTTGTACTTGCCGATCACCTGGTCGCGAAAGAACATCCGCCCGCAGTATAGACGAACGGTGCGCCGGCCGGGGGGCTCCGGCGCCGACGGTATAATCCGCGCGTGATCGCGCGTGTGCTCGTGCCGGCGGCCGTCCGAGAGGGCGAGGTCCTCGACGTGCCGGCCGACGAGGCCGGGCACCTCGTGCGCGTGCTGCGGCTCCGGCCGGGCGCTGCCGTGCGGGTGTTCGACGGCAAGGGCCACGAATGGGACGCGACGCTCGGCGCGACCACGAAACACGGCGCCGTGGTCGCACTCGGCGCCGCGCGGTCCGCCGCGCCGGAGCCGCGCATCGGTTACACGCTCGCCGTGGCGGTGCTCAAGGGTGATGGCACCGACGACGTCGTGCGCGACGCCGTGATGATGGGCGTGCAGGCGATCCGTCCCTTCGTGTCCGCGCGCACCGAAGTGCGGGCGGCGGCGCTCGAGCGGGCGCATCGACGCGAGCGTTGGGAACGCGTGGCCATTGCCTCCGCGAAGCAGTGCGGGCGCGCGATGCTGCCGGTCATCCACGATCTCGTGGACCTGCGGACGGTGCTCGCGACTGACGGTGAGGCGCTGCGGCTCCTGCTCGTGGAGCCGGCGGTGGCAGTGACGGCGGCGCGGCCCGCTGACATCGCGGCGCCGCGAGCCGTCAGCCTGGCGATCGGACCCGAAGGGGGATGGACGGCGGAGGAGGCGGCGCAGGCGATTGGTGCCGGATGGCAGCCATTGCGCGTCGGCGAACGCGTGCTGCGGGCCGAAGCCGCGCCGCTCGTGGCGCTTGCGGCCTGTCAGGCCGTGTGGTCGGAAACGTAACGAAGGGAGCAGGACATGAAGGCGACGACGTGGATCGTGGCGGCGGGACTGGCGTGTGTGATGAGCGGCGCGCTCGCCGCGCAGGCGCCGGTGGCGCCGGTGCAGGCGGATCCGGATCCCGTGGCGACGTTCTCGATCCTCGGCTACGACCCGGCCACGGGCGAAGTGGGCGGCGCCGTGCAGTCGCGCGTGTTCTCGGTGGGGAACGGCGTGCTCTGGGCCGAGGCGGGCGTCGGCGCGGCGGCCTCACAAGCCATCGTGGATGTGAGTTACGGACCGAAGGCCATCGCGCTGCTCAAGGCCGGCATGGCGCCGCAGGCGATCCTGAAGGCCATCTGGGAGAGTGATCCCGATCCGCAGCCCGAGCGCTGGACGAAACACGGCCGCCAGTTCGCCGTGATCAACCAGAAGGGGGAGGTCGCGGCGTTCACCGGCACGAAGGCCACGGAATGGGCGGGCCACAAGACCGGGAAATACTGCACGGCGCAGGGCAACATCCTCGCCGGTGAAGCCGTGGTCTCCGAGATGGTGCGCGCGTTCGAGACCACGACCGGGCATCTCTCGCAGCGCCTCACCGCGGCGCTCGAAGCCGGGCAGAAGGCCGGCGGCGACAAACGCGGCATGCAGTCGGCCGCCATCCTCATTGCCGGTCAGGGGCAGGGCGTGTGGCTGAACAACGACGTCGTGATGCGTCTGCAGGTGGACGACAGCCCCGAGCCGATCAAGGAACTGCGCCGGCTCGTCGACAGCTGGAACGAACGCCGCGTGAAGGGGCAGCAGCGTGCGGTGAAGTAGGCGCTGCGGCTAGCGGCGGCGCAGCACGTCGGCGCACCACTCGTCTTCGTGGGTCCGCGACACGACGTCGAAGGCGTCGAGCGCCGCTTCGACGCCGTCGCGTTCGTAGTGCATGAAGCCGCTCACGACGAGCGTGCCGCCGGGAACGACCATGGCCGCCAGTGGCGCCGCCGCGCGGATGAGCATCGCGCCGGTGAGGTTCGCGAGCAGGACGTCCACCGGGGGCGATGGCACGGCGAAGACGTCGGCCGTGTCGAAGGCCACCGGTGTGGGCAGCGTGTTGAGCGCGGCGCTGCGGATGGCGGCCTCGACCGCATCGGCATCGATGTCGACGCCGCGCACGTCGCGCGCTCCGAGCACTGACGCGGCCATCGCGAGCACGCCGGAGCCGGTGCCCAGGTCGAGCACCGTGCGGCCCTCGAAGGGCAGCGCGCTTATCGCGGCGAGACAGAGCCGCGTCGTCTGGTGATGCCCGGTGCCGAATCCCATCGAGGGCTCGATGACGAGCACGTGCACGTCAGCCGCCGGCGCGGCGGGCAGATCCCACGGCGGCGCGACGATGAAGCGGCCGGCGGCAATCGCGGTGAGCGACTGCTGGCTGCGCGCGACCCAGTCGTCGTCGGGCAGGTCCACGCGATCGACGCTCAGGCCGAGGTCGAGCGCGTCGATTGCCTCCGCGGCGCGGTCGCGCGTGTCGACGTCGCCGAAGCAGATGCGCCAGGCGAGCGGCGTCGGCGGCGGTTCGGGCGGCGGCGGCGCGGTCGGGTCCCACAGGCCACCCGGCGGCAGCGGCGGGGGAATCAGGTCCTGCACGGCGAGCGGCGCGTGGTCGTGCAGCGTCGCCGCGACCAGATCGCCGAGTGCGCCATCGTCGTCGATGCCGGGCGAGCGGACTTCCACCGCCGGCCAGCGGCGCGGCTCAGCCAAAGATGTCCTTCACCTTGTCGAAGAGGCCCTTGTCGTCGTCGTGGCGTTCGCCGGGACCCGCCGGCGCGAGCGTGCCCGCGAACTGCTCCAGCAGTTTCTTCTGATCGCGCGACAACGACTTCGGCGTGACGCCGCGGACGGTCACGAGCAGGTCGCCCTTACCGCGTCCCGAGACATCCGGCATGCCCTTGCCCTTCAGGCGGAACATGGTGCCGGTCGTCGTGCCTTCGGGAATCTTCACCGTGTGCGGATCGTCGATGCCCGGCGCCTCGACTTCGCCGCCGAGGGCGAGCGTCGTGAACCACACGTCGGCGTGGCAGTGCAGGTCGTTGCCGTCGCGCGTGAAACGGTCGTCGTCCTGCACGTAGATGACGACGTAGAGGTCGCCGGCCGGACCGCCGCGGGCGCCGCCTTCGCCCTCGCCAGTGAGGCGCAGGCGCTGGCCGGACGAGATGCCGGCCGGGATCTTCACGACGAGTTTCTTCTGCTGCTCGATCTGGCCGTCGCCCTTGCAGGTCTTGCAGGGCGTGGCCACCACCTTGCCCGTGCCGCGGCAGGCGCCGCAGGTGCGGGCCATCGTGAAGAAGCCCTGCTGGAACCGGATCTGACCGGCGCCCCGGCACTGGCTGCACGTCGTCGGCTGCGTGCCGGGGGCGGCGCCGCTGCCGCTGCAGGTCCCGCACGTCTCGTGGCGCGGGATCTGGATCGTGGACTCGGCGCCCTTGGCCGACTGCGCGAACGTGATCTCGAGGTCGTAGCGCAGATCGGCGCCGCGCTGCGGCCCGCCGCGGCGGCGGCCCTGGCCGCCGAAGACGTCGCCGAAGCCGAAGATATCGCCGAGCCCGCCGAGGATGTCCTCGAAGCCGGTGAAGACCGACGGGTCGAAACCCTGGCCGCCGCCCGCGCCGCTCACACCCGCGTGCCCGAAGCGATCGTAGCGGGCGCGTTTGTCGGTGTCGGCGAGCACGGAGTACGCCTCGGCGGCTTCCTTGAACTTCTCTTCCGCCGCGTGGTCGCCGGGATTGCGGTCCGGGTGGTGCTTCAGCGCCAGCTTGCGATACGCGCTCTTGATGTCGGAGTCGCTGGCATCTTTGGCGACGCCGAGCACCTCGTAGAAGTCGCGGGCGCTCACGATGCCTTGGCCACGCGCACGAGCGCCGGACGCAGCAGCCGCTCACCGAGCCGGTAGCCGCGCCGCAGTTCCGCCAGCACTTCGCCGTCGCGCGCGCCGGGACTCTCGTCGTAGGCGACCGCCTGATGCACGGTGGGGTCGAAATCGACGCCGGTGGTCTCGACGGGCTGCACGCCGCGCTTGCGCAGCAGGTCGGTCAGCTGCCGATGGATGAGCTCGATGCCTTCGCGGTACTTCGCCGCCTCGGGCGGCGCCGCCACGCTCAGTGCGCGGTCGAAGTCGTCCACCACGGCGAGCACGTCGTTGATGAGCTCGGCCGCGGCCCACTCCGCGAACTCGCGGCGCTCGCGTTCGGTGCGTTTGCGGAAGTTGTCGAACTCGGCCGTCTTGCGGAGCAGCCGGTCGTAGAGGTCGTCGCGCTCGCGCTGCAGCGCGTCGAGCGGCGAGACGGGCTCGGCACCCTCGGGGGCGCCCGGAGGCGTGGCGGACGTATCGGACACAGGAATGTCGCTCATGGCAGTTCGAACCGGACTGGGACGTGCCTAGTTTTCGTCGCGCAGGAAGCGCGCCACGGCCACCGCCGCGCCGTCGACGACGCTGATGGCCCGCGAGTAGTGCATGCGGGTCGGGCCGATGATGCCCACCGCGCCGCGCCGCGCGCCGTCGCCGTAGGCGGCGACGACGAGGCTGCAGCCCCGCAGTTGCGGATCGTGATGTTCGGCCCCGATGACCACGGCCACGCCGGGTTCTTCGAGATAGGCGTCGAGCAGGCGCACGAGGCGCTGTTTTTCCTCGACCATCTGCAGCAGCGTGCGCAGGGTCGAGAGCGACACGGGCGTCGCTTCGCCCGAGTCGGCAAGCGACGAGGTGCCGTCGATGAAGACCGACGTCGGCGTGTCGATGCCTTCGAGCGTGGTGCGCGCCAGCGTGAGCGCGATGGCGCGGAGTTCATCGTAGAGCGTCCGTTCCTGCTCGAGGCGGGCGATGACGGCATCACGCACGTCGGCGAGCGGCATGCCGCCGAACTCGGCGTTGAGGTAGTTGGCCGCCTGGCTGAGCGCGCTCGGCGGGATCTCCTCGCCGGTGTCGATGACCTTCTGCGAGACGTGGTTGCCGCGCGCCACCGTCACGACCAGCACGCGCGAACCCGAAAGCGGCACGAACTCGATGCGCTGGAAGATGGCGTGCTGTTCCGAGGGCGCGATGGCGAAGCCGACGTGGTGCGAGAACTCGAAGAGGACGTGCGACGCGCTCGACAGGAGCTGGTCGAAGAGCGGGGCGGCGCCGGCCTGTTCACGCAGCCGCGCCTCCACACTCGAGGCGTCGCGGGTGGCGCGCCGGGTGTCGAGCAGCATGTCGACGTAGTAGCGGTAGCCGAGGTCGGTGGGGACGCGACCGGCTGAGGTGTGCGGCTGACGGACGTAGCCCATGTCTTCGAGCTGCGCCAGCACGTTGCGGATCGTGGCCGACGAGACGCTCAGGCCGGCGCGACGGCACAGCGCGGCCGAGGCGACGGGCTCGCCGGTGTCGATGTAGTCCTTGACCAGGCACGCAAGGACGCGGCGTGTGCGGTCGGACAGGGGCCCCGGAGTCATGGCGTTAGCACTCGTCAGGTGAGACTGCTAGAGACGAGTATAGCAGAAGCCGCCGGCACGGCTTCCCGGCCGCCGGTCAGGACGCGGTCGGGGTGCCCGCCGCCACGAACTTCGGTGTCCACTTGAGGGACGCCCCTGCCACGGCCGGGTCGGCTGTGCGCCCGCGGCGCACGGCGATAAGCTCCGCCACGATGCTCACGGCGATTTCCTGCGGCGTCACCGCCCCGAGGTCGAGGCCGATGGGGGCGTGCACCCGCGTGAAGCGCTCGGGATCGACCCCTTCCGCCATGAGTGCCTCGTACACCCGCGCCACCTTGGCGCGGCTGCCGATGAGCCCGACGTAGCGCAGGTCGCGGGCGACCACCGCGCGCAGGGCGTCGAGGTCGTGGCGGTGGCCGCGCGTCACGATGACCACGTAGGCGCTGGCCGGGATGGTCGCGGCGGCCAGCCAGGCCGGCACGTCGTCCACGATGACCTCGGCGGCCTCGGGGAAGCGCTCGCGGTTGGCGAACTGCTCGCGGTCGTCCACGACGTTCACGAGGAACCCCGACTCGTGCGCGAACTTGCCGAGGTAGTAGCCGACGTGGCCGGCGCCGATGATGTAGACGGCCGGCGACGGTTCGATCGGCTCGATGAAGACTTCCATCTGCCCACCGCAGACGAGGCCGTTTTCCTGCGCGAAGTCGTCGTCGAGTTCGTACTTCACGCGTGCCGGCTTGCGCGACTCGAGCGAGGCGCGCGCCTTCCAGAAGGCGTCGTTCTCGTAGCAGCCGCCGCCGATCGTGCCGACAGTGCGCCCGTCGGCGAAGACGAGCATCTTGGCGCCGACACGCTGCGGCGTCGAACCATTGGTGGCGACGATGGTGACGAGCGCCACGTCTTCCGCGCGCTTCATCGCCTCGCCGAGGGCCGCGAAGACTTCCTGATTCATCGGTGTGCCCCGATTATCACTGAAACTGGTGCAGCGGGCACCACGTGGCCGGTTCGGTGCCGGCGAGGAAGGCCTCGGTGGCCACCCGGGGGCAGCCCGGCAGGGCCAGATGGCCGGTATCGCGGTCGATCTCCAGCTGAACGATGCCCGGCGGCGGCGTGAAGGGCACGTTCGGCCGTCCGGCGAGCGCCCGCTTCATGAAGGCCGTCCAGATCGGCAGCGCCGACTGGGCGCCGCTCAGGCCGAGGACCTGGTTGTCGTCGAGCCCCACCCAGACGACGGCGAGCAGTTCCGGCGTGAACCCCACGAACCAGGCATCGCGCAGGTCGTTGGTGGTGCCGGTCTTGCCGGCGGCGTCGAGCGCGAAGCCGGCGGCGCGGGCGGAGGCCGCCGTGCCCTCGTTGAGCACGCTGCGCATCATGTTCGTCACGAGGTAGGTCACCGCCGGGTCGGCGACCGTGCGGCTCTTCTGCGCCGGCAACGCGCGGTCGGCGCCGCCGCTCACGACGCGGCTGATGGCGCGCAGCGGCCGCTGGGCGCCGAGTGTCGCGAAGGTGGTGAAGGCTTCGGCCACCTCGAGCGGCGTGAGCTCGAAGACGCCGAGGGCGATCGAGGGATAACCGCGCAACGGCGTCTTGCCGAGCCCGGTGCGCGTCCACATCGACGCCACGGTCGAGAAGCCGGCCTGCTCGGCCACCTTGATGGCGGCGATGTTGCGCGAGAGCGCGAGCGCCCGGCGCAGCGTGATCATGCCGTCGTATTCGCCGTCGTAGTTGCCGGGCGTCCAGTCACCTTCGGCGGCCGTCCAGGTCGTGGGTTCGTCGAGCACGAGCGAGGCCGGCGTCACGTCCGTGCGTCCGTCGCGCGCGGCCTGGTCGAACGCCGCGAGGTAGACGAACGGCTTGAAGACGGACCCCGGCTGGCGGCGCGCGCCGGTGACGCGGTTGAACTGCGACTGGTTGTACGACCGTCCGCCGACGAGCGCCAGTACCTCGCCCGTGCGCGGATCCACGGCGATGAGCGCGGCCTGCGGGCGCACGGTGCGTTTGCGCTTGGCGAGTGTCTCGTCCACGGCGGCGAGGCCCGTGCGCACCGCATCCTGGGCGGCTCGCTGGAGGTTGATGTCGAGCGTCGTGTAGACCTCGAGCGTGGTGTCGCGGCCGACCAGGCCGGGCAGCGCCGCATCGAGTGCGTCGGCAACGTAATCGACGAAGTAGGGCGCCTCGAAATCGAGGGCGCGGGCGGCGGCCTGGAGCGGCTCGGCGCGTGCCGCCTCGAGCCCGGCGTCAGGGAGGTAGCCGGCATCGTGCATCGCCTGCAGCACGACATCACGGCGCTCCTTCGCGCGTGTCAGGCTGGCGAACGGCGAGTGATTGCCGGGCGACTGGATGACGCCGGCAATGAGCGCGCCTTCCGCGACCGTGAGGTTGCTGAGGTCCTTCGCGAAATAGGTGCGCGCGGCAGCGGCCACGCCGTGGAGCGCGAACGAGCCGCGGTGACCGAGGTAGACCTCGTTCAGATAGAGCTCGAGGATCTCTTCCTTCGTGGCGCGGGTCTCGAGCACCACCGCCATGAACTGCTCGAGCAGCTTGCGGCGGATCGAGCGGCGGCCCGACTGCGCCTCCTCGGCCATTTCTTCGGTAAGGAAGAAGTTGCGCGCCAGCTGCTGCGTGATGGTGCTCGCGCCCGACAGATAGCCGCGCGTGCCGCGCAGGTTCGTCACGAGGGCGCCGACCATGCGGATCGGATCGACGCCGGGATGCTGATAGAAGCGGCGGTCTTCGATGGCGAGCACGGCCTGCTGCACGTGGGCGGGAATCGCCGCGAGCGGCACGCGGCGGCGCCGCTCGCGCGTGGGCGTGACGAGGCCGCTCAGCAGCGGCGGATCGAGCGCCACCTCGTTCACGCGCGTGTCGCCGACGACGACCCGCGTAATGACCGGCGGCGTGGCGCTCGCGGGACGGTCCGCCTCGGGCGGCGCCCATTCGAGGCGCACGGTGCGGCCGGCGTGGCGTCCGCCCCGCGGCACCACGACGACGAGGTCACGCGTGGCGGTGAACTCGCCGCCCTCGCGCGGCGTCTCACGGGCCGTGTAGCCGAGGTCGTTCAGCCGCTGCACGACATCGTCGCTGGCGAGCGTGAGTCCAGGGCGCAGCGTCAGCGGCCGCCCGTACACGCGCGGAATCGTGCGGACGCGTTCGCCCTGGAGCCGCGCTTCGACGAGCAGCGAGAACTGCCCGTAGTAGTAGCCGGCCATGCCGGCAGCGACGAAGACGGGCGTTGCGATCGCGGCGGCGAGGAACCGTGTCCAGCGCCGGCGGGGGAGCCACCACCACATCGCGGACGGCCGGCTCAGATCGTGAGCACCCAGTGATGGGCGTGATCGACGGGCAGCAGATCGACCAGCCGGTCCACGGCGGCCGGGCCGTAGCGGTTGAGCAGCCACACGGCGCCCACCTCACGCTCCTGCGGCTGTCCGTTCGGGAAGAGCTGGCCCTGCGTGCGGTGGAACTGGCGGCGCAGGGTCTCGTCCTTGCGCTTGGCGGCGTGGATGACCTTGCCATGCAGCGACTGCAAATCGTGCTGCATCTTGCCGAGCGTGGACTTCGCCGCGCCTTCGAGTGTGCTGTCGACGAGGCTGGCGGCGCGCGTCACGGCATCGAGCTTCTCGCCGATGGCCGCCGTCGCCTCCGCGAAGCTGCGGTCGATCTCCGGCGGCAGCTGGCGCTCGAGCAAGTGGTTGAGCGTCAGGTCGTCGCGCCGCTGATAGCCCGCAAACGGCACGTCGATTTTGCCGAGCGTGCGCAGCGTGGAGGAATCCACCACCGATGCCGACGCGCGCGGCATGATGAGCGGCATCGGCACGCCGAAGTGGGCGTAGACGTCCTTGAGCTGGCCGAGATACGCCAGTTCGGCCGGACCACCCACGTAACAGATGGTGGGGAAGATCGTGTCCTGCACGAGCGGGCGCAGCAGCACGTTCGGACTGAAGCGTTCGGGATGCGCCGCGGCGAGGGCGACGAGTTCGGCGAGCGGCATCTCGCGGTCGCCGACGACGGCGGTGCCGTCGTGCCAGCGGATGGCTTCGCGCGCGCCGTTCATCAGGAAGAGCGGCGCGGAGTGTTCGACGGCGGCAACCTGCGCGTGATAGCCGAGCTGTTCGAGGCGGCTGCCGGCCTCGGCGGCCAGTTGCGACGTGCGGCCCGGCGTTTCGAGAGCGCGCGCGAAGAGCGACGCGGCGAGCGGCTTGGTGGCCGGATCGGCGGCGTCGTAGACGACGAGGCCGTAGCGGCCGAGCATGTGTTCGAGCACGCGGCCGAACGCGGCTGACATCGTGCGTCCGGGCGCGTAGGCGTCGGCGAGCATCGCCAGCACGTCGGCCGTGAATTCCGTGGCCGGCAGCACCGCCCTGAGGGCGTCGACGGCGGCCTGACCCTGCCCCTCGACCACGAGCCGCGCGATCGAGCGGTCGCCGGCCCCCTCGAGCGCACCGAGCTGGACGGTGTGCGCCTGCTGCTCGTCGTCGAGCACCGTACAGCCGCGCACTTCCTCCCAGTCGTGGTCCTCGGAGTCGATCCAGAACACCGGCACCGCGCGCACGCCGCGCTCGGCGGTGACGGTGCGGGCGAGCTTGATGGCGGTGATGGCCTTGTGGAGCGTGTAGAGCGGGCCGCCGAAGAGCCCGGCCTGCTGGCCGGTGATGACGGCCACGGTGGTCGGGTCGGCGAACGCGGCCGAGGCGGCGAGTGCTTCCGGCGGCGCCCCGCGGTCGCGCTGCTGCGCGGCGAGGAGGGCGGCCAGCTGCGGCGTGGCCCGCAGCGGTCCGGCGTGCACGCGCGTGATGACGTCCGCCCAGGCGGCGTCCTCCTGCGGGTTGCCGGGGTAAAAGGGGGCGAGTCCGTCGAACGCGAACGCGTAATCGGCCGCGAGGCGGCGAATCCACGGCAGCTGACGGAGATCGATGGCGAGAGTGCCCGCCGACGGCGCGGGAGCGGAAGGTGACGACACCGGACGGCTACTGTTGCAGACGGCTGCGCGGGGTGTCAACCAGTGATCGCGCGTGAGCACGGACGGGAAGCTGCGTGCTAACATACCGACCGCCCCAATCGATCGCGTTCCGCGTCGAGGAGTTCACCACACTGACCGAGGACCGCCTCCAGTTCGACGGCCCCCGTGCGACTTACGGTCGCTTCCGCATCCTGCATCAGATCGGTGCCGGCAGCGTCGGCCCGGTATTCCGTGGCGAAGACGGGGAGACCCGCGACCCGGTCGTCATCAAGGTCATCCGTGTCGGGCTGCCGCCGGAGCGTGTGGCCGTCGTGGCCGCGGCGCTCGCCGCCCTGCGCGACCGCCTGCCGTCGCACCCGGCCCTGACGCCGCTCCTCGACACCGGCGTCGTCGATGTCGAGCCTTTCATCGTCAGCCCCTTCATCGACGGCGATTCGCTCGACGTCGCGCTGCGGGAGTTCGGGCCCGCGAACATGGCCGATGCGCTGCCGCGCCTGCGCGCGCTCGCCGACGCCATGGACGCCGCCGCCGCGGTGGGCGTCGCCCACGGCAGCCTGCACCTGCGCGACATCGTCGTTTCGGTGGATGAAACAGTGCTGACCGGCATGGGCGTCGCCGCGGTGCTCGAGCGCGTCGGGGTACGCCCGCCGGTGCGCCGGCCCTACTGCGCACCGGAAGTGGCGCTGGGCCACGGCATCAGCCCGGCCGCGGACCAGTACGCCCTGGCCGCCATCGCCCACGAATGGCTGAGCGGCCGCCGCCTCTCAGGCAGCGGTGCGGCCGGATTCCAGGTGCCGGCGGTGTCGGAGGCCGGCGCCGAGGCCCTGCATGCGGTGTTCGCGCGCGCCATGCACGAGTCGCCCGAGAGCCGCTACCCGACGGTGTCGGCGTTCGTGGACGCGATCGCCGACCTGGCGGGCCATGCGGCGCCGCGCTCGAAGACGAGCCGCCGGGCGCCCCTGGTGGACGCGCCGCGTCTGTCGTTCGACGAACCGGCCGACACGCCCGAGCACGACGACATCGTGCCCGCCGAGGCGCCGCCGCCTGCGGTCATCGACGCGCCCGACCCGCTCGACACGCCGCTCATCCTCACGCCCTCACCGGCCGCCATGGCGTGGGAGCCCGACGTCGCCGTGCCCGCCGCGCCGCGTCCGTTCGACGCGCTCGACGACGAGGAGCCGGAGGCGTCAGCAGTGCACGTGGCGTCCGACGACGCCGTGGCGTCCGCGAACGACGACTGGGACGTCTCGCCGGCGGACCCGGACCCTGAGCCACACGCCGATGAGGCGGGGCCGGAGCCGGACGAGGCACCGGGCTCCCGCGGCGCCTGGACCACATGGGCGGCGGTGCTCGTCATCGCGACGCTGGCGGCCGTCGGCGGCGGATGGGCGCTGCTGCGCTGGGGCACGCCGTCATCGGTCGGTGTGTCCACGGCCGCCACCGGAAGCGCTGACACACCGGCGCCGCCCGCCGACCCGGCACCCGAGACGCCGGCCGCCGTGATTCCGTCCGCGCCGCCGGCGGCCGCCGTGCCCGTCCCCGTGCCGCCCACGGCTGCGGCAGAGGGCGCCGCGCCCCCGGCGACGTTGGCCGCACCGCCCCCGGCGGCTCCCGCAACACCTCGGGCCGCCGCGCCGCCCGCCACGCCGCGGCGCGCGGTCGCGCCGCCCGCCGCGAAGGCCCCGGCGGCCCGCCAGAGCTCGCGCCCGGCGCCGAAAGTCACGCCGGCGCCGCGCCGGGCCACGCCGGCGCGGCCCCCGGCCCGTCCGGCGGCCGCGGCCGCGAACGCCGCGCCCGGACGCCTGCTCGTACGCTCCACGCCGGGGGGCGCGGAGGTATTCGTGAACGGCGAGCGCCGCGGCGTGACGCCGCTGGCGCTGCGCGACCTGGCCTTCGGCGCCTACGCCGTGCGCGTCGTGCGCGCCGGCTTCGCGCCGGTGGACGAGCGCGTCGTCATCGACGCCGGACGGCCCGCGCGCTCACTCGAACTGGCGCTCGCGCGCGCGTCGGCCGCCGTCGCTCCGGCGCCTGCCGAGGCGCCGGCCCCGGGGAGTCTCATTGTCGAGAGCCGGCCCGCCGGCGCGCGAGTTCTCGTCGACGGCGCCGACATCGGCGTGACGCCGGTGACCGTGCCGAGTCTCGCGGCTGGTCCGCACACGGTGCGCATCGAACGCGCCGGCTATGTTTCCATCACGACCACGGCACGCATCGAGGCCCGCACCCGGGCCCGCGTGGCCGTCACGCTCACGGCGGAAAGGCCTCGATAGATGAACGCGATTCTGGCACTCGAAGACGGCACCTGGTACGCGGGCGTCTCGGCCGGCGCTCCTGGGGAGACGACCGGCGAGGTCGTGTTCAACACGAGCATGACCGGTTATCAGGAAGTGCTCACCGATCCGTCGTATGCCGGCCAGATCGTCACCATGACGACGCCGCAGATCGGCAACTACGGCGTGGCGGCGGCCGACGTCGAGTCCGACGCGCCGAAGGTGGCCGGCTTCATCATCCGCGACCAGTCGCCGATTGCCAGCAACTGGCGGGCCCAGGCCACGCTGAAGGAATACCTCACGGCCAATCACATCGTGGCCATCGCCGACATCGACACGCGCGCGCTCACGCGCAAGCTGCGGTCGGCCGGGGTGATGCGCGGCGTCATCGCGACTGGCGCCGTCGATCCGCAGGCGCTCGTGGAACGAGCCCGGGCGATTCCGCTGATGGAAGGCATGGACCTCGTGAAGGAGGTCACCTGCGCGGCGCCCTACGACTTCTCGTTGTCGCTCGCCGACACGGTGGCGGCGGCGAGTTTCGCGCAGACGCCCGAGAAGCCGGCGTCGCGGCTGCTCAAGGTGGCGGCCTACGACTACGGCATCAAGACGAACATCCTGCGGCGCCTCGTCGCGCACGGCTGCCAGGTGCGCGTGTTCCCGGCCACGGCGCCAGCGGCAGACCTGCTGGCCTGGCAGCCCGACGGCATCTTCCTCAGCAACGGCCCGGGCGATCCGGCCGCCGTCGGCTATGCCATCGACAACGTCAAGGCCCTCGTGGCGCACGGCACGCCGATCTTCGGCATCTGCCTCGGCCACCAGCTCCTCGCGCTCGGCCTCGGCGCCTCGACCTACAAGCTCAAGTTCGGACACCGCGGCGCCAATCATCCGGTGAAGTTCCTCGACACCGGCGCCGTCGAGATCACGTCGCAGAACCACGGCTTCGCCGTGGATCCCGATTCGCTGCCGGCCGGCATCGAGATGACGCACAAGAACCTGTACGACGGCACGGTCGAGGGCATCCGGCACACCTCGAAGCCGCTCTTCTCCGTGCAGTACCACCCCGAGGCGTCGCCCGGGCCCCATGACGCCGACTACCTCTTCAGGCAGTTCGTCGACCTGATCGAAAAGAACTGAAGGCCACTCGTCCCATGCCTCGACGCACAGATCTGAAGCGTATTCTCGTCATCGGCTCCGGCCCGATCGTCATCGGCCAGGCGTGCGAGTTCGACTATTCCGGCACGCAGGCCATCAAGGCCCTTCGTGACGAAGGCCTCGAGGTCGTGCTCGTCAACAGCAATCCGGCGACGATCATGACCGACCCGGAGATGGCCGACCGCACCTATGTCGAGCCGCTCACGGTCGACATCGTGGAGCGCATCATCGCGCGCGAGAAGCCCGACGCCATCCTGCCCACGGTGGGCGGGCAGACGGCGCTCAACCTCGCGGTGGCGCTGCACGAAGCCGGCGTCCTCGACAAGTACGGCGTGAAGCTCATCGGCGCCTCGATCGCCGCCATCAAGGTGGCCGAAGACCGCCAGCTCTTCCACGACGCGATGCTCGAACTCGGCCTCGACGTGCCGAAGAGCGCGGTCGTGCGGACGATGGCCGAAGCCCTCGAAGCGGTGGAGAACACCGGCTTCCCGGCGATCATCCGCCCGTCGTTCACGATGGGCGGGGTGGGCGGCGGCATCGCCTACAACGTCGAGGAGTTCAAGGAGATCTGCGGCCGCGGCCTCGAGATGAGTCCGGTGCACGAGGTGCTGATCGAGGAATCGGTCATCGGCTGGAAGGAATTCGAGCTCGAGGTGATGCGCGATGTCGCCGACAACTTCGTCGTCATCTGCTCGATCGAGAACATCGACCCGATGGGCGTGCACACCGGCGACAGCATCACCGTCGCGCCGGCCCTCACGCTGACCGACAAGGAATACCAGCGGATGCGCGACGCCGGGCGGCGCATCATCCGCCGCGTCGGCGTCGAAACCGGCGGCTCGAACATCCAGTTCGCCATCAACCCGGCCGACGGCCGCATGGTCATCGTCGAGATGAACCCGCGCGTCTCGCGCAGCTCGGCGCTGGCGTCGAAGGCCACCGGCTTCCCGATTGCGAAGATCGCCGCCAAGCTGGCGCTCGGCTACCACCTCGACGAGATCCCGAACGACATCACGCGTCTCACGCCGGCTTCGTTCGAGCCGACGATCGACTACGTGGTCGTCAAGATCCCGCGCTGGAACTTCGAGAAGTTCCCGCAGGCCGACCGCACGCTCACGACGCAGATGAAGTCGGTGGGCGAGGCGATGTCGATCGGCCGCACGTTCAAGGAAGCCTTCCTCAAGGGCTTCCGCTCGCTCGAACTCGGCAAGGACGGCCGGCTCTTCGGCGCCGGCCAGCAGGCCGGGGCGCGCGCCGAACACGCGACGCCGGACGAAGTGGATGCCGGTCTGCGCCGCCGCCTGTCGATCCCGACCGACCGCCGCATGTGGGCGGTGTTCGAGGCGCTCGAACGCGGCTGGAGCGCGGAGCGCGTGCACGAGCTGACGAAGATCGACCCGTGGTTCCTCGAGCAGTTCGCCGAGCTGGTCGAACTGCGCCGTACGGCGGCGCTCGTCGGCCTGCGCGACATGTCGGCCGACCTGCTGCGCACGCTGAAGCGCGCCGGTTTCGGCGACGAGGACCTGGCGCACATCCTCCAGGTGAACGAGTCGGCGGTGCGCGAGAAGCGGGCCGAACTCGGCCTGCACGCCTCCTACAAGCGCATCGACACGTGCGCGGCGGAGTTCGAGTCGTTCACGCCGTACATGTACGGCACCTACGAACAGGAATGCGAGGCGGCGCCCACCGGCGCGCGCAAGGTCATCATCCTCGGCAGCGGCCCCAACCGGATTGGCCAGGGACTCGAGTTCGACTACTGCTGCTGCCACGCCGTCTTCGGCTTCAAGAAGGACGGCTTCGAGACGGTGATGGTCAACTGCAACCCGGAGACGGTGTCGACCGACTACGACACGGCCGACCGGCTCTACTTCGAACCGCTCACCCTCGAAGACGTGATGGCGATCATCGAGCGCGAACGGCAGGGCAACCCGGATGTGTCGGTGGTGGTGCAGTTCGGCGGCCAGACGCCGCTGAAGCTGGCGCTGCCGCTGCAGGAAGCCGGCGTCACCATCGTCGGCACGTCGCCCGACTCGATCGACCTGGCCGAAGACCGCAAGCGGTTCTCGCAGCTGTTGTGGGATCTCGGCATTCCGCAGCCGGCGAGCGGCACCGCCGTGTCGCGCGCGGAAGCCCGCGAGGCCGCGGCCAAGATCGGCTTCCCCGTGGTGGTGCGGCCCTCCTACGTGCTCGGCGGCCGCAACATGGCCATCGTCTACGACATGGCCTCGCTCGATCGCTACATGGCGACTGCCGTGGACGTCTCGAACGACCGCCCGATCCTCATCGACCGTTTCCTCGAACATGCCAAGGAACTCGACGTGGACTGCGTGGCCGACGCCACCGGCGCCGTCGTCATCGGCGGCATCATGGAACACATCGAGGAAGCCGGCATCCACTCGGGCGACAGCTCGTGCGTGGTGCCGCCGACCGGTCTCTCGGACCGCCACCTCGCGACGCTGCGCGACTACACGCGGCGGATGGCCCGCGCGCTCAAGGTCGTCGGGCTGATGAACGTGCAGTACGCGCTCAAGGACGACGAGATCTTCGTCCTCGAGGTGAACCCGCGCGCCTCGCGCACGATCCCGTACCTGGCGAAGGCGACCGGCGTGCCGCTGGCGCAGGTAGCGGCGCGCGTGATGATGGGGAAGACGCTCGCCGATCTCGGCCTGACGCAGGATCTCGTCCCGGCCGGCGTGTTCGTGAAGAGCCCGGTGTTCCCGTTCATCCGCTTCCCCGGCGTGGATTCGATTCTCGGGCCCGAGATGAAGTCGACGGGTGAAGTGATGGGCGGCGCGCGCGATTCCGGACACGCCTTCGCGAAGGCGATGCTCGGCGCCGGCCAGCGCCTGCCCGAGCAGGGCACCGTCTGCCTGAGCGTGAACAACG
>CADEFD010000012.1:0-44175 GCA_902826515.1 uncultured Acidobacteriota bacterium
CGTCGCTGGCGATGGTGCACCTCAGCCGGCTCGCCGAGGACGTCATCTACTTCACGGCCGAAGAATTCGGCTTCTTCGATCTGGCCGACAGCTCGGCCACCGGCAGCAGCATGATGCCGCAGAAGAAGAACCCCGACCCGATGGAGCTGGTGCGCGGCAAGGCCGGGCGCGCCATCGGCCACCACGTGGCGCTGCTCGTCGCGATGAAGGGCCTGCCGACCGGCTACAACAAGGATCTGCAGGAAGACAAGGAAGGGGTGTTCGACTCCGAGCGCACGCTCACCGTGTCGCTCGACGCCTGTACGGCGGTCGTCTCCAAGCTCACCCTCAAGCCGGAGCGCACGGGCAAGGCGGCCTCGGGCCTGCTGCTTGCGACCGACGCCGCCGACTACCTGGTGCGCATGGGGCTGCCGTTCCGGAACGCGCACGAGGTCATCGGGAAGATGGTGCGCGAGCTGCTCGCCGCCGGCCGCGACTTCGACGACCTGTCGCCGGCCGAATGGCGCGCCTACTCGGAGCTCTTCGGCGACGACGTGCGCGAGGCGGTGAGCGCGCTCGCCTCGGTGAAGGCGCGGCGCACGCCGCAGTCGACGAACCCCGACGCGGTCAGGGCGGCGCTGGCCGACACGCGGGCGTGGCTCGCGGCGCAGGGCTGAGCCGCCGGCGGCGCGCCGGGTGACAGCGTGCCGCCGATTGGACTAAGATCACGGGATGGCCGCGCACGTCGCGCCGGCCCTTCGAAGGAGCAGGCATGGCGGGAGCACTGGACGGCAAGGTCGGACTCATCGTGGGCGTGGCCAACAAGCGGTCGATCGCGTGGGCGATCGCCCAGGCCGCGGCGCGTGAGGGCGCGACGCTCGTGCTCACGTATCAGGACCGCTTCGCCGAACACCTCCAGGATCTGGCCGCGTCGCTCACGCCGGCGCCGACGCTCTTGCCGTGCGACGTGCAGGACGACGCCCAGATCGACGCCGTGTTCGCCGCCATCGCCGCCACCCACGGCGGCCTTGACTTCGTCGTGCACGGCGCCGCCTTCGCGCCGCGCGACGAGATCACGAACCCCTTCACGCAGACGTCCCGCGAAGGGTTCCGCATCGCGCTCGACGTGAGCGCGTATTCCCTCATCGCGCTGGCCCGCGGCGCACGGCCGCTCTTCGAGGCCCGCGGCGGCGGCGCGATCGTCACGCTCAGCTACCTGGGAGCGGAGCGCGTCTTCCCGAACTACAACGTGATGGGCGTGGCCAAGGCCGCGCTCGAGGCGTCGGTGCGGTATCTCGCCGCCGATCTCGGCCCGTCGAACATCCGCGTCAACGCCGTCTCGGCCGGTCCGATCAAGACCCTCGCGGCGGCCGGCATCGGCGGCTTCTCGACGATCCTCGGCGTCGTGCGTGAACGCGCGCCGCTGCGCCGCACGATCGAGGCGTCGGAAGTGGCCGAAGCCGCCGTGTTCCTGCTGGGCCCCGGCGCGAGCGGCATCACCGGGGAGGTCATGATGGTCGACGCCGGATACCACGCGGTGGGGATGTGAAGCCTGGGTGGGGCCCCGGGCCCCGCTATCTTTCCACCACGATCCGCCCTGCCGGCACGCCCAGTTCGGTGAGCGTCGCCGCGACCGTCTGCACGAAGCCCGACGGACCGCACACGAGGCAGACCGCTTCGGGTCCGGGAAGGGCGGCGCGCAGGAGCGCCGCGTCCACGCGTCCGTTCCTCGCCGCCTGGCCGGAGGGGCCATCGTCGCGCGTCACCGTCAGGTGCAGCCGCAGGCGCCCGCTGGCGGCGAGCGCCTGGAACTCCTCGACGAAGGCGAACTCGTCGGGCGTGCGGACGCTGTAGACGAGGGTGGCCGGCGGATGCCCCGGCGTGACGAGGCGGTCGAAGATCACGCTGCGCAGCGGCGCGATGCCGGTGCCGCCCGCCACGAGCAGCAACGGCGCCGCGGCGGCGTCATCGGGCACGCCGAAGGCGCCGAGCGGCCCGTCGATGTCGAGGGTCGCGCCGGCGACCGTCGCCGGATCCAGTCCGGCCTGCCCGAAGGCGCCGTCGGCCGTGACGAGCAACTCGAGCGTGCCGGCGGTCGCGAGCGCGGGCGGCGAGGCGATGGAGTAGGGGGCGCGGGTGTCGGCGCCGCTCAGGCCGGCGAACACGGCCTGGCCCGCGCGAAACGTGAAGGGGCCGCCGGTCATCGCGAGGCGGAGGCGGCGGGTGCGGGGCGTCGCCTGCGCGACGTCGGCCAGAACGGCAGTTCGCACGCGCGGCCTCAGAGCACGCCGCTGCGGGCGCGCTCGATTTCCGTGTCGGTGACGTCCGGCGCCACGACCGGCAGGCGGAGCCCGCTGCTCATGCGGTCGGTCGCGCGGCCGGCGCCGCTGCGCCCGTGCGCCTTGCGCGAGGTCTTGTCGCGATACATGCGGGCGTCGCCCGTGGCGAGCAGCGCCTCGTAGGTTTCGCCGTCGTGCGGATACACGGCCGCGCCGACGCTGATCGAGAGCGGCACCTTGCGCCCCGGCCGCGCCTCGAAGGCCACGTCTTCCATGGCGCGCTTGAGTTCCAGCCGTTTGCGTTCGGCTTCCTCGGCGCCGCAGCCCGAGAGCACGACGATGAACTCGTCACCGGCATACCGCACGCAGAGGTCGTAGGGCCGCACGCCCGCGCGGAGCACGTTGGCCACTTCGCGCAGCGCCCGGTCGCCCACGTGGTGGCCGTGCGTGTCGTTGATTTCCTTGAAGTCGTCGCAGTCCATCACGAGCAGCGCCACTTCCGACTTCAGGCGCTCGGCGCGCGCCAGTTCGCGCGACAGGTGGCTGAACATCGAGCGCGTGTTCGGCAGGCCGGTGAGCGCGTCGGTGAGCGAGTCCTTCTCGGTGCGCTCGTAGACGCTGGCGTTGTGGATGACGGCGGCCGCCTGTTCGCAGACGCGGTCGATGAGGCGCCGGTGGTCGTCGGTGTAGGCGTCCTCGGCTTCCTGGTAGACGGCCAGCGTGCCGATCAGGCGATCGCTCGAGATGAGCGGCGCGACGATGGCCGACTGCAGCACGGTGGTCGTGCCGGTCAGGCCGGCCGCTTCGAAGTCGGCGCTCGGACGCGCATTCACGAGCGGCCGGCGGTTGCGTGTCACCCAGCCGGTGAGCCCGTGGCCGCTCTTGATCGTCATCGTGCCGATGAGTTCGGAATCGATGCCGGTCGCGAACTTGCAGCGCAGCACGTCCTGCTCCTCGTCGTAGAGGAACAGCGCGCAGGCGCCGAACGGCACGAGGTTGCTCAGCTTCGAGCTGATGAGCGCCATGGTGTCGGCCACGCCGAGGCTCGTGCCCATCGACTGCGCGATCTCGTAGAGCGCGTAGATTTCCTTGTGGGCGAGCGCGATGTCGTCGAAGACGGTGTTGGCGCGTCCGGTCTCGTTCTCGAAGCCTACGGCGGGCCGCCCGAGTTCGGAGGTCGGTTCGAGGGTGAGCCGGCGCGACGGCGCCTGCTCCAGGCGGTCGGCCTCGGCAGCGAGCAGCGGCAGGTGCTGGAAGAACAGCTTCACCACCGTCGGGTCGAGCGCCTTGCCGGATTCCTGCTCGAGCAGCAGCAGCGCCGCGTCGTGGTCCATGGCCCGGTGATACGGCCGGTCGGAGGTGAGCGCGTCGAAGTAGTCGACCACCGTGAGGATGCGCGCGCCGAGCGGGATGTCTTCGCCGCGCAGGCCCTGCGGATAACCGCGGCCGTCCCAGCGTTCGTGGTGGCTCAGGATGAGCGGCGCCACGGGATACGGGAACGGCACGGCGCTGATGATCTCGGCGCCCACCTGCGGATGGATGCGGATCTTCTGGAACTCTTCCTGGGTGAGCGGCCCGGGCTTCGAGAGGATGTGCTCGGGCACGGCGAGCTTGCCGATGTCGTGGAGCAGCGCGGCCGTCTTCACGCCCTGGATCTCCTGCTCCGACATGCCGAGGGCGCGGGCCAGGCCGGCGGCGTACACCTGCACCCGGCGGATGTGGCTCTGCGCCGTCTGATCCTTCGCGTCGATGGCCAGCGCCAGCGCTTCGATGGTCGCCAGGTGCAGGTCCGACATCTCCTGCACGTGGCGCCGTTCGTCCTCGATGCGGCCGATGTAGACCTTGTAGGTGCGGTAGATGAGATACCCGGGCGCCACGATGAACAGCGACCCGATCATGATGCCGAGGTTCAGCATCGCGACGCCGGTCAGGAAGGCCACCGCGGCCCCCACGAAGTAGCTCGGCGCGCTCCACAGGAAGTTCTGGTTCCACGCCGCCACGAGCGGCTGCCGCGTCGACAGGGCGATGGCGCACGACACCAGCAGGGTGTTGAACAGGAAGTAGGTCGTGGCGGCGCCGACGAGCGCAGCGGCCACGCCGAAGCTGTTCGTGAGCACGCCCGGCACGCCGCCGAGCTGTTCGTAGGCGAAGCCCGCCGCCCGCACCGTGATGGCCAGCGACGCCATGCTGAAGAGCGTGCGGTACCACGGCGTCGGCGCCTTCATCCGGAACGTGCACTGGCTCCACGCGCTCGTCACGGCGATGAGGGTGGTGGGCGCCGGACCGAGCAGCAGCAGCGCCGCGAAGTCCACCATGTAGCTGACCGAGAGGGTCGAGCCGCTGGCGGCGAGCAGCGTCACCTTGAAGGCCGACGTCAGGTTCGACATCAGCAGCAGGGCGAGGAAGAGCAGCGGGTTGTCGAGGCGGACGTGCGGCAACGTCCAGGCGAGGATCGCGGCGCCAGCCGCAATCACCACCGCGATGAAGACCTGCGCGGGAACGGGGAGGGAGCGCATGCCGGTCGTCAGACCCCGACGGCCTCGCGGCGGCGTCGGGTCGCCGTCGGTTCGAGGCCGTACTCGTCGATCTTCCGGTAGAGGGTGCCGCGGCTGATGTCGAGCACGCGGGCCGCCTCGAGCTTGTTCCAGTGCACCGCTTCGAGCACCATCGCGATGTGGGTGCGCTCGGCGTCACGCAGCGTGGGCAGCCGGCCCGACGTGGTCGTGCCCTCGGCGAGCGGCGAGTGCAGGAACTGGATGTCTTCGCCGCGAATCACGTGGCCCGGCGCCGAGAGCGCCGCGCGCGAGATCGTACTTTCGAGTTCGCGGATGTTGCCCGGCCAGTGATACGAGAGCAGCCGGTCGGTGGCGTCCTGCGACAGGCGCTTGGCGTCGAGCGTCAGGCCGTTGGCCGCGCAGTAGCGGTTGATGAAGCGCTGCGCCAGCACCGGAATGTCCACCGCGCGCTCCTTGAGCGACGGCAGGCGGATCGAGAAGGCGTTGACGCGGTAGAAGAGGTCTTCGCGGAAGCGGCTCTCGCGCACGAACTGGTCGAGCGGGCGGTTGGTGGCCGAGATGAGCCGGAAGTCCACGTGGATCGACTTGCTGCCGCCGAGGCGCTCGAAGCGCCGTTCTTCCAGCACGCGCAGGATCTTGGCCTGCGCGACGAGCGAGAGATCGCCGACTTCGTCGAGGAAGAACGTGCCGCCGTTGGCGAGCTCGAGGCGGCCGGGCTTGCGGTCGTGCGCGCCGGTGAAGGCGCCCTTCTCGTAACCGAAGATCTCCGATTCGAAGAGCGTGTCGGGCAGGGCCGCGCAGTTGACGGCCTGGAACTTCTCCTGGCCGCGCCGCGACAGCTCGTGGATCATCCGCGCCACCACTTCCTTGCCGGCGCCGGTGGGCCCGAGGATGAGCACCGAGATGTCGGACTTGGCGGCGGTGCGGATCCACTCGAAGATGGCCAGCATCTTCTCGTCGCGGCCGATCATCTCGCGGAAGCGCTGCACCGAGGGCGAGGTGTCTTCGATGCCGACGGCGGCGCGCCGTTCGAGGAAGTTGTCGAGCTGCTGGCCCATCGGCGTCGTCGGATCGACGCGCGCGGCCGTATAGGTGAGCGGGTCGCCGGAGACGCGGCGCACGACGCCCGAGTCGACCAGCTCCTTCAGGCAGTTCTCGACGTCGAGCCGCATGCGGCCGAAGGCCTGCATGACGCCCTCCGCGTCGAACTGTTCGGTGGGCCTGGCGCTCAGGAACCGGAGGATGCCGGCACGCAGCGGCGACTGCACGAGGACGCGGAAACGCGTCTCGGCGTCTGCTTCCGTGCGGGAAGTCGAGCTGGTGGCTCGACGGGCGGCGAACGTAATGTCGTCCACGTGGGGTATCCGGGCTCCTACTGTCCTTCTATCGGACAGTCGGCCCCCGGGGTTAGCCCACGGCAGAGAATCGCGCCGTCGTGTGCAGATCCGTGTGGTTACACGCCCCGGTGATACTCTACGCGTGCCGTTCGTTTTCCGGAGGATCGACGCTCGTGCCCCATCGCGCTCCTGGTTCACCCCGTACGAAACGCAACCACCTGGCGGGCCGTCCGATCCGCTACTACCGCCCGCGCGGGAGCGCCGACGTGCGGACGCTCATCGATGAAGGCTTCCAGGCCTTCAACGCCGCCCGGCTGGGCGAGACCTGCCGCATCTTCAGCGACAAGATGTTGTCGCCCGATCACGACACCACGATCGCCCTCACGGTGGCCGGCGCGCTGACTCCGGCGGGCCTCGGCGGCGCGATGATCGAGCTGATGGAGCGCGGGCTCATCGACTTCGTCATCAGCACCGGCGCGAACCTCTACCACGACCTCCACTACGCGCTGAACTTCACGCTGCACCGCGGCTCGCCGTTCGTCGACGACCGCGAGCTCTACGACGAAGGCGTCATCCGCATCTACGACGTGCTCTTCCCGGCGCAGGTGCTGCTCGACACCGACACCTACGTGCGCGAGTTCCTGGTGCGCTGCGGCATCGACGGCCCGATCTCGACCGCGGAACTGCACTACGCACTCGGCCACGACCTCATGAAGCTGCACCCGGGGTGCGAGGAGTACTCGGTGCTCGCCGCCGCGGCCAAGGCCGGCGTGCCGATCTACACCTCCTCGCCGGGCGACAGCTCCATCGGCATGAACATCGCGTTTCACGAGCTCATGAACGACGGCCATCTCATGATCGATCCCAACAAGGACGTCAACGAGATCTGCGCCATCATCCTGGCCGGACAGAAGAACGGCGCCGTCATTCTCGGCGGCGGCTCGCCGAAGAACTTCTACCTGCAGGGCCAGCCCACGCTGTGGGAGGTCTACGGCATCCCCAAGGGCGGCAACGACTACTTCATCCAGATCACGACCGATCAGGTGGTGTGGGGCGGCCTCTCGGGCGCGACACCGGCGGAAGCCGTGAGCTGGGGGAAGGTGAACCCGGGCGTGCTGCCCGACACCTGCGTGACTTACTGCGACTCGACGATCGCGTTCCCGCTCTTCGCGGAGTACGCCGTCGGGCACACCAACAACCGCCGCCCGCTCAAGCGCCTCGTCGAGAAGCGTGATGCGCTCGTGGCCGCGCTCAAGGCGGAAGCCTCGAAGCCGCGCGACACCGGCGCGTAGCCCGATGGTGCGGCTGCGCGGCGCCACCGTCGTGTGCCCCGAGGGGCTCGTGACGGACGCCGCCCTCGTCATCGACGACGGCAGGATCGCCGGGATCGGTCCCGGCACCGGCGCCTCCGGGCACGACATCGCCTGCGACGGCGGCTGGATCGTGCCGGGCTTCATCGACACCCACATCCACGGCGTGCACGGGATGGACGTGCTGGCGGATGCCGCCGCGGGCGCCGTCGCGGCCGTGGCCGCGAGGCTGCCGCGCTACGGCGTCACCGGCTTCCTGCCGACGTCGGTCGCCTGCTCGCCCGACGACCTCGCGATCTTCCTCGCGGCGGTGGGCGCCGCGGCGGCGGACGGGCCGGCCGGCGGCGCGCGAGTGCTCGGCGCCCATCTCGAAAGCAACTTCATCAGCGCCGGCTTCAAGGGCGCCCAGCCGGCGCGCTGCCTGCGCCTGCCGCCGGCGCCGGGCGAGGCGCTCGAACGCGACGGCGCGTTCACGGGCGCCGCCATCCTCGCCACCATCGATGCCCATCGCGGAGCGGTGCGTATCGTGACGCTCGCGCCGGAACTGCCCCGTGCGCTCGACCTCGTGACCCGCCTCACCGGACGCGGGCACCGCGTGTCACTCGGGCACTCAGGCGCGACCTACGACGAGGCGCAGGCGGCGATTGCCGCCGGCGCCTGCCACGCCACCCATCTCTTCAACCGCATGCCGCCGCTCGCACATCGCGCGCCCGGGCTGGCCGGCGCCGTGCTGGCCGCCGACGGCGTCACGTGCGAAATCGTGGCCGACGGCTATCACGTGCACCCGGCGATGATGCGCGTCGCCATCCGCGCCAAGGGCCGCGGCGGTGTCGCGGCCATCACCGATGCCGCGGCCGTCGCGGGTCTCCCGCCTGGCGCCACGGCCCGGCTCGGCGACGCGACCATCCGCGTGGGCGCCCACTGCGCCGAGCTGGCGGATGGCACGATTGCCGGCAGCATCACGACGATGGACGCCGCCTTCCGCCTGCTCGTGACGGCGGTCGGCCTCTCCGTCGTGGACGCCGCCCATCTCACGGCCACGACGCCCGCGGCCGCGGCGGGCCGCCCGGATCTGGGACGCCTGGCCGTCGGGCATCCGGCGGACCTCGTGGTGCTCGACGCCGGCTTTCGCGTGCGGCAGACCTGGGTCGCCGGACGGTGTGTATGGAACTCCGAGGGCGGCGGGGCCGTCTCTCCGGCCGAGGTGCGGTCATGACAGCACGACAGAACGGCGTCGGCGTGACGGGAGCGGCCCTGCTCGCCCTGGCGCTCAGCGGCTGCACGGTGAACGTCAACACCGAAGGCGCCACGGCCTCCGAGACCCACACCTTCAAGGTTGGCGCCAGCCCGAAGGTCACCCTCGACACCTTCGACGGCTCGATCGAGGTCCACTCCTGGGACCGCGCCGAAGTCGAGGTCATCGTCGAGAAACAGGCGCAGGACGAAACGCTGCTCCAGCAGATCGTGGTCGAACAGTCGCAGGACGGCGACACGGTCACGCTGCGGGTGCGCGGGCCGGCCGGCCGCGGCCGCGACGGCATCCAGATCGGCGTCGTTTATTCCCCGGGCGCGAAGCTGCGGGTGGCGGTGCCGAAGGCCGTCGCCCTCGACATCAGGAGCGGCGACGGCTCGATTACCGTGGAAGACGTGACCGGCGCGGTCACGATGCGATCGGGCGACGGCTCGATCGTAGGCCTGCGGGTGGCGGGCGACGTGCGCGCCACGACCGACGACGGCTCCATCCGCCTGCGCGAAACGAGCGGCAAGGTGGATGTCGAGACGCAGGATGGCAGCGTCGTCGTGAACGGCACCTTCACGGCCCTGCGCGCCAAGACGGGCGACGGCTCGGTGCGGATCGCCGCCGAGAAGGGCAGCGCGGTCGAGAGCGACTGGCTCGTGGAAACCGACGACGGCAGCGTGGAGGTCCGCCTGCCGGAAGGGCTCGCCGCCGACGTCGATGCGGCCACCTCCGACGGGTCGATCCGCTCGAGTTATCCCGGCCTGACGGTGCCCGAGCGGTCCGAAGACGACGACGACCGCGGCGACTCGGGCCGTCAGCTCAAGGCCACGCTCGGCACCGGCGGCAAGGTGCTGCGGGTGCGCACCGGCGACGGCACGATCCGCTTCGAGTCGTAGCCCGCCTCACTCCGCCGCGGGCTGCGGCGACACGACGGCGTAGGACGTCGGATCGAACACGCCCGCGTCGGCGAACGCCTCACGGCGCTCGCGGCATTTGCTGCACCGCCCGCAGTGGCGATCGCCGGCCGGATTCATGCACGAGAGCGTGAGCTCGAAGGGCACGCCGAGCCGCGCGCCGAGTTCGATCACCTGCGCCTTGGTGAGCGCGGCAAACGGCGCCACCACCGTGAGAGCGTGGGCGAGGCCGCGCGACAGCGCTTCGGCCATCGCCGCGAAGAAGGCCGGGGTGGCATCCGGAAACGGGTTGCCCGCCAGCGGCCCGAGCACGATGCGCCGCGCGTCGTCGCGCGCCGCGACGAGCCCCGCCTTGGCGAGCAGCGTCACGTTGCGGCCCGCGAGATACACGTCCTGGTCGGGGGTGTCGTAGCCGGGGGGCGTGCCGGCGAGCGCCCAGTGATCCGCCGGATACACGTCCTGCAGCGGCAGATCGAGGACGATGAGCGGTCTGAGGCCGGCGAACCCCGGTGATGCCATGAGCCGCGACAACATCTGCAGCTCCGCCGCTTCCCACGACAGTCCCGAACGCACGTAAACGGGGCGCACGTCGTGCTGCGCGGCCTCGTGCGCGAGCAGCACGGCGCTGTCGAGTCCGCCCGAGACGAGCACGACGGACGGGGGGCGCGAAGGCATGCGGGCGGAAGGATACAATCTTCGGACGACGTGGTGCGAGACGTTCTGCAAAGGCCGGCCCGATGACCAGTGCACTGACGGGCCTCGTGGCCTTCGACCTCGACGGCACGCTCGTGGACTCGGCCGGCGACCTCGCGTCGGCCGCCAGCGCGCTCACCGTGGAACTCGGCGGCGGCGCCCTCAGCCGCGAGCAGGTGGTGCAGATGGTGGGTGAGGGAGCGGCCGTGCTCGTGCGGCGGGCGCTCACCGCGGCGGGCCTCGATCCGGAGACCACGGGCGCCACCGCGCGGTTCCTCGAGCTCTACGACGCCCGGATGTGCGACACGACGGTGCTTTATCCGGGCATCCGCGCGGTGCTCGACGCGCTCGATCCGCTGCTGCCGCTCGCCGTCGTGACCAACAAGCCCGAGGGCGCGGCGCGCCGCCTGATCGAGGCGCTCGGCATCGGCCGCTACTTCCTCGAGGTCGTCGGCGCCGATGCGGCGTGGCCGCGCAAGCCCGATCCGGCGGGGTTGCGGTCGCTGGCCGTGCACGCCGGCGGCGGCCCGCTCGTGCTCGTCGGGGATTCCCCGATCGACCAGCAGACGGCGGAACGCGCCGGCGCCGCCTTCGTGCTGGCGGCCTACGGCTTTGGCGCGACCGGTCCGGCCGGGGCGCTGGCGACGCCGTACGTGGCCGAGGCGCCGTCGGACCTGCCGCGGGTCATCGGCGAGGCGCTGCGTTCCGGCCGGCTGACGGCGTAGCGGCCGCCGCGGCCTCGGGCGTGACGTCCACGAGCAGCTTCGACGCGGCGCGGGCGCCGAGCGTGAAGGTCGTGTCGTCGGCGCCGCGCAACTGCACCGCATCGGCGACTTCATCACGCGCGTCCACCGACACCACCTGCCCGGGTTTCAGCCCGTGCCGTTCGACGAAGCGCAGGAACACCGGATCCTGATCACTCACCCGCGCGACGACCACCCGCGTGCCGACCGGACAGGTGAGCAGCGTCTCGAAGTGGCGCTCGCGGATCGTGCCTTCCTTGCCGGGGATCGGATCGCCGTGCGGATCGGTTTCGGGATGTCCGAGCATCTCGTCGATGCGGTCGATGAGGCGATCGGAGACGACGTGCTCGAGGTGTTCCGCGTCGTCGTGCACCTCGTCCCAGCGCATGCCCATCACCTGCACGAGGAAGAGCTCCACCAGGCGGTGACGGCGCAGCACGGTGGCCGCCAGGCGTGTGCCGGCGGCGGTGAGCCGCACGCCGTTGTACGGTTCGTAGTCCACGAGCCCCGATTCGGCGAGCGCCTTCACCATCGTGGTGGCGGTGCCGGGGGCGACGCCGAGCGCCGAGGCGAGTTGCCCCATGGGCAGCAGGGTGGCGCCCGCGGGCAGGCGGCCGACGCCCAGGTAGACCTCTTTCAGGTAGTTCTCGACGGTGCTGGACGGCGGCATGGCGACGGGCCGGATCGTATCAGACCACCACGGGCCGCGACATTGACTTCGGGCTGTGGTTGGTTGTATTTTTGATTAATCAAAATCGCCGTGATCGACCCCCTGACTTCCCTCATCGTCGTTCTGGCCGGCCTGGCGCTGCTCCTCGTGCTCTTCTGGCCCGCCACGGGCCTGGCCTGGCGCTGGCGCCGCGGCCTCGCGGCCTCGGACCGGGTGGAGATCGAAGACGCCCTCAAACACATCTGGGACGGCGAGTATCGCCAGCGGCCCGCCACGCTCGAAAGCCTGGCCGGCGCGCTCGGCCTGAGCGGACGCGCCGCCGCCGAACTGGTGGACCGGCTCGGCCGGCTCGACCTGCTGCACCACGACAACGCCGCGCTGCACCTGACGCCCGACGGCCGCCGCGAAGCCCTCCGCGTCATCCGCATCCACCGGCTGTGGGAGCGGTATCTCGCCGATGAGACCGGGCTCGACGCCCGCGAGTGGCACGCGCACGCCGAACGCCGCGAACACGGCACGAGCGAACAGCAGGCCGCCGCCCTCGCCGCCACGCTCGGACATCCGCGCTTCGATCCGCACGGCGACCCGATCCCGATGCCGAGCGGCGAAATCCCGCCGCACCAGGGCATGCCGCTCACGCAGCTCACCTCCGACATGGCGGCCGAGATCGTCCACATCGAAGACGAGCCGGAAGCCGTCTTCGCGCAGATCGTGGCCCTGGGCCTCGTGCCCGGCATGCGCGTGCGGCTGCTCGAACGCATGCCGCATCGCCTGCGCGTGCAGGCAGAAGCGGAAGAAGTGGTGCTCGCGCCGGTCGTCGCCGCCAACATCACCGTGGTCGTGCTCGACGAGGTGACCGAGCCGGCCGAGATGACGCGCCTTTCGGTGCTCACGCCGGGCGACAGCGCCGAGGTCGTGGCGCTTGCCATCTCGTGCCGCGGCGCCCAGCGCCGGCGCCTGCTCGATCTGGGCGTCGTGCCCGGCACCCGCATCACGAGCGAACTGCGCGGGCCCTCGGGCGATCCGACGGCCTACCGCATCCGCGGCGCGCTCATCGCGCTGCGCAACGATCAGGCGGCGCAAATCTACGTGCAGAAGGTCCAGGAGGCCTCGGCATGAGTCACCCCTCGCCGGAGGCGTGCGCCACCTGTCCGGCGCACCACCTCGGCAACCTGCAGAAGCTCGGCGTCGACATGACCGGCCACGACTACGTGGTGGCGCTCGCCGGGAATCCCAACACCGGCAAGAGCACGGTGTTCAACGCCCTCACGGGCCTCAGGCAGCACACCGGCAACTGGCCCGGCAAGACCGTGACCCGCGCCGAAGGGGCGTTTGCGAGCGGCGACAAACGGTTCAAGCTGGTGGACCTGCCGGGCACCTACTCGCTCCTCTCGTCGAGCCTCGACGAAGAGGTGGCGCGCGACTTCGTGCTGTTCGGCCAGCCCGACGTGACCGTCGTGGTGGTCGATGCCACCGTACTCGAGCGCAACCTGAACATCGTGCTGCAGGTGCTCGAGATCACGAACCGCGTCGTGGTCTGCCTGAACCTCATGGACGAAGCGAGGCGCCGCGGCATCGAGGTGGACGACCGCCGTATGGCGCGCGACCTCGGCGTGCGTGTCGTGCCCACCGCCGCGCGGTTCGGCGAGGGCCTGCCCGAACTGATGCAGGCGATCGCGGAAGTGGCGCGCGGCGAGGTGAGCGGCGGCCCGCACAGGATCGGCGAGCGGTCGCCGGCGCTCCAGCGTGCCGTCACGCGGCTCGCGGACGGGGTGCGCGCGCTCGTGCCGGATCTGCCGAACGCCTCGTGGGTGGCCCTGCGCCTGCTCGACGGCGACGAACGGATCCAGACGGCGCTCGCGCGCGGCGAACTCGGCGACCTCACCCTGGCCGCGGCCGACCAGTCGCGCCCGGCGGTCGTGCCGCCGCCGCCCGCGCAGGTGGACGCGCTGCTCGGCCTCGCGTCCGAACTGCGCTGGCAGGTGGGCAGCGACTTCCATCAGTCGCTCATGGAGACGATCTACACCGAGGCGGCGCGCATCGCCGACCGCGCGGTGTCGCGCCCCGGCACGGCGAAACGGTTCGACATGGACCGCGCCATCGACCGCCTCGTGACCAGCCGGCTCTGGGGCGTGCCGCTCATGCTCGGCATGCTGACGGCGGTCTTCTGGCTGACGATTGCCGGCGCCAACGTGCCCTCGGGCATGCTGGCGGCGGTGCTCATCGACTGGGCGCATCCGCTGCTGAAGGGCGCCGCGTCGGCCGTGCTGCCGTGGTGGGCGGCCGGACTGCTCGTGGACGGCATGTACCTGGCGACGGCGTGGGTCGTGGCGGTGATGCTGCCGCCGATGGCGATCTTCTTCCCGATGTTCACGCTGCTCGAAGACTTCGGCTACCTGCCGCGCGTGGCCTTCAACCTCGATCGCACCTTCCGCCGCGTCGGCGCGCACGGCAAGCAGGCGCTCACGATGGCGATGGGCTGGGGCTGCAACGCCGCCGGCGTCGTGGCGGCACGCATCATCGAGAGCCCGCGCGAGCGGCTCATCGCGATCATCACGAACAACTTCGCGCTCTGCAACGGCCGCTGGCCGACGCAGATTCTCGTGGCCACGATCTTCGTGGGCAGCGTGGCGCCGGCGCACCTGGCCGGCCTCGTCTCGGCGCTCGCGGTGGTCACGGTGGCCGTGCTCGGCATCGTGCTGACCTTCGGCACGTCGTGGCTGCTCTCGCGCACGGTCCTGCGCGGCGAGGTCTCGGCCTTCAGTCTCGAACTGCCGCCCTACCGGCCACCGCGTGTGCTCGCCACGCTCTACACATCGCTCATCGACCGCACGCTCTACGTGCTCTGGCGCGCCGTGGTCTTCGCGCTGCCGGCCGGCGCCGTCATCTGGCTCGTCTCGAACATCCCGTGGGGGGACGCCAGTCTGGCCGCGCAGATCGTGACGTGGCTGCAGCCGTTCGGCGGCCTCGTCGGCCTGTCGGGCGTGATCCTGCTCGCCTACATCGTGGCGATTCCCGCCAACGAGATCGTCGTGCCGACGATCCTGATGCTGACGGTGCTCGTGAGCGGCACGGCGGAATTCGGCGCCGGCGCCGGCGTGATGTTCGAGCTCGACTCGACCACCGACACCGGGGCGCTGCTGCGCGGCAGCGGCTGGACGCTGATGACGGCGGTGTGCCTGATGCTGTTCAGCCTCGTGCACAACCCGTGCTCCACCACGATCTACACGATCTGGAAGGAGACCGGCAGCGTGAAGTGGACGACACTCGCCACGCTCCTGCCGGTGGGCCTCGGCTTCCTGCTCTGTTTCCTGGTCGCGCAGAGCTGGCGCCTGGTGGCCGGGTAAGGATGTCGCTCGACGCGGCCTTCGAGTCGCCAGACACGAAGTCGCGCTACGTCCGCACGCTCTTTGCCACGATCGCCGATCGCTACGACCTCATCACGCGCGTGTTGTCGTACGGCATGGACGGCCGCTGGAAGGCGCGCCTCGTGGCGCGCGCCGCCGTCGTGCCCGGCGAACGCGCGCTCGACCTCGCCTCGGGCACGGGCGACCTGGCCTTTGCGCTGGCGGCGCGCGGCGCGCGGGTCGTCGGCCTCGATGTGACGCACCGCATGCTGCAGCTGGCGGCGGAGAAGGCGCGCGGATCCGGCGCCACCGGCGTGACCTGGACGGTCGGCGACATGGCGTCGCTGCCGTGTCCGTCGGCGGCCTTCACGCTCGTGACGACGAGCTACGGTCTGCGCAACGTGCCCGATCTCGAGACAGCGATCGACGAGATCGTGCGCGTGCTGGCGCCGGGCGGCCGACTGCTCTCGCTCGACTTCAACCGGCCGGCGTCGCCGCTCATCTGCACCATCTACCTCGCCTACCTCACGGCGGTGGGCGCCACGCTCGGCTGGCTGCTGCACGGCGATCCCGACACGTACCGCTATATTCCGGCCTCGATCCGCCGCTATCCCGGCGCGGGCGGTGTGGCCGATCGGCTGCGCGCGCGGGGACTCGTCGACGTGCAGGTCCTGCCGGTGCTGTGGGGACTGATGACGATTCACGTCGCCCGGCGGCCCGCCGCAGGCTGAACCGCTAACGTTGCTGTCGCGACGGTCCGAAACATGTCATGCAGGGCTGACGGCGATGGGGACGCACGAGAATCAGTGCAACCCCGCGCAGTTCAGGACCCGGCCTGACATTCAATGCCTCTCGTAGATTCGCTACTGACCGCGGTCGTGCGCAGCGACGGTGACGCGCTGGTGCTCCACGTGGGCGAAAAGCCTTATGTGGTGGCGGCCTCGGGTCCCGTGGAACTGTCGCGCCAGGGCCTCGGCCTCGGGGCGATGGAAGGCATGCTCGCCCAGTTGCTCACGGCCGACGCGCTGCGTTCGCTGCGCGAGATGGGCGCCGTCGAACACGAACTCGACGATCGCGCGGCTTCTGCCGGCGATCGCTTCACCGTCGTGGCCGCGCGCGGCGGCGACGACATCTGGATCGAACTGCGGCGTCACCGTCGCACGGCGCCGATGGCCGTCGCGGAACCGGTGGTCGTGCCGGAGCCCGTCGTGGCGGCCGCGCCCGAGCCGGTCGTGGCCCCGATGCCCGCGCCCGTGCCGGTGCCCGAACCCGTCGCCGTACCCGAACTTGCGGCGCCGGTGCGCACCGAGGAGCCCGCGTTCGTCGTCCACGCGCCCGCGATGCCGATGGCGGCCGCCGAGACGCCGGCGCCGGAACTCACCCCCGCGCCGATGGGAGAGGCCGCCCCCGACGCGCCCGAGATCGTCGCAGTGCCTGCGCCGGTCGTGGCCGGCACGTTCGACGGCCCGGCCGCTACTCCGGCATCCGTCGTGGCCGCCGAGATGCTCGTGCCGGCGATGGCCGCTGCCACCGTGTCGCACGCCGACATGGCCGCCGCGCAGCTCTTCGCCGACGACGCTGACGAAATCGAAAGTGCCGCCCGCGCCCTCGAGGCCGCCGGCTACACCACGGCCGACGACATCTACGAGCTGTCGGTCGACGCCGCCCTCGCGTCCGAGGCAGCCGCCGCGCCCGAAATGGCGCCGGTCGTCATGGCAGTCGAGCCGCCGCCGGTCGTGTGGCCGGAACCCGTGGCCGTGCCGGTCGTGGCCGACGCTCCCGTGCCCGCACCCATTGCTGCCGTCGTGGCGGACATCGTGATGCCGGCGCCTGTCGCGCCGGCCGCTGTCGAAGCGCCCCCGGTGCTGGCCGAAGCCCCGGCCCCGGTGGCCGCGCCCTTCGTGGCGCCGCCCGCGCCCGTGGAACCCGCGCCGGTGGAACTCGCGCCGGCGGTCGCAGCAGTCGCCGCCGTCGTCGCGGTCGCAGCACCCGACGCTCCGTCGCCGGTCGCAGCGCCCGTGCCCGAACCCGCCGTGGCGACCGCGCCGGCGCCGGTCGCCGCACCCGTGGCCGCGCCCGTCGGCGTGCCGTCGCCCCAGCCCGTGCCGGCTGCCGCGGCCGCTCCGTCGCCGTACGACCTGCCCAGCCGCTACGACACGCCGATGCCGGCGGCCTGGTCCACGCCGGCCTCGCCGCGATTCGATTCACACCCGCACGAGTCGTCGCGCTACGGCGCGCTCGACACGCACCCGGTGCTGCCGGGCCTCGCCTCGGAACTCGACGCCATCGAACGCGAATCGAACGCGCCGGATTCCCTGCCCGCCGTGGTGTTGTCGCTCACGCGCGACGGCGCGCGGGGGTCGGGCGGCGGCGCCCGCGGCAGCGTGCGCACCGGCGGCATCGAGCGCCTGCTGCGGCTCGCCGCGGCGCGCGGCGCCTCGGCCCTCTATCTCACCACGCAGGCGCGGCCGGCCGTGCGCGTGGATGGCGACATCCGCCTGCTCGACGGCGAACCCGCGCTCTCGAGCGGCGATGTCGAAGCCGCGGTGCTGGAACTGGCGCCGGAAGGCGCGCGCGACAAGGAAAGTGCGGAGTGGATCCGCGACCTGCAGGATGTCGGCCGCGTCCGCATCACGACCTTCCGCGACTACCGCGGTCCGGGCGCGCTGCTGCGCATGATCCAGGCGCGGGCGACCTCGGCCGAGCAGCTCGGCCTCGTCCGCGAGATCCAGGCGCTCGCGACCGAACCCGAGGGCCTCGTCATCGTCACCGGCCCGCGCGCCAGCGGCAAGTCCACGCTGGTCTCGGCGTTCGTGGACCTCATCAACCGCCAGCGCAACGACTACGTCATCACGCTCGAAGGCCAGATCCGCCTCGTGCACGAGAGCCGCGGCTCGCTCATCAGCCAGCGCGAGCTGCGCGGCAGCGCGTCGGAAGTGGTCACGGCAGCGCGCGCCGCCCTGCGCGAGAACCCCGACGTGCTCGTCATCGAGGATCTGCGCTCGCCCGACGTGCTGCAGGTGGCGCTCGATGCCGCCGGGTCGGGTCTGCTGGTCTTCGTGTCGGTCACGGCCGCCTCGGCCACCGCGGCTCTCGAACGCCTCGTCGATCTGTGCCCGTCGGACCAGCGCCGCAACGTGCGCGCGGCGCTCGCCGAACATCTGCGGGGCGTCGTCGCCCAGGTGCTGCTGCGCAAGGCCGGCGGCGGCCGGCTGGCCGCGCGCGAACTCGTGCTCAACACGAACGCCGTGGCGGCGCTCGTGAGCGACGGCCAGATCGCGCAGCTGCCGCGCGCCATCGACAGCGGCCGCAAACTCGGCATGGCGCCGCTCAACGACGCCCTCGTCGCCTTCGTGCAGAGCGGCGCGGTGGACGTGCGCGAGGCCTACCGCAAGGCCGACGACAAGTCCGGCCTGCTGGCGCTGCTGCGTCGCGAAGGCATCGACACGTCGTTCGTCGAGCGCCTCGCGTAACCGCGGGCCCCGAGGCCCGAGCCCGCTCTATCGTTCAAGCCACGGCGCCAGCTCATCGAGCAGGGCCGCCACCACATCCTCTTCGGTCAGCGCGTCGATCGGCACGCCGTCCTTCAGCGCGCGTTCGGCGCGCATCGTGCGGCTGCCGCGGCTGCGCACGGTCGTGAGCGTCGCCCGCGGCGGGTCGAACGTGCCGTCGAGCGTCAGTTCGATGCCGTCTTCGCGCGTGCGTTCCGGCACGAGGCGCACGCCGCCCGAGGGCGTCATCACGTCGAAGAGCAGTCCTTCGCTCTTGAGCACGTTGGCCATCGCGCGGAACACCGCCGTCGCGCGTTCCTCGAGGAACCGCTCGTAGGCGAGTGTCGCGGCATCGGCGCGGGCGCGGCGCGCCGCGCCGTCCTTCTTCGCGCCTTCGATCGCCTGGTGCACCGTCTTCCTCAGCTGGGCGACATCCATGTCCTATAACCTTACTGCGCCGCTCGTGTAGAGGGCGTCGATAGCCGCGGCGTCGTAGCCGAGTTCCGTCAGCACGGCGGCCGTGTGCTGACCCAGGGTGGGCGGCCCGCTGCGCACGCCGCCGGGCGTGCCCGAAAGTTTCACCGGCACCCCGGTGACCCGCACCGAGCCGAGCGTGGCGTGCGGCACCGTCAGCACCATCTCGCGTGCGGCCGTTTGCGGATCCTGGAACACTTCGTCCACCGAACGCACGGCGCCGCAGGGCACGCCGGCCTCGAGCAGCAAGGCCGCCCAGGCGGCGCGCGGCTTCGTCGCGAACACGGCATCGAGGCGCGGCTTGAGCGACTCGTAGTTGGCCAGACGCAGCGCGTTGGTCTCGAAGCGCGAATCGGCGGCCAGATCGGGCAGCGCCGCCACCCTGCAGAAGGTCTGCCACAACGCGTCGTTGCCGACGGCGAGCGCGAGGTCGCCGTCCATCGTCGCGAAGGTCTCGTAGGGGGCGATCGTGGGATGGCGGTTGCCGAGCCGGCCCGGCGCCTCGCCGGTCGTGAAGTAGTTGCCGGCCTGATACGTGAGCAGGGCCGCCGTTGCATCGAACATGCCGATGTCGACCACCTGGCCCTCGCCGGTGCGGCCGCGGGCGACGAGCGCGGCCAGCACGCCCTGCGCGGCGAACATGCCCGAGACGATGTCGACGATGGCGACCCCGAGGCGGTAGGGCGGGCCATCCGCGGCGCCGGTGATGCTCATGAGGCCGCCTTCGGCCTGCATCACCGCGTCGTAGCCCGGCTCTTCGCGGCGCGGGCCGGTCTGTCCGTAGCCCGAGATCGAGCAGTAGATGATCCTCGGATAGCGGGTCCGCACGCTGGCCGCATCGAGGCCGAGCGCGTCGAGCGTGCCGGGGCGGAAGTTCTCGACGACCACGTCGGCCTTCGCGAGCAGGCGCTCGACGACTTCGCGGCCGCCGGCCGACTTGAAGTCGATGGCCACACTCTCCTTGTTGCGGTTGACGCTCAGGAAGTAGGCGCTTTCGTCCCCGAGGAACGGCGGCCCCCAGCGCCGCGTGTCGTCGCCGCGGCCGGGATGTTCGAGCTTGATGACGCGGGCGCCGAGATCGCCGAGGGCCATCGTGCAGTACGGCCCGGAGAGCACGCGGGTGAGATCGAGGACGGTCGTGCCGTGCAGAGGTCCCATAACGAGGTCGCCGTCCATGGTATCCGCTCGCGCGGGGGCCGTGGTCTGCTAAGTTGCGGGGATGAGCGAACCAGCCGCCGCGGCGCGTGTCGTCGTGTATACCGGCGATGCGTGAATGGCCTGCGACAAGGTGAAAGCGTGGCTTTCACAGGCGGGCGTGGACTTCATCGCTCACAACGTCGAGACCGACATCGCCGCCTACGACGCGCTGCTCGCGCTCGGCGTGCGCCGCGTGCCGCTCACCGTGATCGACGGCCGCCTGGTGGCGGGCTTCCGGCCCGATGCGCTGGCCGCGGCGCTCAGTGCGCGCCGGGCGCCAGCCGATCCAGGAACGCCCTGAGCCGATCGAGGCCGGCTAGCACGTAGTCGGCATGTTCGCCGACGCCGAAGCGCAGATAGCCGTCCATGCCGAAAGCGTCGCCCGGCACGATGAGCACGCTCTCTTCCTCGCGCAGCCGCTCGGTGAGCGCCGTCGAGCCAATCGGCAGACCGTAGCGCGCGTAGAGGAACGCGCCGGCGTCGGGCGTGGTCCACTCGAACGAATGGCCGCAGTCGCGCAGCCACGCCTCGACCCGCGGCACGTTCTCGCGCAGGATGGTGCGCGTGCGATCGAGGAGCCGCGCCCGCGTGGCTGGCGCGAGCGCCGCCGTGGCCAGCCGATCGCTCAGCGCGCCCGGCGCGATCGATGTGTAGTCGTGATACGCCCACAGCGCGGCGGCGACTCCAGGCGGGCCCACGGCCCAGCCCACGCGCAGGCCGGGCAGCCCGTAGGCTTTCGAGAGGCCGCTCGTGACGATGACGCGGGCGCTGCGTCCCCACATCGACGGCGACTCGACGCCGTCGAACTCGGCGCCGCGGTAGATCTCGTCCGACACGACCCACGCGCCCACCCGATCGGCCGCGGCGGCCACCGCATCGAGGTCGGCGGCGGTGAGGCGGGCGCCGGTCGGGTTGTTGGGAGTGTTGATGACGACGGCGCGCGTCTTCGCCGTGACCAGATCGGTCAGGCGATCGAGGTCGGGCCGCCAGAGGCCGCCCGTGCGCACCATCGGCCACTCGCGCACGATGCCGCCGAAGGCCTGCACGAGCCCGGCGATCTGCATGTAGGCCGGCACCATGACGACCACCTCGTCACCCGGCTCGACCATCCGCCAGGTGACGACGAAGTTGGCTTCCGACCCGCCGTTCGTCACAAGGACGTCGTCGGCCGCCGCGCCGGGATAGAGCGCGGCGATCGAGGCGCGCAGTGCCGGCGTGCCGTTGGTCTGCGTATAGAGGAGCGGAGCGTCCAGCAGGGCGTCGAGGGCCGGACCCTCGCCGAGCAGGCCCCGCGCACTCAACGGAGAGACGCCGCTTTCCGAGAGGTTGTAGCGGACGCGGTGTTCCCACTCCGACTGGACCCGTTCGAGCGTGAACGGCGCGATTCGCATGGCCGACGAGTATACTGACGGCCATTCTTCAATGCGCGAAGAACTCCTTCCCCGGTTCGTCGAAATTCCCGCCGGCGCGTTCATGATGGGCGCCGCCGACGGCGAAGAAGACGAGCAGCCGGTCCGCGCGGTCGCCCTCGATCGCTTCCACATCGCGATGCACCCGGTGACCAACGCACAATACGCCGAGTTCGTGCGCAATACCGGCCACCGGGCCCCCGACGTGCGCGACCTGCCGTCGTTCGTCTCGCCCGCCGCCGAGGCGGCCTTCCGCGAGCTGGCTTCTCCGTACATCTGGCGCGGCGGCGATCTGCCGCGCGATCGCGGCCTGCATCCGGTCACGCTCGTCACCCACGCCGACGCCGTGGCCTACTGCGTGTGGCTCGGCACGCGGCTCGGCCGCGCCGTGCGGCTGCCGAGCGAAGCCGAATGGGAACGGGCCGCGCGCGGCGGCATCGACGGCCGGCGTTATCCGTGGGGCGACGAGATCGATCCCTCGCGTTCGAATTTCCTGCCCGACAGCGGCCTGAAGCGGATGCGCGGCACGCGCCCGGTGGGCACCTTTCCCGCCAACGGCTTCGGCCTCCACGACATGACCGGCAACGTCTGGGAATGGGTGGCCGACTGGTACACGCCCGAGGCCTACCGCGGGCTCGGCGACACCAATCCCGCCGGCCCGGTGAGCGGCACGATGCGCCTGCTGCGCGGCGGATCGTGGGTGACCCACGACGTGCTGCAACTGCGCTGCGCCTATCGCCACAAGGTGCCCCCCGACACCTACGCCTACAGCGTCGGCTTCCGCGTGGCCTACACCGAGGCGCCCGAGATCCCGGCTGACATCGCGGAGGGGGAGGCCCTGCAATGACCCGTCTCAGTCTGCTCGTCGCGTTCGTCGCGTTCGTCGTGCTCACGCCCGCCGTCTCCGGCGCTCAGGCACCGGCTGTGCCGGCGGCGCCCACAGTAGTCGTTCGCGGCGACGGAGAAGTGCGCGCCGTGCCCGACCTGGCCTACGTGGGTCTCGGCACCGAACACACCGCGCCCACGCCGAAGGATGCGCAGGCCGTCGTGGCGAAGGCCATGACCGCCGTGCAGCAGAAGCTCGCCGCGGCCGGCGTGGCGAAAGACGCCATGCGGACGACCGCCTACGACGTGCAGGCGCGCGTCGACTGGGTGAACGGCAAGCAGGTGCCGCGCGGCTACCTCGCGCGCCACACGATCGAGGTGCGCGTCGACGATCTGGCGCGTGTGGGCGAGCTGCTGGAACTCGCCATTGGCGCCGGCGGTACGTCGGTGCACGGCGTGCGCTTCGACCTCAAGGAACGCGCGAAGCTCGAACGCGACGCGCTCACGCGCGCCGTGGCGGATGCGCGGGCGCGGGCCGAGGCCGTCGCCGCGGGCGCCGGCTCGGGCGTGGCCGGCATCGTGCGCATCGAGGAAGCCGGTCTGGGCGGCGGCGGTCCCGAACCGGTGATGATGCGGATGGCCGCGGCGCCGATGGCGGGTGATGCGGCGCCGCCCGTGGCGCCCGGCGAAACGGTGATCCGGGCCAGCGTCACGCTCACGGTCCGTCTCAAGTAGCCGGCGCCGCCGCCGGCGTCGCGCGCGTCAGGGTTCGATGCTGCGCCACAGGTACCAGCTGGCAATCGAGCGGTACGGCCGCCAGCGTTCCGCGAAGGCCCGCGCCTGCGCCGGGGTGGGCCGCGTCCGCTTGCGGTAGATCCGCTGGATGGCGGTGAGCAGCGCCAGATCGGCGGCGGGGAAGACGTCCGGCCGCTGCAGCTGGAAGATGAGGAACACTTCCGCCGTCCACGTGCCGATGCCGCGCACGGCGGTGAGCGCCGCGACGACGCCGGCATCGTCGAGGGCCGCGAGCGCCGCGAGGTCGAGCCGCCCGTCGGCCACATGCGCGGCAAGGTCGCGCACGTAGCGGGTCTTGGCCGGGCCGAGGCCGGTCGCGTGCAGCACGTCTGGATCGTGGGCGAGCAGCCGGCCGGCGCTGATGGCGCCGTCGTCCGACAGGGCACAGAGCCGCGCGTAGACCGTGCGCGCGGCCTTGGCCGAGACCTGCTGGGCGACGATCGCGCGCAGCAGCGCCTGGAAAGCGTCGGGGGCGGCCCGGGCATCGAGCCGGCAGGGGCCGACACGTTGCACGAGCGCGTGCATCTCAGGATCGATCCCGGCAAAGTGCCGCCGCGCCCGCCGGATGTTGAGAGCCATTGCACGGATTCTTGCACGATGTGCCCGGCGCATCCGACCCAGCGAATCTTTCGCTGGCGGGGCCGTTACAGCCGTGCCATAAGCTGATGCCTTCACCCATGAGTGCTTCGATCGTGGCCGCGATCGGCCAGACGCCCCTCGTCCGCCTGTCGCGGCTCGAGCGCGACGTGCCCGGCCTCGAGCTCTACGGCAAGCTCGAAGCCAGCAACCCCGGCGGGTCGGTGAAGGACCGCGCCGCCCGGCACATGATTCTCGAAGGGATGCGCACCGGCGCCCTCGGGCCGGGCAAACGTCTGCTCGATGCCACATCGGGGAATACGGGCATTGCGTACGCGATGCTCGGCGCCGCGCTGGGCTTCCCCGTGACGCTCTGCCTGCCGTCGAGCGCAAGCCCGGAACGCAAGCGGATCCTCACGGCCTACGGCGCCGAACTGGTCTTCACCGATCCGATGGACGGGTCCGACGGGGCCATCGTCGAGGCGCGCCGGCGCTACGCCGAAGACCCCGACCGCTACTTCTATCCGGACCAGTACAACAACAACTTCAACTGGCGCGCGCACTTCGAGACCACGGGTCCGGAGTTGCTCGAAGGCACGGCCGGGCGCATCACTCACTTCGTCGCCGCGCTCGGCACGAGCGGCACCTTCATGGGCACGGGCCGGTTCCTGCGCGCCAATGTGCCGGGCGTCACGCTCATCTCCGTGCAGCCGGAATCGCCGCTGCACGGGCTCGAAGGCCTGAAGCACATGGCGACGGCGATCGTGCCCGGCATCTACGACCCGGCGCTGGCGGATCACGCGGCCGAGGTCTCGACCGAAGACGCCCACGAGATGACGCGGCGTCTCGCCCGCGAGGAAGGGCTGCTCGTGGGCGTGTCGAGCGGCGCGAACCTCGCCGCCGGCCTGCAGCAGGCGGCGCGGGCGCTCACGACGCGCGATCACGTCGTGATGGTCTGCATCCTGTGCGACGCCGGCGACCGCTATCTCTCCGAACATTTCTGGGATGAAACCCGGGAGCAGGCGCGGTGACGCCGCTCGTGCTCGGTCCCGGCGTGCGGGCGGCGATCGAGGCGCACGGCCGCGAGACGTATCCACACGAATGCTGCGGCGCGCTGCTCGGCGACGGCGACCGGGTGATCGCGACACATCCGCTGCCGAACGTCACGACCGAAGGGCCGCGCCGGCGTTTCCGCATCGACGACAAGGACTACCTCGCGTCGGAGCGGCAGGCCAGCACGGCAGGGCTGGCGCTGCTCGGCTTCTATCATTCCCATCCCGACCATCCGGCCGTGCCGTCGCAGTACGACCTCGACCATGCCTGGCCCACCTTCGTCTACCCGATCGTGTCGGTCGTGGCGGGGGAGGCCGTGGCGCTCACCGCCTGGATGCTCCGCGACGATCGCACCGCCTTCGACGAACGGCCGCTCGGCGACGCCGCGACCGCGCCATAATCAGCCTTTCCAGAGCGAGGACCGTCTCATGCCCGTCTCCATCCACATCCCGACGCCGCTGCGTCCGTTCACCGAGAAGCTCGACGTCGTGCAGGCGAACGGCGCCACCGTGGGCGAGGTGCTGCAGGACCTGACCACGCGCTACGCCGGCCTGAAGCAGCATCTGTACGCGCCCGACGGACGTCTGCGCAGCTTCGTCAACGTGTATCTCGGCGACGACGACATCCGCTACCTGCAGAAGGAGCAGACGCCGGTGGCCGACGGCCAGACGCTCAGCATCATCCCGTCGGTGGCGGGCGGATCGGGGACGGCGACCGACACCCTGCCGGCGCTCAGCGCCGACGAAATCAAGCGCTACAGCCGGCACCTCATCCTCTCGGAAGTGGGCATGGACGGCCAGCGCAAGCTCAAGGCCGCGAAGGTGCTCTGCATCGGCGCCGGCGGGCTTGGTTCGCCGGTGGCGATGTATCTCGCGGCGGCCGGCGTCGGCACGATCGGCATCGTGGACTTCGACACGGTGGACGTCAGCAACCTGCAGCGCCAGATCCTGCACGGCACGTCGGATGTTGGCCGCTCGAAGCTCGCCTCCGCGCGCGACACGCTCAAGGACCTGAACCCGCACGTCAACGTCATCACGCACGAGGTCGCGCTCAGCTCGGCCAACGCGCTCGATCTCTTCCGCGGTTACGACGTCGTCGTCGATGGCACCGACAACTTCCCGACGCGGTACCTCGTGAACGACGCGTGTGTGCTGCTCGGCATCCCGAACGCCTACGGCAGCATCTTCCGCTTCGAAGGGCAGGCCTCGGTCTTCGCCACCAAGGACGGTCCGTGCTACCGCTGCCTCTACCCGGAGCCGCCGCCGCCCGGGCTCGTGCCGAGCTGCGCGGAGGCCGGCGTGCTCGGCATCCTGCCGGGGCTCATCGGCACCATCCAGGCCACCGAGGCGGTGAAGATCATCCTCGGCATGGGCCAGACGCTGGCCGGACGTTTCCTCATCTACGACGCGATGAAGATGCGCTTCCGTGAGCTCACGCTGCGCAAGGATCCGGAGTGCCCGGTCTGCGGCACGAACCCCACGGTGACGGCGCTCATCGACTACGACCAGTTCTGCGGCATCGTGCCGGCGCAGGCCGCGCCGCCCGCGCCGGTGCTGGCGGACGCGATGGCGGATGTGAGCGTGCTCGAGTTCAAGGCGATGCAGGATGCCGGCACGGCGCCGCTCCTCATCGACGTCCGCGAGCCGCACGAGTACCAGATCTGCAAGATCGAAGGCTCGGTGCTCATCCCGCTCGGCGAACTGCCGGCCCGCGTGGGTGAGCTCGACCCCAATGTCGAGCTGGTCATGCAGTGCCGCTCGGGGGTCCGTTCGGGCAAGGCGGCGGCCTTCCTGCGCGAGCAGGGCTTCCGGAGCGTCCACAACCTGACCGGCGGGATCCTCGCCTGGATCGACCACGTGGACCCGAGCCAGCCCAAGTACTAGGGGCTGGCCCTTAATCCGACTTGCCGAGTCGGACATCGCGGGACTAAACTACGACTACGGCGGTCGGGTATCTGCGGTCCGGGTGTTTTCCGGGCGCCGGAACCCGGACCCCGAGTCCCGCCATGCTGCGACTTTCCAAGAAAGCCGACTACGCGCTCATCGCCATGCGTCACCTGGCCGGAGCGGCGGCCGACAGTTCCGTGAGCGCGCGCGAGATCGCCGAAAGTTACGGCATCCCGGCCGAACTGCTCGCGAAGGTGCTGCAGCGGCTCGTGCGCTCGCGCCTGCTCGTGTCGGTGCAGGGCACCCGCGGCGGCTACCGCCTGGCCGGTGATGCCCGGCTCCTCACGGTGGCGGATGTGATCCAGGCCATCGACGGGCCCGTGGCCGTGACCGCCTGTTCCCCTGACGATCACGGCTGCGAACAGTACGACCGCTGCGAGATTCGCGACCCGCTCTGGAAGATCAAGTCGCGGATCGTGGACGCGCTCGCCACGGTGAGCCTCGCCGAACTGGCCGAACCGGCGCCCGCCCCGGGCACGCCCGTGGCGGTGCCGATGTACGTTCGCGGCGCGGCGCCGGCGCCGCCGCAGGTCGTGGAGTAGACGCGATCATGCCCGCCACCCGGTCCATCTATCTCGATCATCACGCCACGACGCCCGTGGACCCGCGTGTGGTCGAGCAGATGCTGCCGTACTTCACCGAACACTTCGGCAACGCCGCCAGCCGGCAGCATGCGTTCGGCTGGAAGGCCGACGAGGCGGTGGAACACGCACGCCACCAGGTGGCGCGTCTCATCGGCGCGCGCGCCAAAGAGATCGTGTTCACGAGCGGGGCCACCGAAGCGAACACCCTGGCGATCCGCGGAGCGGTCGCGGCACGCCGCGACCAGGGCGCGCACGTCGTGACCGTGGCCACCGAACACAAGGCCGTGCTCGACGTGTGTCAGGCGGTGGCCGCCGACGGCGGCCGCGTCACGGTCGTGCCGGTCGAGCGCGACGGCCGTGTCGATCCGGCCCGCGTGGCTGCGGCACTCGCGCCAGACACGGTGCTCGTGTCGGTGATGACCGCGAACAACGAAATCGGCGTCATACATCCTGTGGCCGACATCTCCGCCATCTGCCAGGCGCGCGGCGTGTGGCTGCACACCGATGCGGTGCAGGCGGCCGGGCACGTGCCCTTCGATGTCGAGGCGCTCGGCGTCGATCTGGCGTCGTTCAGCGCCCACAAGATGTACGGCCCGAAGGGCGTCGGCGCGCTCTACGTGCGGCGGGCCCCGAAGGTCACGCTCGTGCCGCAGACCGTGGGCGGTGGCCAGGAACAGGGCCTGCGCGCCGGCACGCTGAACGTGCCCGGCATCGTCGGCTTCGGCGCCGCCGCGGGCATCGCGCGCGAGGTTGTGACGAGCGAAGGCCCCCGCGTGGCGCACTTGCGCGATCGGCTGCTCGCCGGACTCACGCAGGCGCTTGCAGCCGTCACGGTCAACGGCTCGATGACCGCGCGCCTGCCGCACAACCTGCACGTGAGTTTTGCCGGCGTGGACGGCGAGGCGCTCATGACCAGCCTGGCCGATGACGTCGCCGTGTCGTCCGGCTCGGCGTGTGCGTCGGGCAGCCGCGAACCGTCGCACGTGATGACGGCGCTCGGCGCCGGCGCCGCGGAACGCTGGGGCGCGCTGCGCTTCGGCCTCGGCCGCGGCACGACGGCCGCCGAGATCGATGCCGCCGTGGCGCACGTGACGGCGTCGGTGACGCGTCTGCGCGCGATGTCGCCGGTGGGTGTGGGAGGCGGCCTGTGATGGCGGCGGCCTATTCCGAGGCCGTGCGCATGCGCTGCCGCGATCCGCGGCGCGCCGGCGGCTGGCCCGACGGCGCGGACCATGTGGGCACGGGCGCGATCGGGAGCCTCGATGCCGGCGTGTGGACGCGGCTGCAGGTGCACGGCGCGGACGGCGTCATCGACGACGCGCGGTTCCGGGTGTTCGGCTGCAGCGCGGCGGTGGCGAGTGCAAGTTTCGTCGCCGACGCCCTCGTCGGCGCGACACCGGCGGCGGCGCGGGCCCTCGACGCGTGCGCCGTGGCAGAGGCCCTGGCGCTGCCGGCGGAGAAACAGGCGATGGCCGCGATGGCGATCGACGCGGCACGGGCGGCGGTCGACGACTGGCAGACGAGAGCCGGGGCTCGGGGCCCGGGGCTCGGGACTGAGCACACCGACGCAGGAACCGGAGCACGGGGATGGCGATGATCGAAATCACCGGCAGCGCGGCGCGCGTCATCGCGCGCCAGATGACGAAGCAGGGGCTGACCGACGGCGGGCTGCGCGTGGCGGTGAAGGCCGGCGGCTGCTCGGGGTACAGCTACGTGTTCCGGTTCGAGCCGGGCGCGAAGCCGACCGACCAGATCTTCGACGGGCCCGACGGCGTGAAGGTGTTCGTCGATCCGCGCAGCCTGGCGCTGCTCGATGGCACCGTGCTCGATTTCGACGAGCACAATCTCATGGCGACAAATTTCATCCTGAAGAACCCGAACGCGAAGAGCGCCTGCGGGTGCGGTACTTCGTTTGGTGTCTGACGACCGGTCAGCGAACAGGGACCAGGGAACAGGGACCAGGGAAACGATATGGAATCCACAGCAACGACCAAAGTGTTCGAGGATCTGGCGGCCCAGGACTACAAGTACGGGTTCGTCACCGACGTCGAGCAGGACATCGTCGCCAAGGGGCTGAACGAGGACGTCGTCCGCTTCATCTCCGCGAAGAAGGGCGAGCCCGAGTGGCTGCTCGACTGGCGGCTCAAGGCGTTCCGCGCCTGGCAGAAGATGACCGAGCCGACGTGGCAGAACGTCGAGTATCACGCCATCGACTATCAGGACATCAGCTACTACGCGGCGCCGAAAGACAAGCCGAAGCTGAACAGCCTCGACGAACTCGATCCCGAGATTCGCGCCACCTTCGCCAAGCTCGGCATCCCGCTCGAAGAGCAGAAGCTGCTGGCGAACGTGGCCGTCGACGCGGTCTTCGACTCGGTCTCGGTGGCGACGACCTTCCGCGACAAGCTGGCCAAGGCGGGCATCATCTTCTGCTCGTTCTCGGAAGCGGTGAAGGAACACCCGGAGCTCATCAAGAAGTACCTGGGCTCGGTCGTGCCGCACACCGACAACTTCTTCGCCGCCCTGAACTCGGCCGTCTTCAGCGACGGCAGCTTCGTGTTCGTGCCGAAGGGCGTGCGCTGCCCGATGGAGCTCTCGACCTACTTCCGCATCAACGCCAAGGGCACCGGGCAGTTCGAACGCACGCTCATCGTGGCGGAAGAAGGCGCCTACGTCAGCTATCTCGAGGGCTGCACGGCGCCGATGCGCGACGAGAACCAGCTCCATGCCGCGGTGGTCGAACTCGTGGCGCTCGACGATGCCGTCATCAAGTACTCGACGGTACAGAACTGGTACCCGGGCGACAAGGAAGGCAAGGGCGGCATCTACAACTTCGTGACCAAACGCGGCGCCTGCCGCGGCACGCGTTCGAAGATCACCTGGACGCAGGTGGAAACCGGCTCGGCGATCACCTGGAAGTATCCGAGCTGCATCCTGCAGGGCGACGACTCGGTGGGTGAGTTCTACTCGGTGGCGGTCACCAACAACCGCCAGCAGGCCGACACCGGCACCAAGATGATCCACCTCGGGAAGAACACCCGCAGCACGATCGTCTCGAAGGGCATCTCGGCCGGCGTCGGCCAGAACACCTATCGCGGCGCGGTGAAGATTGCGAAGGGCGCGACCAACGCCCGCAACTACTCGCAGTGCGACTCGCTGCTCATCGGCGACAAGTGCGGCGCGCACACGTTCCCGTATCTCGAGATCCGGAACACCTCGTCGAAGGTCGAACACGAGGCCTCGACCTCGAAGATCGGCGAAGACCAGATGTTCTACTGCGAGTCGCGGGGCATCTCGAAGGAAGACGCGATCAACATGATCGTGAGCGGGTTCTGCAAGGAAGTCTTCCGCGAGCTCCCGATGGAGTTCGCCGTCGAAGCGCAGAAGCTGCTCAGTGTGTCACTCGAAGGATCGGTGGGGTAGGACGATGGCGATGCTGGAAATCAAGGGACTGACGGCGCGGGTGGAGGACAAGGACATCCTCCACGGGATCGATCTCACGGTGAACGCGGGCGAAGTGCACGCCATCATGGGGCCGAACGGATCGGGCAAGAGCACGCTGGCGCGCGTGCTGGCGGGGCATCCCGGTTATGAAGTGACCGGCGGCGAGGTGCGCTACAACGGCGTCGACCTGCTCGAGATGCCGGCCGACGAGCGCGCCCGGAAGGGCGTGTTCATGGCCTTCCAGTACCCGGTCGAGATCCCGGGCGTGAACAACGCCTACTTCCTCAAGGCGGCGCTCAACGCCCAGCGCAAGGAACACGGCCTCGAGGAACTCGACGCCATCGACTTCATGACCCTCGTGAAGAAGGAAGCGAAGCGCCTGCAGATGGACGACACCATGCTGCAGCGTTCGGTGAACGAAGGCTTCTCGGGCGGCGAGAAGAAGCGCAACGAGATCTTCCACATGGCCGTGCTGCAGCCCACACTCGCCGTGCTCGACGAGACCGACTCCGGCCTCGATATCGACGCGCTGCGTGTCGTGTCGGAGGGCGTGAACGCCCTGCGCAGCCCCGAGCGCGCCTTCATCGTGGTGACGCACTACCAGCGCCTGCTCGACTACATCGTGCCCGACCACGTGCACGTGCTGAGCGAGGGCCGCATCGTACGCTCCGGCGGCCGCGAGCTCGCCCTCGAACTCGAATCGAAGGGCTACGGCTGGATCGAGGCGGCCGCGGCGGGAGCCCGCCAGTGACGAGCGCGCCCCAGACCCTCGACTGGATCCGCGACGGCCAGCGCGGCCTCGGCACGCGCGCGCCCGAGTGGCTCACGCTGCATCGCCGCGACGCCCTCGAACACTTCGAGGCGACCGGCTTTCCGACGACGCGCGAGGAAGCCTGGCGCTTCACGAACGTCGGACCGATCGCCGCGACCGCCTTCGAGCTCGCCGCGCCGGACGCGGAAGGCGCCGAAGCGCTCGCCGCCGCCAATGAAATCCGCGACAGCGCCGCCACGGCGGTGGTCGTGAACGGCTGCTTCGACGAGACCCTCTCGGCCTACGGCGCGTTGCCGCTCGGCGTGGTGGTCGAGGGGCTGGCGGGCAGTTTCGAGGCCGACCATTCGTCGGCGCGCGACATCGCGCTCGACCTCGACATCACGGGCCTGCCGTTTGCGGCCCTGAACGCCGCCTTCCTCGAAGACGGTGTGCACATCCTGATTCCGGAAGGCGCCGTGCTGAGCGCGCCCATCCAGGTGGTCATCGCGACGCTGCCCGGCGACCGTCCGGTGATGGCGCATCCGCGCCTCGTCATCGACGCGCGGGCCCAGAGCCAGGCCACTGTCGTGTTGTCGTTCGTCGGTGAGGGCGCCCAGCCGTATCTCTCGAACGCCGTCACGCAGGTGCGTGTCGAGGGCGGCGCGGTGCTCGAACTCATCATCGACCAGCGCGAGTCGGCCTCGGCCTTCCACCTGCACCACCTGCATGCCGTGTGCGGCGAGGGCGGCATCCTGCACTCGCGCGCGGTGTCGCTCGGCGGCAAGATCGTCCGCAACGACCTGACGGCCGTGCTCGACGGCGAAGGCGCGCATGCGACCCTCGACGGCGTGTATCTGGCCGACGGCACCGATCTCGTGGACAACCACACGTCGATCGATCACGCCGTGGCGCACTGCACGAGCCACGAGCTCTACAAGGGCATCCTCGGCGGACAGGCGAAGGCGGTCTTCAACGGCCGCATCCTCGTCCGCCCCGACGCGCAGAAAACCGACGCGAAGCAGACCAACCGGGCGCTGCTGCTCTCGGACGACGCGCAGATCAACTCGAACCCGCAGCTCGAGATCTTCGCCGACGACGTCAAGTGCACCCACGGCGCCGCCGTGGGCCAGCTCGACGAAGAGGCACTCTTCTACCTGCAGGCGCGCGGCCTCACGCCGGCGCAGGCGCGCGACATGCTGCTCCACGCCTTCGCAGGCGAGGTGCTCGGCGAAATCTCGGTGCCCGAGCTGCGCATCGCGCTCGAACACCGGCTGTTCAGCCGGCTCGCCCGGTATCTGGCGTAGGGGGGAATAGTGGCAGCCGACACCGTGCCCGCCGTCGAGACCGCCGCCCGGGCCGCGAGCATCCGCGAGGAGTTCCCGATCCTCGGCATCGAGGCGCACGGGCGTCGTCTGGCCTACCTCGACAACGCCGCCACGACGCAGAAGCCGCGTGAGGTGATCGACGCGATTGCCGGCTACTACACGACGAGCAACGCCAACGTGCATCGCGGCGTCCACCTGCTGTCCGAACGCGCGACGGCGGCGTTCGAAGGCGCCCGTGATGACGTGGCGGCCTACTTCGGCGCCGCCCACCGCCACGAGATCATCTTCACGCGCAACGCCACCGAAGGCATCAACCTCGTGGCGCAGAGCTGGGGCGGCCGCCATCTGGCCGCCGGCGACGAGGTGCTCATCTCGGCGATGGAGCACCACTCGAACATCGTGCCCTGGCAGCTCGCCTGCGAGCGCACGGGCGCGGTACTGAAGGTCGTGCCGATCGACGATCGCGGCGCGCTCGACATGGAGGCCTTCGGACGCCTGCTCGGGCCGCGCACGAAGATCGTCGCCATGACGCAGCTCTCGAACGCCCTCGGCACCGTCACGCCGATGGCCGAGATCATCCGCGCCGCGCACGACGCCGGCGCCGTCGTGCTCGTAGACGGCGCGCAGGCGGCGTATCACCTGCCGGTGCACGTGCAGGCGCTCGGCGCCGACTTCTACGTGGCCACCGGCCACAAGCTCTACGGGCCCACGGGCATCGGCGTGCTCTACGGCCGCGAGGCGCTGCTCGACGCGATGCCGCCGTATCAGGGCGGCGGCGACATGATCGCGTCGGTCACCTTCGAGAAGAGCACTTGGAACACGCTGCCCTACAAGTTCGAGGCCGGCACGCCGCACATCGAAGGGGCGGTCGGCCTCGGCGCCGCCACGCGCTTCATACGCCGCATCGGCTTCGACTGGATCGCCGCGCACGAAGCGGATCTGCTGGCCTACGCGACGGCGGCGGTGTCGGCGGTGCCCGGCGTGCGGCTCGTGGGCACGGCGCCCGTCAAGGCGAGCATCGTCTCGTTCGTGATGGACGGCGTCCACCCGCACGACATCGGCACGGTCGTGGACCGCATGGGCGTCGCCATCCGCACCGGGCACCACTGCGCGCAGCCGGTCATGGCCCGCTTCGGCGTGCCGGCCACGGCGCGCGCGTCGCTGGCGATGTACAACACGCGCGAGGACATCGATCAGCTCGTGGACGCCCTCCACGACGTGCGGAGGGTATTCGCGTGAGCGACGGACTGCAGGAGCTCTATCAGGAAGTCATCCTCGACCACAACCGGCGGCCGCGGAACTTCCGCGTCATCGCCGGTGGCGCTACGCAGGAGGGCTACAACCCGCTCTGCGGCGATCGCGTGCTGGTCTCGATGGCGATCGACCACGGCGTCGTCCGCGACGTCGCGTTCGAGGGCCAGGGCTGCGCCATCGCCAAGGCCTCGGCCTCGCTCATGACCGAGGCGCTCAAGGGGCTGACCGTCGCCGAGGCGCAGGAGCGTTTCGCGCAGTTCCAGTCGATGGTGACCTCGGCGCACGACGAGCCGCCGGCCGACCTCGGCAAGCTGTCGGTGCTCGCCGGCGTGCGCGAGTTCCCGACCCGCGTCAAATGTGCCAGCCTCGCCTGGCATGCCGCCAAGGCCGTGCTCGACGGCGCGCCGGCCGCCCCCGTGTCCACCGAGTAGCCATGCATACCGCGACGAGGATGCTCTCCGTGATTCCCACGCATACCGGCCAGCCGTCCGAGGTGCCCGACGAGTTCGGCGCGCCGCTCGACGTCGTTCCCGATCCAGCACAGATGGCGGCGCTCAGGCCGCAGGTCATCGACGCCCTGCGCACGGTGTTCGACCCCGAGATCCCGGTCAACATCTACGACCTCGGCCTCATCTACGATGTGCTCATCGACACCGACGGCAAGGTCGGCATCCGCATGACGCTCACGGCGCCGGCGTGTCCCGCGGCGCAGACGCTGCCGGGGGAAGTGCGCGATGCCGCGAAGCGGGTCGAGGGCGTGACGTCGTCGCGTGTCGAGCTCGTGTTCGACCCGCCGTGGGCGATGGACCGGATGAGCGACGCGGCGAAGCTGCAGCTGGGACTGTTGTAAGCTCGGCGGCACCCGCCGATGTCAGCCGAGCCTCAGTCGCCCCCCTCCCGCTACCTCACGTTCGATCGCGCGGCGTGGGCGAAGCTGCGCGACAGCACCCCGCTGACCCTCTCGGAAGCGGACGTGGCCGAGCTGCGCGGCCTGAACGACGCGCTCTCGATCGCCGAGGTCGAGCAGATCTACCTGCCGCTGTCGCGCCTGCTCAGCCTCTACGTGCGCGCCACGCAGGAGCTGCACCGCGCCTCCCAGACCTTCCTCGGCGACCGCACGGCCAAGGTGCCCTTCATCATCGGCCTGGCCGGCAGCGTCGCGGTGGGGAAGAGCACGACGGCCCGCATCCTGCGCGCGCTGCTCTCGCGCTGGCCCGGGCATCCGTCCGTGGACCTCGTGACCACCGACGGGTTCCTCTTCCCGAATGCCGTGCTCGTGGCGCGCGGCATCATGAACCGCAAGGGGTTCCCCGAGAGTTACGACCGCGCCCGCCTGGTGCGGTTCCTCGCCGCCATCAAGTCGGGCGCCGACGTGGTGGATGCGCCGGTGTACTCGCACCAGCGCTACGACATCGTGCCCGCGGCGCGCCACACGGTGCGGCATCCCGACATCGTCATCGTCGAAGGCCTGAACGTGCTGCAGGCGCCGGGGGAACGCGCCGAGATGCAGGTGTTCGCGTCCGACTTCTTCGATTTCACGATCTACGTGGATGCCGACGAGGCCGACATCGAACGCTGGTACGTGGAGCGCTTCCTGCGCCTGCGCGACACGGTGTTCCAGGATCCGCAGTCGTACTTCCACCGCTACGCCTCGTTGAGCGAGGCCGAGGCGCGGAAGACGGCGGCCGCGATCTGGGCCGACATCAACGGCGTGAACCTGCGCGAGAACATCGCGCCGACGCGCGCCCGCGCGCAGTTCATCCTGCGCAAGGGCGCGAATCACGCGGTGGAAGCCGTGCAGTTGCGGCGCCTCTGAGGCGCCGGCGCGACATCAGGCCGGCCCGTGTTACGTGCGGCCCGGATAGACGTTGAACGTCTTCCCGTTCCACGTCACGCGTTCCGTCTTCACCTCGAACCGCTTCGGATCGACGTGGCGGTGTCCGTTGATGGTCACGGTCGCGCCCACCGGGATGATGCCGCTCCTGAGTCCGGCGCGTGTCGTGGCCGCCGGCGGCGCCAGGGTGAGATCCCACACCTGCGTGCCGGCGCGGATCTGCATCGACGAATGGGCGCCGTCCGAGGTCACGTCCTTCACGACCACACCTTCGAGCGCGAACTCCGCCGACTGATAACCCGCCCAGCCGTGGTGGGCGGAGAGGACGAGACCGGAGGCGAGCACGAGTCCGGCAACGGCGAGCGACAGCGAACGTCCAGGCATGGGAACCTCCATGGGCGATGACGGGCGAACCCTCAGCATACGCCCATCGCCCGGGCCGTCCGGGAACCTGATAGCATCAGACCGATGGCCGCCGGCCGTCGTCTAACCCTGCCATGAGGCGCTTCCTCGCCGCCGTGCTCGTCAGTGCGGTCGCCGCCGCTCCCGCGGCGGCGCAGACGGCCGTGGCGCCGGCCGCGACGGCCGCGCCGGCCATCAACCCGCACGCCCTCGGCATCTCGCTCTCGCGTATCTCGCGGCGCCTTGCCGCCGAGTCAGACGCCCGCAACGAGGGCGCCTCGCCGCTCAAGCTCGAGTTCCACGTGGACGTCTACGGCAACGCGCCGCAGCTGCGGTTCTTCACGGGGCAGGACCTGGTCTACGGCGGCGTGCCCGGCAGCGCGCCCACCCATCGCGACATGCTCACGCACGTCACGCCGCAGGCGTTCCGCTCGCCGCGGGTGGACTTCCTGAGCCTGCTGGCCGGGGCGGCGATGTTCGGCGCGAAGAAGGCGCAGGACTGGAACTACGACCGTCAGTACGAGGCCTACCGCAAGCTCGTCGAGGCCGGCCAGAACGTGCCCGCGCCGAAGCCGCGGCAGTAGCCGCGCCGCTAGCTGTTCGCCACGATGAGCACGATGGCCGCGACCGCGGCCACGACGCCCACCTGCTGCCACCGCCCCAGCCGTTCGCCGAGCACGTAGCGCGCGAGCAGCACCGTGCTCGCCGGATAGAGCGACGCCAGCGTGGCGACCAGGCTCAGCTGCCCCTGCCGCACGGCCGCCAGATACAGACCGTTGGCGATCATGTCGAGGCCGCCGCAGCCAATCGCCGCCGGCAGCGCCCCGGCGGGGATCTTCCAGGTCTGCCGCGTCGACAACGCCACCACCAGGAAGACCGTGACCGATACGGTGCGCGACACGGCAAGCGGCCAGAGACCGGCCGGTGCGGCGGTGCGGCCAAGGCACACGAAGAAGCCGCCGATGGCTACGCCCGACACGAGCGCGATGCGCACGGCCTGCGCCACGTGGGCGGCCGAGCGCGGCACGTCGGTGGACGCGGCATCGGGCGCCGCGTCCTGCCCGAGCAGCACGACGGCCGCAATCGCCATCGCCACGCCGAGGGCGGCGGGCGGCGTGAGCTGTTCCCCGAACATCAGCCCGGCGATGAGCGGAATCACCACCGCGCAGACGGCCGTGATCGGCGCGACGACACTCATCGGCCCCATCGCCAGGCCGCGGTAGAGCAGCGCCACGCCGACGCTGCCCGTGAGTCCGGCGAGGGCGCCGAAGATCACGTCGTTCGCCGTGACCGTGGCGTCGAGCATGAGCGGCGTGCCGAGCAGCAGCAGCACGAGACCGGCGCCCTGCGTGGCGACGACGGCGGCAAGGGTGGTCGCCCGTTTGGCCACCGTGCCGCCGAGGAAGTCGGCGGCGCCGTAGACGGCGGCGGCCATCAGCGCGAAGAGCGACGTCATGGCGTGACCGGACCGAACCGCGCCCGCTCCACCTGCAGACCGGGGGTGCGCGCGTGGAGGAAGGCGAGCAGCGCGTCGCCGGCCGCGTCGAGTGCGTCGAGTGGCAGCGGTGCCAGGCGTTCGAGCAGGAAGAGCGCCGTCGTGGATGATTCCGTGAGGCGCGTGCGCGTGCACTGACGCCAGTTCCAGCGCCGGCACGTCACGCCGACATCGTCGGCCCACACCACTTCGCCAGGCGCCGGCGGGTCGCTGGCCGGCTGGCCGTCCTTCATGGTGTCGAACGGCTCGGCGCCGGTCGCGCGCACCAGGCGGATGGCGCCGCCGTAGTGCGCGAGGTCTTCACCGCCGACCGGCAGCACGTGGGCGACGCTGACCGCGTTGTAGACATCGACGAGCCAGTTCACGCGCGGCAGGCCGGCTCCGGCCGCGCGTTTCCACAAGGCCTCGACCGACGACGCGGTGCGCTGCGGCTTGGCCCCGAAGGCGCGATACGCGTCCTGCCAGCTCACGACATGCGGCGGCACCGCGCCGCTCGAAGCGCGCGCCATGTCTTCCGCGTCTCGCAGCGCGGCCGCGGACCGGTCGTCGCCGGGGCCGTTCACGAGACCGGAGACGGCGATGGCCAGCACGGCGAAGTCGGGGCGGAGTGCGTGGACCTCGGGAGCGACGGACACGCGATCGAGCACCATCCGGGGACTATATCAAACTGACCACGCAGTTCACTATACTGACCGCATGAACGACCCGCGACGCGTCGAAGCCGCCCTCGCCAGGAACCTGCGGGAGTGGCGCGCCAAGCGCGGCTGGAGCCAGGCCGAGCTGGCCACGCGCGCCGGCCTCAGCAAGGGGATGCTCGTGCAGGTCGAACAGGCGCAGACCAATCCGTCGATCGCCACGCTCTGCAAACTCGCCAACGCGCTCGGCGTCGCGCTGCCGCGGCTGGTCGAGGTGGATGACGAGCCGGTCGTGCGCAAGGTCACCGCGGACGACGTCGCGTGGTTGTGGCGCGGCAAGGCGAAGACCAGCGCCGCCGGCCTCGTGGCCGGCATCGAGGCGCCGATGCCGGTCGAGCTGTGGACGTGGACAATCGGGCCGCGCGATGGCTACGACGCGATTGCGCATCCGCCCGGCACGCGTGAATTCATCCACGTGCTCGAGGGCGAGGCCGTGGTGACGGTGGACGGCGTGCAGGTGCCGGTGGGCGCCGGCGAATGTGTGGTGTTCCGCGCCGACCGTCCGCACCGCTACGCGTCGGCCGGCGCGCGTGCGACGCGGTTCGTCATGGTCGTGGTGGAGCCGGTGGAGCCGCCATCGTCGTCGGCCGCGGCGCCGCCGCGCCGCCGTCCCACCGCTCGGCGGGCCTGAGCGCGTCGGGCACGTCCACGCCCACCGCGCGGCACAACACCGCGTGGAGCTGGCGCACACCTTCGGTGAGCGCCGCCGGGCCCGGCTGCAGGATGTAGGTGGACTTCACCTCGTAGATGCGGTCGTGCACGATGAACGGCACCGCCTCCCAGCCCGCGCGCTCGCGCACCTTCTCCTTGCGCACGGGTTTCCCGCACCACGAGCCGATGAAGACCTCCGGCGCCGCGGCCAGCACCCGGTCCGCCGTGATGATGCGATCGCGGCCGAGCGCCGCCGTCCTCAGTTCCGGAAAGACCGGCGTGCCGCCCGCCACCTCGATCAGCTCCTCGACCCAGCGGATGCCGCTGATGAGCGGGTCGTCCCATTCTTCGAAGTAGACGCGCGGACGCTCGGGGAAGCGCGCCGCCGAGGCGCGGATGGCGTCGAGCCCGCGCGCGTAGTCGTCGGCGAGCGCGACGCCCTTCGCGGCCACGCCGACGAGGCCGGCGACGACGCGCACCATCTGCAGGATCTCGTCGACGCTGCGCTGGTTGAACGTGAACACGGGGTACCCGCGCTTGACGAGTTCGGTCGTGATCTCGGCCTGGAGATCCGAGAAGGCCAGGATGAGATCCGGTTCAAGGGCCGCGATCTTGTCGTAGCGCGCGTGCAGGAACGACGAGATCTTCGGCTTGCGCCGCGCTTCCGGCGGACGCACGGTGTAGCCCGAGATGCCGACGACGCGGTCACCTTCGCCGAGGCAATAGAGCGTTTCGGTCGTTTCTTCCGTGAGGCAGACGATGCGGGAGGGGTAGGTGGACATGGTCAGGCCGGGACAGGCGGCGGAGTGAGCAGGAGATCCGCGAAGGTGAAGCCGTCGCGCGTCACGACCGCGCCCACGGTGAGCGGCACCGGCCGCGCGAACATCGGCCCGTCCCACACGCACGTGTGGAACTCGCCGCGTTCACCGCAGGCGTCCACGCCGTCCGGCAGATCGGCGAGCAGCGCGCGGTCGAAGGGACGGCCGGCGAACGTGCCATCGAGCACGCGCGGATCCACGGTGGCGAGCGTGGCTCTGAGGCCGCCGGCGATCATCGTCTCGGCGAGAGCGCGGGTGTCGGTGGTCTTCCACAACGGGAAGAGCGGGTCGAGGCCCGTGCCGGCGAGCCGGTCCACGCGGTACTGCCGGACGTCCTCGAGGAACAGGTCGCCGAACGCGACGTGCGTGAAGCCGTCGCGTACGACGCCGGCGACCGCTTCGCCCATGAGGCGCTCGTAGTCGGCGTTGCTGCAGGGCCACGGGAGCGGCACGACGTGCAGGGGCAATCCGGCCGCCTGCGCCTGCGCCTCGAGCACCACGCGGCGCACGCCGTGCATCGCCACGCGATCGACGGCGCCGTTGGTGGTGGTGAGCAGGCCGGCCACGGCGCCTGGGTGCGATGCCCGGAGCACGTGCAGCATCCAGGCCGAGTCCTTGCCGCTCGACCACGAGACCAGGATCTTCATGGCGTCCGCGCCGGATGCAGCACCGCCGCGAGCCGTTCGACCGCGGCGGCCACGCGTGGTCCGGGCACGACGAGGCCGGTGCCGCTCAGGATGTGCACGCGGCGGGCCTTCACGGCCGGCATGGCGGCCAGGCGATCCCAGTCGGCGATCCGCGCGCGCACGTCCGCGTCGCCGAGCGCCGGGCCCTCGCGCACTTCGACGATGACATCGGGGGCGCGGGCGAGGATGAGTTCGGTCGTCGCCTGCACCGACTCGCGGGCGACGTCCGCGAACACGTTCGCGCCGCCGGCAATACCGAGCATGTCGTGCAGGAACCCCTTGCCGCCCGAGACATACATGTTGCGCAGCGATCCGGGCTCGCGGCCGAAGACGAGCAGCGTGCGCGGCGCCGTCGTGCCGGCCGTGCGCGTCTTCACCGCGTCGAGGCGGCGTTCGATGTCGGTGGCGAGACGTCCGGCGTCGCCCGCGTGACCGGTCACGCGGCCGAGCGCGCGCAGCGTCGTGAACACGTCGGCCAGGCCGGCGTGGCGGTAGTCGAACATCGGAATCGCGGCGCGTTCGAGCTGTCGCCGCAGATCGCTCTGGCTGCCGTAGGTGATGACGAGATCCGGCGTGAGCGAGAAGATGCGCTCCACGTCCGGGTCGAGCAGCGCCCCTACCTTCGGGCGCGATGCCACCTCGGGCGGGAAGGTGTCGTAGGAGCTCACGGCGACCACCTGCGGCCCGGCGCCGATTGCAAACAGCATCTCGGTCAGCGCCGGCACGAGCGAGATGATGCGCTGCGGCGCACGCTCCTGAAGTCTGGCCCGGCCCAGAATGGGGACAGTCCCCATCACACAGATGGCAAGAAGTGCGACGAGGAGCGTGCAGAAACGGCGCATCAGCTGTGCCTCACGAGCTGCCAGAGAAAGAACGGGCCGCCGATCATCGCCGTGACGATGCCGACCGGCAGTTCGAGCGGGGCGAGCGCGGTGCGCGAGACGAGGTCGCAGCCGATGAGGAAGGCGGCGCCGAAGCAGGCGGATGCCGGCAGCACCACGCGGTGGTCGGCGCCGACGAGCAGGCGCACGAGGTGCGGCACGACGATGCCGATGAAGCCGATGGGGCCCGCCAGCGACACCGCGGCGCCGGTGGCCAATGAAGCGCTCAGGAACGCGAGGCGTTCGGCGCGCACGACGTCCACGCCGCGGGCGGCGGCGGCATCGGCGCCGAGGCTCAGCAGGTTGAGCGACCGCGCCAGCACGGCGAAGGCGGCAAACGACAGCACCACGAGCGGCAGCGCCGCCACGATCGCGCCGTAACCGCCGACGTCGAGGTCGCCCATCAGCCAGCGCACCGTACGGAAGGCCTGCGTGAAGTCGGCGAGGTACTGCACGAAGAGGATGAGCGCCGAGAAGAACGAGTTGAGCGTGACACCGGCAAGGAGCAGCACGTTGGTCGAGAGGCCGCGCCGCTGGCTGCGCGCCAGCCAGTAGACGATTGCCGTCGCCACGATCGATCCGGCGAAGCTCGCAAGCGGCACCGACGACACGCCGAGCGCGCCCATGTCGAGTCCGGCGGCGATGACGAGCATGGCGCCGAGCGCCGCACCCGACGACACGCCGAGCGTGAACGGCGTGGCCAGCGGATTGCGCAGCAGCGCCTGGAGCACGACGCCCGAGGCGGCGAGCGACGCGCCGACGAGCGCGGCGGCGAGCACGCGCGGCAGGCGCGCCACGAAGAAGATCTGCGCGTCCACGTTCTCGGCCCACGGGATCGCGCGGTCGAAAGCGCGCACGAGGCTGATCGGGGTGCTGCCCACGGTGGGGGCGAGCAGCACGGCCGCGACCGCGACGGCCGCGAAGAGCGGCAGCACCGTCCGCAGGCGCAGGCGCACGGGCGGCGTCATGGCGTGCGGTGGAGCGGCACGACCACGAGGTGGCCGGTGCTGGCATGGAGGTGGACGTCAGCGTCCACGTCGTAGAGCGCGCGGACGTTGGCGCCCGAGAGCACGGTGGCGGTCGGGCCGGCCGCCACCACCCGCCCGTGCCTGAGCAGCACGAGGTCGCGGCAGATGCCCGAGGCGAGCCCGAGGTCGTGCGTGGAGACCACGATGGTCACGCCGCGTTCGGCGTTGAGGCGGCCGAGCAGGTGCGCGATGTCGAGCTGCGCGCCGAGATCGAGCGACGAGGTCGGCTCGTCGAGCAGCAGCACGTCGGTGGCCTGCGCGAGCGCCGCGGCGATGACCACGCGCTGCTTCTCGCCGCCGCTCAGCGTCATGAAGTCGCGGTCTTCGAGATGTGCGGCGTTCACCGCGGCGAGCGCATCGCGGGCCGTGGCGACGTCCGCCGGCCCTTCCACCTCGAAGAGCCCGAGATGGGGATGGCGGCCCATGAGCACCATCTCGAGCACGGTGTACTCGAAGGCGAGGTGCGTCTCCTGCGGTACGACGGCAATCCGCGTGGCGAGCGCCCGCCGTGAGAATGACGCGAGCGGACGGCCGTCGAGCGTGATCGTCCCGCTGGTCGGCCGCCGCGTGCCGCCGAGCAGCCCGAGCAGCGTCGTCTTGCCCGAACCGTTCGGTCCGAGGATGCCGACGATGCCGCCGGGCGGCACATCGAGCGACACGCCCGCCAGTACGGGACGTGTCGCGTCGTAGGCGAAGGTGAGGTCAGCGGCGTGCAGCAACGCGGAAGCCCGCATAGACCGTGCGGCCGAGGGCCGGATAACCGAGCACGTCTTCGTAGGTGGCGCCGAACGCGTTGGCGACACGCGCATGGAGCGTGAGCCGCGAGGCGAGCGTCCAGGCGCCGCCGAGCGTGACCACGCCGTAGCCGTCGTTTTCGAAGAGTCCGCCGAAGGCACCGAAGTTCGGTTCGACGTCGAGCGTCGGTCCGCGCAGGCTCGCCGTGGCGAACGCCTGCAGCCGCGCGCCCGTCCACGTGAGATCGACGCCGCCCTGGTGCGTGGGACGGCGCAGCAGCCGGTCGCCCACCGCGAACGGCGACGGCGCCTGGCCGTCCGCGCCGTCCACGTCGAGCACGTCGGTATCGAGCCACGTGTAGTGGCCGCGCGCCGCGAAGGCCGCGCGCGGACGCCACGCCAGCGCGACCTCGGCGCCGCGGGCGCGCGCGTTGGCGATGTTGTCGGTGCGGTAGCGGCTCGATCCGCTGAGCCGGCCCACCGAGATGATGAGGTCGTCGTAGCCGTTGTGGAAGACGGTGGCGTCGGCCTGCACGGCGCCGCCGGCAAACGTCTGCACGAGGCCGGCTTCGACGCTGCGGCTGCGCTCCGGCGCGAGGCCCGGGTTGTCGGTGAAGGCGATCTCGAAGGCATCGGGCGGCCGGATGCCGGTGCCCGCGGCCAGCCGCACGCGCGTCGAGGCGCCGCGCGGTGTGGTGGCCGGCACGAGCGTGAACGCCGCGGTGACCTTCGGATTCACCGACACGACCGTGTCGGCATCGAAGGCGGGCCGCGCCGAGAACTCCGACGGATTCGCCGC
>CADEFD010000012.1:44275-55113 GCA_902826515.1 uncultured Acidobacteriota bacterium
CACGTCGGCATCGGCGCGCAGACGCACGCGGCTCGACGGGCCGCCGAGGGGCTGCACGGTGTGCAGCGCCAGCGTGCGCCGCGTCGTCAGGCTCCGCGACGTGCGATCGAGGCCGCCGAAGTTGCCGGCCGGATTCGAGCCGAACGGGCCGGGCGAGCCGCGATCCGAGTCCACGTACTGCACCGACGCCGTGATCTCGCGGCCGCCCGCGCCGAGCCAGCCGAGGCTCGCGCCGCCCTGCGAGAGACGGCTGTCGTCGTTCGTCACTTCGGTGCCGTCGGCCGGCGCGCGGCCGGTGAAGCCCTCATCGCGCTGGTGCGACAGCGACGCCGCGCCCTGCCAGCGGGCGCCACCGGCCCTGACCGTCGCCGCGCCGTTGCGCGCCGCGCGCCCGCCAGCCTCGGCGAAGGCCGTGCCCACGACCGGGCCGCCGCGCGCGGTCACGATCTGGATGACACCGCCAATCGCGTCGGAGCCGTACAGCGCGCTCTGCGGACCGCGCACCACCTCGACACGCGCCGCGTCGGCCACCGGCACCTGCGAGAGGTCGAGACCGCCACCGAAGGCGTTGGCCCGCACGCCGTCCACGAGCACGAGGGTGAAGTCCGACTCGCCGCCGCGCGGAAAGACCGAGGTGACGGTGCCGGGGCCGCCGTTGCGCGCCACGGCGAAGCCGGGCACGAGGCGCAGCGCGTCGCCTAGCGTGAGCGTCTGCCGCGCATCCAGATCCTCGCGCGTGAGCACGCTCACGCTCGAGCCGGCGAGCGAGAGCGGCGTGTCCACCTGCGACGCCGTGACCGTGAGCACCTCGCTCACGGCGCGCACCGCGAGCGTGAGCTCGAGGTCGGTGCGCCCCGTGTCCACCCGCGAGGGCGTGGCGTCCATCCCGGGTGCAAAGGCGCGCAGCGTCACCGTGCCGGCGGGGAGGTCGAGACGGAAGCGGCCGTCGGCGCCGGTCGTGGTCGTGACCGGCGCGGCCAGCGGGCCGGAGGCGATCACGGTGGCGCCGGCCACCGGCTGACCATCGGGGCCGAGCACCCGGCCGGCCAGCGGATCGGCGGCCGCAGGCGCCGTCACGAGCAGGGTGGCGGTCAGAACCGCGCACACCTGACGGATGACCTGGACCCTGAAATGTGATGGAGTCGTCCAAACGGACGACGACTGAACGTCGTGCATGAGCCCCTCCTCGGCGTTCTCCGCGCCGAAACCGTCGCCCCGGTATGGGACGGCGGCTGAAGGACGTGGGCCCGTGGAGGAGGTCTCCTGACTCGCGGAGTGGTGCGCGACGCCCGCGTCTTCCCCCCGCGTGGAGCGCCCGAAGGCGCCTGGCGGCAGTGACGGACCGGCTCGGGCCGGTCTGTGGACGTACGCTTTCCGCTTACAGTGGCGGGACCGTGTGGGATTTGCACCCATCTTCCCTGGCCAGCCACGGGATCGCGTCGATTGAAGCGGCAGTATAGCGCCGATTGCGGCGGCACATGAAGATTGCGTAAAATACGGCGTTTGTGTTTGGATGTCACACGGCCAGCCGGGGCTGGCCACCTGAGAGGAATCATGAGCAAGAGTTCGACCGTGACCGTCCGCGAAACCCCTGTTGAGGCGGTAGCCCGCGCGACGACTGGCGGCCTTGTCATCCATGGCGAGAACTTCGTCATCGACACCGACGAGCGGCTCGAGCTCGTGGACCTCACCGACCGCGTGATGGAGTACGTGCGGAAGTTCGACATCAAGGAGGGCATGATCACGCTGTGGTCCATGCACACCACGTGTTCGGTCTTCATCAACGAATTCCAGAAGGCGCTCCTCACCGACATCCGTCGCTTCCTCGAAGAGATGGTGGCGCGTGACAGCTACTACCAGCACAACGACCCCGACCATTCGGACTGCGATCGGATGAACGCCGACTCGCACCTGCGCGCCATGCTGCTCGGCCATTCGCTGACGCTGCAGATCAGCGGCGGCGAGGTGGTGCTGGGGCAGTGGCAGCGCATCCTGATGGCCGAGCTCGACGGTCCGCGGTCCCGCACCCTGCGCGCGCAGGTGTGGGGCGTCTCCTAACGGCGGGGCTCGGGACCCGGGGCTCGGGGCCCGGGACGCGCTCGCGCAGGCGCGGGCGCCGACGGTCACACCATGCGTGAACGACTGCAGCGCGCCGGACTGAACGACATCGTCGAGAAACTCGAGGCGCGTGAGCGCCTCGGCTTCGACGACGGCGTGCGCCTGTTCGAGACGCCCGAGTTCCTGGGCGTCGGCTGGCTCGCCAACCGTGAGCGCGAGCGGCGGCACGGCGCGAAGACGTACTTCAATCACAACCTGCGGCTCGAGGCCACGAACGTCTGCGAGGCCTCGTGCCTCTTCTGCTCGTTCGCCCGCCTCAAGGAAGGCATGGCCGGCGCCCACACGTCGTCGGTCGAGCAGATCCTCGATCGCCTGCGCGCCCGCGCCGGCGAGCCCCTCACCGAAGTGCACATGGTGAACGGGCTGCATCCCGAGCTGCCGTTCAGTTACTACACCGATCTGCTGCGCGGGTTGAAGGGCGTGCGCCCGGGCATCCACCTCAAGTGTTTCACCGCGGTCGAGATCGCGTTCTTCGCCGAGCACTACGGCAAGACCGACCGCCAGGTGCTCGAGGAGCTGCGCGCGGCCGGCCTCGACTCGCTGCCCGGCGGCGGCGCCGAGATCTTCGCGCCGCGCGTGCGGCAGAAGATCTCGTACGACAAGTGCGACGGCGACCGTTACATCAGCGTGCACCGCACCGCGCACGCGCTCGGCATGCGCACCAACATGACGATGCTCTACGGCCACATCGAGACGCTGGCCGAACGGGTCGATCACATGCTGCAGGTGCGCGCGATCCAGGACGAAACCGGCGGCCTCCAGGCCTTCATCCCGCTGGCCTTCCATCCCGACAACAACCAGATGCGCAAGCTGCCGGCGCCCACCGCCACCGACACGCTGCGCACGCACGCCGTGGCCCGCCTGCTGCTCGACAACGTCGACCACATCAAGGCGTACTGGATTTCGACCAGCGTGGAACTGGCGCAGACGGCGCTGTGGTTCGGGGCCGACGACCTCGACGGCACCGTGCAGGAAGAGACGATCTACCACATGGCCGGCTCGACGACGCCGACCGCGCTCAGCACCGATCAGATTGAGCGGATTGTGCGCGCCGCGGGCCGTGAGCCCATCGAACGCGACACGCTCTACAACGTCGTGCGCGTGCCTGCCGCCGTCGCCTGACGGCCCCTGATCTCCGCTTCCCGTTCCATGCTTTCGCGCTGACCCCCTGTGCCGACGGGTGGGCCGAATCGCGCCACGTGGTGTCCAAGCTCCTTAGCCGCCACACCCGGCGTGGGGTGTTCGTCGTGGGGGACCGATGTCGCTTGAGGCAGTGAAGGCGGAATCGTCGGATGCGCCTGATGTCGTCCGCTCCTGCCTGCACATGACGGCGGCCGGCATCGCCGTGGGGGTGCTGCCGTATGCGCTGCAGGTCGGGATGTTCGCCGCGGTCGCCCAGTGGAGGGGTCAGCCTGTGCTGGGCGACGACGACCTCACCGGCATGGCGCGCGTCGAGTTGTTGTGCACGCTCGGTGCGGGCCTCTTCGTTGTCGGCAACGGCGTGCGCGCCGCCTGGCGCGTCCGCGCGGCACTCGGCCCTCACGGGCGAGTCAACCGATGGCTGGCCGTCGCGGCGGTCACCCTCGTCATCTGGTGTGTGCCGCCGTTCTGGGCCTTCACGACGCTGTGGATGTTCGTGGGCGCCACGCTGGCAACGCGGCCCCTGTGGTGGGCCGGCGCGTCTTCCGGGCCGATGGATGCGGACGATGTCCGCGCGCATCGGCGCTACGCGCTGGCGATCGCCGGGGTGATCACGGTGCTCTCGCACGTGGCCGCGTGGACGAGTGTGGTCGCGACCGCGTACGTGGTACCGCCAGCAGAGTTCGCGCGCATCGAGGCGGCACAGGCGGCGGTCGAGCGGCGCGCGCGCGAGGAGACCGCCGGCGGGATCGAGTTCGTCGAGATGATCACGTCCGCCGGTGCCGTCGCCGCCGGGAGATTCGTGGGGGGTGACATGTCGAACTGGCAACTGTCGCTTGGCCCATGGGCCGAACTCGCACAGGAGCTGGTCGCGCCGGGCACGAAGGGCGTGACCTACGCGGCGTCGTGGTTCATCGCCGCGCTGGCCTTCGTCCTCTCGATCGCTTTCTGGCTGCCCTGGATGATCCTGTGGACCTGGACGGGCGCCCCTCAGGCGGAACGCGCCGGGCCCGCCGCCTCGCCGTGATCCACGCCGGTCAGCGCTGACAGGCGGGGCAGTAGAACGTCGAGCGCCCGGCCTGCACGATGCGCCGGATCGTCCCCTCGCAGTTCCGCCGCGGACACGCCGTGCCAGCGCGCTCGTAGACCTTGAAGCGCGCCGTGGGTTTCGCGATGGCGCGTTCGAGCACCTTCACGACCGCGGCCGCGAGGACCTGCGCCTGCGGCTTCGGCGCGCCGGTGGACGTCGCGATCGCCGACGCCTTGCGCTTCGGCGAGATCCGCGCCTCGAAACACGCCTCGCTCGCGTAGATGTTACCCACACCGGCCACGACGGTCTGGTCCAGCAGCGCCACCTTGATCGGCGTCTTCCGGCGATGGCAGGCGCGCGCGAGCACCGCGCCGTCGAACTCGGCTGACAGCGGCTCGGGGCCGAGATCCCTGAGCGCCTTGTGCGAGGTCAGCTCGCCGCGGGCGGCCAGGTCCATCAACCCGAAGCGCCGTGGATCGTTGAAGGTCACGAGCATGCCCGACGACAGGCGGAACACGACGTGGTCGTGTTTCGGGTCGTCGTCGGTCTCGCCCGGCTCGGCGTCGAACTCCGGACCGGCGGCGCGTTCCACGCGGAACCAGCCGGACATCCCGAGGTGCACGATGAGCGTTTCTCCCGACGACAGCGTGGCGAGCAGGTACTTCGCGCGCCGCGTCACCGCGGTCACCGTGTGGCCGACGAGGCGCTCCTCGAAACCCGCGGGGAAGGGGATGCGCAAGGTCGCGCGGCGGACGAGGAGGGCCTCCACGCGGGTGCCGGTCATCACCGGCGCCAGCAGGCGGCGAACGAAGTCAACTTCTGGCAGCTCGGGCACGGCGCCCGAATCGTACCGCGACCGGGGGCACCGCGCGAAGCCCGGTGAACGTGACGCGCGTCGCCGGGAGGGTTAGAGTGAAGCGACGGAGGACGGATCATGCAGGTCGACATCTCGGCGCATCCCGCGCGACGCCTGGCCACCGTGCGCCACGTGGGACCCTACAACCAGATCGGCCGCGCCTTCGCACACCTCGGACACACGCTCGGACCGTGGATGCCCGAACTCGCGGAGACCGGTGCCATGCTGGCGCTCTACCACGACGATCCCCGCAGCGTGCCGCCCGAGGCGCTGCGCGCGGATGCGGCGATGGTCGTGCCCGAAGACTTCGTGCTGCCGCCGGGGCTGACCGAGCAGCACCTGCCGGCCGGGCGCTACGCGTCCACCGAGCACGTCGGGCCGTACGAGCAGCTCGGCGACGTGTGGCAGCGCTTCATGGGCGAGTGGCTGCCGGCGAGCGGCGAGCGCGCTGCCGCCAGCCCGTCTGTGGAAACGTATCTGAACAATCCGGAAACCACCCTCAGGGCGGAGTGGCGCACGCGCCTGTCGATCCCGCTCGCCTGACGCGCCGTGGCGCGCCACGCGGCGCCCGCCACGGGCTGATGTGACCCCGGGCCGTGCGATCGCATCTAACGTGGTAGCATCGAAAACAGACCAAGATTCGCCGAAGCAACAGCTGCCGGGCGGGTCTTGGTCTTTTCGCGTCCGGAGATTGCGAAAGTTTTCACAAGTTCGCAGGCTCCGAGCCAGCCAGACGCGGCAGAAGAGGGACGCCGATGACGACAGGCACGTATCTGCCGGTCCTCAACGAAGTCGAGAAGGCCAGCATCCGCGAGCGCCAGCCGCTGCCGGAGCGTTATCTCGGTCTGCCCGACGACGAGATGGCCGCGCGCATCGCCGCCGCCCGCGCCACGCTCGGCGATCGGCTCGTCATCCTCGGCCACCACTATCAGCGCGATGAAGTCATCCGGTTCGCCGACTACACCGGCGACTCGTTCAAGCTGTCGCGCGAAGTCGCCCAACATCCGAACGCGCAGTACATCGTGTTCTGCGGCGTGCACTTCATGGCCGAGAGCGCCGACGTGCTGGCGCTGCCGCACCAGCAGGTGATCCTGCCGGATCTGGCCGCCGGCTGCTCGATGGCCGACATGGCGCCGGCCGACGAGCTTGCGATCTGCTGGAGCGAACTCGAGCAGATGGGCATGGCCGCGCGTACGGTGCCGGTGACCTACATCAACTCGGCGGCGGCGATTAAGTCGCTCGTGGGCGAGCATGGCGGCACGGTGTGCACGTCGTCGAATGCCGCGGCGGTGCTCAAATGGGGCTGGGAGCAGAAAGAGAAGATCCTCTTCCTGCCCGATCAGCACCTCGGCCGCAACACGGCGTATTTCCGCATGGGCGTCCCGCTCGACCAGATGGTGGTGTGGGATCCGAAGCAGCCCTTCGGCGGCCTTACGCGCGAGCAGGTGGAGGCGGCGCGGCTCATCCTCTGGAAGGGCCACTGCTCGGTGCACGTGCGGTTCAGCGCGAAGCAGATCGCGCTCGTGCGGCAGCAACATCCCGGCGTGCGCGTGATCGTGCATCCGGAGGTGCCGTTCGAGGTCGTGGAAGCGGCTGACGACAGCGGCTCGACCGAATACATCCTGTCGCAGGTGCGCGCCGGCGCGCCCGGCTCCATCTGGGCCGTGGGCACCGAGGTGCATCTCGTGCACCGGCTGGCCGACGAGGTGGCGCCGCACGGCATCACCGTGCTCTCGCTCGACGCGCTCGGCTGCCTCTGTTCCACGATGTTCCGCGTGTCGCCGAATCACCTGCTCTGGGTGCTCGAGGGGCTCGTCGAGGGCCAGGTCTACAACCAGGTGGAAGTGCCGGAGCACCAGATCCACTGGGGGCGCGTGGCGCTCGACCGGATGCTGGCGATCCACTGACTCGTCCGCAGATGCCAGACCTGACGCTCATCGACGTGACCGACGCCAGCGGCGTCGTGACGGCCCCGCAGTGGCTGGTCAAGGCCGAGCCCCTGCATCGCGACCTGCGCCCGCAGTTACCGGCCGACTACGCAGGCGCGATGGCCCGGGTCTTCGCAAGCGGCGGCCGCCTCGTGCTGGCCACCCAGGAGGATGCCGTGCTGGGCCTCGCGGTCTGGCGCGTGCTCGAGAACACGATGTTCGGGCGCTTCCTCTACGTGGACGATCTCGTGACCGACAGCGCGCTGCGGTCTCGCGGCGTCGGCAAGGCTCTGCTGTCGAGGTGCGAAGCCATCGCCGTCGAGCTCGGCTGTCGGGAGTTCGTGCTCGACTCCGGCGTGCAGCGGGCCTCCGCGCATCGCTTCTACTTCCGCGAAGGCCTCATCGTGCGCGCCTTCAACTTCGGGAAGTCCCTGACCACGCCGTCCGGCTCGTAACGGGCCGCCGGTCTGCTACGATCGCACCAACACCCCATATCCCACTTCCCATCGAGGAGACTCGTCCCATGGCACATTCCCTGCCCGCGCTGCCGTACGATCACGCGGCGCTCGAACCGCACATCGACACCACCACCATGCAGATCCACCACGGCAAGCACCACCAGGCCTACGTGACGAATCTGAATGCGGCGCTCGACAAGCATCCGGAGCTGCACGAGAAGAGCCTCGACGATCTGGTGAAGGGCATTGCGACGGTGCCGGAAGACATCCGCACGGCCGTGCGCAACAACGGCGGCGGCCACTGGAACCACGCGATGTTCTGGACGCTGATGGCGCCGAACGCCGGCGGCGCGCCCACCGGCGACGTGGCGAGCGGCATCGATGCGGCCTTCGGCAGCTTCGACAAGTTCAAGGAGCTGTTCCAGGCCGCCGGCATGGGCCGCTTCGGCAGCGGCTGGGCGTGGCTCATCGACAACGGCGGCAAGCTCGAGATCGCCAGCACGCCGAACCAGGACAACCCGCTCATGGAGGGCAAGAAGGCCATCCTCGGCGTGGACGTGTGGGAACACGCCTACTACCTGAAGTACCAGAACCGCCGCGCCGACTACCTCGGGGCCTTCTGGAACGTCGTGAACTGGAACGAGGTCGGCAAGCGCCTCAAGGGCTAGTGCAGCGACGGCAAGCGTTATCCGTGCTGGGCGCCGGCGCCGTCGCGTTCGGCGCCTACCGCTACTTCGGCAATGCCGGGATGGCCGCGAGAGATGTCTCGTGGCCGCCCGGTCTCTCGCCCGCGTTCACCGACGCGGACCTCTTCTACACGGTTTCCAAGAACAAGCTGTTCGATCCGCGCGTCGACGCCAGCCGCTGGTCGCTCGAGGTCAACGGCCTCGTGGGCCGCGCGTTGTCGCTCACGCTCGATGATCTGCGGGCGATGCCCACCGTGGAATCGGCCGTGACGCTCGGCTGCATCAGCAACGGCATCCCGGCGCGTGCCATCGGCAACGCCCGCTGGACCGGCGTGCGGCTGCGCGACGTGCTCGAACGCGCCGGCGGCGTGGACCGATCCGCCGTGGACCTCGTGTGGATCTGCGCCGACAACTACACCGACAGCATCCCAGTGGCAAAAGCGCTCGACGCCGACACGTTGCTCGTGTGGGGGATGAACGGCGAGCCGCTGCCGCAGGCGCACGGCGCGCCGGTGCGGGCGATCGTACCCGGCATCTACGGCATGAAACACGCGAAGTGGATCGAGGCCATCGAGGTCATCGCCGGTGATCATCAGGGCTACTGGCAGCGCCAGGGCTGGAGCGACACGGCGCCGTTCATGACGCTCTCGCGTTTCGACATGCCGCGCGCCGGCGAGACGCTGCGGCCGGGCGTCGCGACCACGCTCGGCGGCATCGCCTTCGCGGGCGATCGCGGCATCACGCGCGTGGAAGTGGGCGTGGGCGCGCCCGACCAGGCGCCGGGGGCGCTGCTGTGGATGGAGGCGGACCTGCAGGCGGCGATCGCGCCGGCCGCATGGCGCCTCTGGACGTGTCCGTTCACGCCGGTGCCGGGGCCGCTGCGCCTGAGCGTGCGCGCGACCGATGGCGACGGCGTCGTGCAGCCGGAGACGCGGCGCGGCAACTTCCCGCACGGCGCCCAGGGCTGGCACACCGTGGACGTCAGCGTCTCGTGATGGCGTCCGCGCGCGGTGTCCGCGCCGTGGTGGCGCAGGTCGTGTGCAGCGTGGCGGCAAGTCTCGCGGCGGCCACGGCGCAGGCGCAGGATGTCGCCCCGCCGGATGCCGTTGCGGCCCCTGCCCCCGCCGCACCGCGGCCGCCGGGCGCCGCGGGTGACACGACCTTCGTCGTCGAGAACATGACGCGCGCCGAGGTGTGGCGCTACTTCCAGCCGCCGCCGAACGCCGGCACCCGTCCGGAGTACGTGTTCTTCGGCAACCGGTCCACGCTCGGCGCGTCGTATCGCGGCACGCGCTGGTCGGCGCAGGGCACACTGCAGTACGTGCGCCTCGAGAACCTGCCGGCCGGGTCCATCGGGCCGGGGCTGCTCGGCACGGGTGGCGCGTATTACTTCCAGGCGAGCGGCACTTTCAGTTATCAGTTCTACCTCCGCGCGCTGAGCCTCGGCTGGCGCGATGCGGCGAGCGGTGCGTGGGTCGAGGCCGGGCGGCTGTCGCGCGCGGCGGCCGCGGAGACGCCGTCTGGAGATGCCACGATCGATCGGCTCGTCGCTGCCGAACTCAACGGCCGGCTGCTCGGCGACATGGAATGGTCGTTCTACCAGCGCGCGTGGGACGGCGTGCGCGGCGGACTGCGCCGCGGCGGTCTCGCGGCCACGATCACGGCGGCGTTCCCGACGCAGGGCACGTTCGAGGAATCCGCGAATCTGTCGATGGACCGCGTGCGCGTGGCGGCGGCGGAAGTGACGCTCGCGCCTGGCACGGTGCTGCCGCGGTCGCGCGTCGAGCTCTTCGGCATCGGCTACGACGACACGCGGCCCGTCACCGCGCGTCCCGATAACTCCGGTCACGAACCGCGACGGGCGGACATCCGCGTGTGGACCGCCGGCGTGTCGGCGGCGGGCGCCTATCCCTCGCGTCTGGGGGTGACGGACGTCGTTGGCTGGGCGGCGGGGCAGTCGGGCGCGTGGTACGAGTTGTCACATCGCGCGGTGGCGGCGACCGGGGCGGTGGGCCATCGATTCACGCGCGTGCCGTGGCGGCCGTGGCTGCGGGTGGGAATCGCCTACGCGTCGGGTGACGCGAGTGCGACCGACGGCCGGCACGGCACGTTCTTTCCGCTGTTGCCGTCCTCCGACCGCGTGTCGCGCCTGAACGCCTATGCGCTCATGAACGTCGTGGACCGCTGGGCCGCGTTCGAGATCCAGCCGCATCGGTCGCTCGACGTCGCGACCAGCGTGCGCCGCGTGACACTCGCCTCCACTGCGGACCGCTGGTATCAGGGCAGCGGCGCGACCCTGCGTCTTGGCAACTACTTCGGGTTCCAGGGACGCAACGGCCGCGGCGGCAGTGCCATCGGCACCGTCGTGGACGGCACGGCCACCTGGCGTCCGGTGCGCTGGTGGACGCTGCGGGCGTTTGCGGGCCGCATCCATGGCGGCGACGTCGTGACGCGGATCTTCCGCGGCGACCGCCTCGTCACCGCCTGGCTCGAATCCACATTGCACTTCTAGCAACAGTTGTAACGGGGTCTGTCACGGTCACGCGTTGTCAGCGCGAACGTTACGTCGCGTGACCGTGACAGACCCCGTTACAACTGTTGCTAGAACAGCACGACGTCCAC
>CADEFD010000013.1:0-3697 GCA_902826515.1 uncultured Acidobacteriota bacterium
CCCTTCCTCGCTACTTCTTCTCGTAGACGACCTTGCCGTCGAAGATCGTGGCGGCCACAGACACGTCCGTGGGCGCGGCGATCGGCGCGGCCGTGATGTCGCTCGAGAGGACGACGAGATCGGCGAGCATGCCAGGCGCGATCGTGCCCTTGCGCTGTTCATCGAACGACGCATAGGCCGCCCAGCGTGTGTAGCCGGCAATCGCATCGTGAATCGATACACGCTGGTCGTCGGCCTTGTCGGCCTTCACGCGCGTTGAGGCGAGCCACAGCCCCTGCCCGGCTTCGAGCGTGGCCACCGGCCAGTCGCTGCCGAAGGCCAGCCGCCCACCCGCCGCCTGGATGCTCTTCCACACCCAGGCGCGCGAAGCGCGTTCGGCGCCGATCGCATCCGGCCACGGACCCTTCGGCACGGCCTGATTGGCGTCGCCGAGCGCCACATGAATCGGCTGCTGCGAGGCGATCACGCCGAGCGCGCCGAAGCGCGCGATGTCCTCGGCGGCGATGGCCTCGATGTGTTCGAGCCGATGCCGGCGTCCGCGCGCCGGGGCGGGATTCGCTTTCGCGGCGGCCTCGAACGCGTCGAGCGACATGCGGATTGCCCGATCGCCGATGGCGTGGATCTGCACCTGCCAGCCGCGCTTGTCGAACATCGCCACGATGCGGTTCATCTCGGCGGCCGTCATGTTGGGCGTGCCGGCGCTCTTCGTGCCCACGTAGGGCGCGAGCATCGCCGCCGTCTTGCTCTCGATGACGCCATCTGCGTACATCTTCACGATGCCGGTGCGCACCGTAGCGTCGTCGCCGTACTGCTTCCAGGCGACGTCCATCGCGTCCACGTCGGCCTCGGTGATGCCACCTTCGGCGGATGTCGCGAGGTAGGCGCGCACCGTGAGGTCGCCGGCCTTGCGCGCGGCGTCGTAGAGGGCCATTTCGGCCACTGAGCCGCCGGCGTTCTGGATGCTCGTGATGCCGAACTGATTGGCGTGTGCCACGGCGGCCTTGAGGGCGGCGCGGCGATCCTCCTCGGTGACCTTCGGCAGCACGTCGGCCAGCAGGTCCATCGCGGCTTCCTTGAGATGGCCGGTGGGTTCGCCGGTCTTCGGGTCCCTCACGATGACGCCGTTCACCGGGTCCTTGGTGGCCCTGGTGATGCCGGCCATCGCCAGCACCTTCGAGTTCACCCACACGCTGTGGCCGTCGTAGCAGGTCATCACCGCCGGGCGATCGCCGCTCACCGCATCGAGCTGCGCTTTGGTGGGGCTGGCGTTGGTGAAGGGCGTGTAGAGCCAGCCGCGGCCCTTCAGCCACGCGTCCGCAGGTTTGTCGGCCGCGAAGGCGCGGATCTTGTCCTGCACCTCCTGCAGCGTGTTCAGGCCCGACAGATCGACGTCGCGCAGCGAGCGGCCGCCGGAGATGAAGTGCACGTGCGTGTCGTTGAAGCCGGGCGCCACGGTGGCGCCCTTCGCGTCGATGATGCGCGTGGCCGGCCCGGCGAGCGCCCTGATCTCGTCCGTCGTGCCCACCTTCAGGATCGTGGTGCCCTTCACGGCCACGGCCTGGGCGATCGTGTGCGCCTCGTCGGCCACATGCACGTTGCCATTCAGGATGACGAGGTCCGCGGCATCGGCCACGGGGGCGGGCGCGGGCGTGCTGCCGCCGCAGGCAACGGTGGCAAGGGCAAGCAGAACGGCGAGTGTGCGGCGGACGGACATGGCGGACCTACCTCATCTGGAACGTTGGAACACGATTCTGCCATCGAAGATGGTCGCGGCCACGGCGAGATCGTCGCGGGCGGCCGGCGGCGCGGCGACGATGTCGCGGGTGAGCACCACGAGATCCGCCAGCATGCCGGGCGCGAGCACGCCCTTGCGCTGTTCCTCGAACGACGCAAACGCCGCATCGCGCGTGTAGGCGGCGAGCGCCTCGGGGATGCTGAGGCGCTGGTCGTCCGCACCTTCGGCGTGCACGCGGGTCGTGGCGAGCCAGATGCCCTGGCCGGGCGCGAGGTGGGCCACCGGCCAGTCACTGCCGAAGGTGATGCGGGCCCCGGCCCGCTGCAGCGTCTTCCACGCCCAGGCGCGCGACGTCCGTGCCGGACCGATGTTGTCGGGCCACGGGCCAGACGGCCGCGCCTGGTTCACATCGCCGAGCAGCGCGTGCAGCGGCTGGAACGAGGCGACGACGCCAAGGGCCGCAAACCGCGGGATGTCCTCGGCGCTCGCCGCCTCGATGTGCTCGAGGCGATGGCGGCGTCCGCGGGCGGGCGCGGGGCTCGCGGCCGCGGCGCGCTCGATGGCGTCGAGCGACATGCGGATGGCGCGATCGCCGATGGCGTGGATCTCGACCTGCCAGCCGCGGCGGTCGAACAGCGCGACCACGCGGTCGAGCTCCGCCGGCGTGTAGTTCGACGGGCCGGTGCTCGCGGTGCCCGTGTACGGCGTCAGCATCGCTGCCGTGCGCGCTTCGATCACGCCGTCCGCGTTCAATTTCACGATGCCGCTCGTGAGCGTGGGGTTGTCGCCGAGCCCCTTCCACACCTCGTCCATCCGGTCGAGGTCGGCCTCGGTGGTGGTGGGGCGGCCCTGCGCCGCCAGGCGCGTGCGCAGCTTCAGATCGCCGGCGCGCAGCGCTTCTTCGTAGAGCGCCATCTCTTCCAGTGATCCGCCGGCGTTCTGGATGCTCGTGATGCCGAGTTCGTGCGCGCGCGTCACGGCGGCGCGCAGCGCCCGGCGTTCATCGTCGTGGGTGGGCTTTGGCACCACGGCATCGATGAGGGCGATGGCCGCCTGTTTCAGGTGTCCCGTGGGTTCGCCGGTGCGTGGATCGCGCACGATCTCGCCGCCGGCGGGATTCGGCGTGGCCTTCGTGATGCCGGCCAGCGCCAGCGCCTTCGAGTTCACCCACACGCTCAGGCCGTCGTAGCAGCGCATGATCGCCGGGCGATCGGTGACCACCGCGTCGAGCTGCGCGGCCGTGGGGCTGCCGCCGGGGAAAGGCGAGTAGACCCAGCCGCGGCCGATCACCCACGACGGCGCCGTGTGTGACTCGGCGAACATGCGTATGGCCTGCTGCACCTCGACCAGCGTCGCGAGACCTGAAAGGTCCGCGTCGCCGAGGCCGAGCGCCCCTTCGAGGAAGTGGAGGTGGCTGTCGTTGAATCCGGGCGCCACGGTGCCGCCCGCCGCATCGAGTACGCGCGTGGCTGGGCCGGCCAGGGCCCTGATTGCGGCCGTCGTGCCCACCTGCATGATGGCGCCGCCGCGCACCGCGACGGCCTCGGCCACGGTGCCGGTGGCGTCCATCGTCAGCACCTTGCCGTTGACGACGACGAGATCCGGTGCGTCGGCGGTCTGCAGGGGCGCCTGCGCCGGGCCACAGGCAACGGTGAAGGTGAGGGCAAGCGCGGCGGACAGTAGACGGACGAACATCGCGTCCTACGATAGCAGCAGCGTTCCGCGCCGGAGGCCCCGTGTTAGCCTGCGTGCTGACGCCACCGTGTGCGCCAGCGGGCGTGCCCTATGCCGGTTCCTCCTCAGTACCAGCGCGCCAGCGACCACTTCTTCGCGTTCCTTGCGGACGCGCGAGACGAAGCGAGCCTGGAGACGACCAACCAGTCCTACACGATGGTGCAGGGTGTGCTGCAGGCATTCCGCCGGCGCCTGAGCCTCGCGGATGCGATCCGGTTCGCCGGGGTG
>CADEFD010000013.1:3797-5819 GCA_902826515.1 uncultured Acidobacteriota bacterium
CCGGTGCGCTACAACGGCCTCGACAAGAAGACCGACGACGACCACCTGCGCCGCTGGGTCGAGGAGGGTCGCGTTGTCTCCGTGTGTCCAGAAGTCGCCGGCGGACTGCCGGTGCCGCGTCCTCCGGCCGAGATAGCCGGCGGCGGTGCGGGCGGTGGCGCGTCGGTGCTGACCGGCCAGGCCCGCGTCATCGCCGTCACGGGCGCGGACGTGACCGCCGAGTTCGTGCAGGGCGCGGACCACGCGCTCGCCCAGGCCGCCGAGCACGGCATCCGCGTGGCGGTCCTCAAGGAGGGCAGTCCGTCGTGCGGATCGACGTATTCCTACGACGGCAGCTTCAGCGGCGTCCGCGTGCCGGCGCCTGGGGTGACCACGGCGCGGCTCCTGGCCGCCGGCATCCGCGTGTTCAGCGAACACGAGCTGGCGGCAGCGGATGCGTTCGTGCGCGCGCTCGACGAGGCCGCCGCGGGCTAAACTGCGGGGCGTCGTCCTCTTCCGGAGTGCCCGCATGATCCTGTCGTCCGCTGCCCGTTCATCACTCGCCGTGCTCGTCGTCTGCGCGCTGGCGCTGGCGGCGCCCGTGCCCGCTGTCGCTCAGAACGCGGCCACGCTGGCCGAGATCGACCGCGCCATGGAGCACTACCGGCTCGACGCGCACATTCCCGGCATGGTGTGGGGCGTCGTGAAGGACGGCAGGCTCGTGCACGTGAAGGCTGCCGGCGTGCAGGAGCTCGATCAGAAGCGTCCGGTCACCGCCGACACACTCTTCCGCATCGCCTCGATGACCAAGGCGTTCACGGCGCTCTCGATCCTCAAGCTGCGCGACGACGGAAAGCTCGCGCTGGATGCGCCGGCGGAGACCTACGTGCCGGAACTCAAGGCGCTGAAGTATCCCACCGAAGACTCTCCGAAGATCCGCGTGCGCGAACTCATCACGCACACGGCAGGCTTCGTGACCGACGACCCGTGGGGCGACCGGCAGACGCCGCTCCCGGAGGCCGACTTCACGAAGTACCTCGCCGCGGGGGTGCCGTTCACGCGCGTGCCGGCCAGCCAGATGGAATATTCGAACCTCGGCTACGCGCTGCTCGGCCGCATCATCAGCAGCGTGTCGGGCACGGCCTACGACGAGTTCGTGCAGCGCACGATCCTGCGTCCGCTCGGCATGACGGCGACCAGCCATCACGTGGCGTCCGCCCCGGCGGAGACGCGCGCGCTCGGCTATCGCTGGGAAGACAACCAGTGGAAGCTCGAGCCCACGATGGCGCACGGCGCCTTCGGGGCGATGGGCGGCATCCAGACGAGCGCGAACGACTACGCGAAGTGGGTGGCGTTCCTGCTGCAGGCGTGGCCGGCGCGCGACGGCGCCGATGCCGGCCCCGTGCAGCGCGCGAGCGTGCGTGAGCTGGCGCAGGGCGCGAACTACCCGGTGCTGCGCGTGCGTCCGGGTGCGAGCGGTCGCGATGCCTGCCGCATGGCCGGCACTTACGCGATGGGGTTCAACGCGGCGATGGATTGTGAGCTGGGCCTCACGCTCAGTCACGGCGGCGGTTATCCGGGCTTCGGCTCGCACGTGCTCGTGCTGCCCGACCACGGCGTCGGCATCTTCGCGCTGGCCAACCGCACCTACGCGGGTCCGACCGCGCCGGTGTGGGACGCGGCGGTGGCGATGCTGCGCGCGGGCGACCTTCGCGGCCGCCAGACGCCGGTGTCGCCGGCGCTCAGCACCGCCTATGCCGGCGCCGTCCGCGTGTTTGTCTCGGGGTCTGTCACCGTCACGAACGACCTGCTGGCGATGAACTTGCTGATGGACAAGGACGCCGACCACTGGGCCCGCGACCTCGCGGCGCTCAAGGCCCAGGTAGGCGCCTGCGACACATCGGCGCCCGTGCGGCCCACGGGCGCGCTCTCGGGCGCGTTCACGTGGACCTGCGCCACCGGACGCGTGCGCGGCGACATCCTGCTCGCGCCCACGCCCACGCCGCAGATCCAGGCGCTCAGCTTCTCGCGCGTCACGCCGTA
>CADEFD010000013.1:5919-24366 GCA_902826515.1 uncultured Acidobacteriota bacterium
CGCCCACGCCCACGCCGCAGATCCAGGCGCTCAGCTTCTCGCGCGTCACGCCGTAGGCGCGAAAGTCTGCCCCGGCCCAGAATGGGGACAGTCCCCAATCTGCTACGGCACGCGCAGGACGGCCGTGGCGTTGCGCTTCGGCACGCGGCCCACGGGCACGCGCGCGACTTCTTTCATCGTCGCCGCGTCCACTACGAACACCATGTCGTCGCCGGCCGCCGCCACGTAGATGAAGCGGCCATCCGGCGTGAACGTCAGCCACTCGGGATGCTGGCCCACGAACACGCGGCCCACTTCCTTCAGGTCGGGCAGGCTGTGGATGTAGGCGTAGCCATAGACCTTGCTGGTGGACCAGAGCCGCGTGCCGTCCGGCGACACGGCCAGGCCGTGCGCCGGCGCACCCTGCAGGCCGTCGCGATGCGGGTGCTCGCCCTCGATCGCCGGATGTTCGACGCGCGCCGTCTCTTTGCCCGAGTCGAAGTCCACCGTGACGAAGCCGTGGAAGTCCGACAGCTGCACGATGATGCGATCGGTGGCGCCGCCGGCCTTCGTCGTGAACGCCATCGGCCGGATGCCCGCCGAGAGCGGAATGGTGCGGGTCAGCGTGTCCGTGGCGGTGTCCACGATGCTGATGGTCTTCTCCGGAATCGAGCCGGCGACCGCCCATCGTCCATCGGGTGTGACGTAGACATTGTGGATGGAGCCTTTGACGGGCACCGTCTTCACGTTCTTGAGCGCCTGCGTGTCGATGACGTCGAGCGCGCCCGGCGCCTGCGCGATGCCCACATAGACCTTGCGGCCGTCGTTGGTGATGGCCACGTTGTTCGGCCGTCCGCTGAGCGGGATGCGGGCCCGCACCGCGAGCGACGGCATGTCCACGACGTCCAGCGTGTGGCGCACCTCGTTCGTGAGATAGAGACGGGCGCCGTCGGGTGACGACGTCACGCCGTGCGGGATGTCCACACCGGTGAGCACCTGGGTGACCAGATTGGTTGCCGGATCGATGAGGTGCGCGCCGTCGCCGGCGGCGTTGGTCTGGATGATGCGCACCGCCCGTCCGGCCGGGATGGCCGGCGTGCGCGCGCTCATCGCGGCCTGCGGTCCTCGCACCCAGGCGGCGAGCGTCTGCCATTCCGTATCGGTCTGCGTGGCCCAGTGTTTGCCGCCGCCGTGGAACGAATCGCCGCCCGCGGCGCGATCGAGCGGATGCGTGAGCAGCCGGCTCTCCATCGGCGCGCCCGGTTTCACGAGGCCTCGCGCCGACTCGAAGTTCTTCCGCGAGGCCTCGACGCTCCAGGTGGTGGCGCCCTCGGGCAGCGGTTCCAGGCGAAGGCGGGTGCCCACCTTGCCGCCATGGCAGGTCAGACATGTCTGCAGGCCGTCGCGTCGGGCCGTGAAGATCGGCTGCACGCGCGTGCGGAACGTGTCGAAGTCCAGGGCCGGGGCCGGCGTCTGGCCGGCAGCGCCGGCGGCCCACAGCGAGATGACGACGAACGCCAGGTGCGGAACCGACTGTCTCATCGCGCCCTCCTGAGGCTGGAGGGCCGAGTGTAACAGTCAGGCGGGTGCCGGGCCGCCGCGAAAAGTCTGGCCCCGCCCAGAATGGGGTCTGACCCCGTTACACGTTGAACTTGAAGAGCAGCACGTCGCCGTCTTTCACGACGTATTCCTTGCCTTCCATCCGGTACAGACCCTTTTCGCGCGCTGCCGCGACCGAGCCGCACGACACGAGGTCGTCGTAGGCCACGGTTTCCGCCTTGATGAAGCCGCGTTCGAAGTCCGAATGGATGACACCGGCCGCCTTCGGCGCCGTGTCGCCGGTGTGGATCGTCCAGGCGCGCACTTCCTTCTCGCCGGCGGTGAAGTAGGTCTGCAGGCCGAGCAGGTGATAGGTCGAGCGGATGAGCGAGCCCATGCCGCTCTCCTGCACGCCCATTTCCTTCAGGAACGCATCGCCTTCCTCGGGCGAGAGGTCGATGAGCTCACTTTCGATCTGCGCGCTGATGACCACGGCCTCGCACGAGAGGTGCGTCTTCACGTAGTCGCGCACCTTCACCACGTAGGGGTTCTGGTCGGCGGTGGCGAGCTCCGAGTCTTTCACGTTGCAGGCGAAGATCGTGGGCTTGTCGCTCAGCAGGAAGAACTGCTTCGCGACCGCGCGCTCTTCGGGCGTGAGGTCCACCGTGAGAGCCGGACGCCCCGCTTCGAGTGCCTCGATGAGTTTGCCGAGCACGGCGTCTTCGGCAATTGCGCCCTTGTCGCCGCGCTTCGCGTCTTTGGCCACGCGCTCGCGCTTCTTGCTGACCGACTCGAGGTCCGCCAGCATCAGCTCGGTGTTGATGACCTCGATGTCGCGCACCGGGTCCACGCTGCCCGAGACGTGCAGCACGTCGTCGTCTTCGAAGCAGCGCACCACCTGCACGATGGCGTCCACTTCGCGGATGTGCGTGAGGAACTTGTTGCCGAGCCCTTCGCCCGTGCTCGCGCCCTTGACCAGACCGGCGATGTCCACGAACTCGATGGCGGCCGGGATGACCACGCCCGTCTTCGCGATCTTCTGCAGCACGGCGAGCCGCGCGTCGGGCACGGTCACGATGCCCACGTTCGGGTCGATGGTGCAGAAGGGATAGTTGGCGGCCTGCGCCCCGCGCGTGCGCGTGACGGCGTTGAAGAGGGTGGACTTGCCCACGTTGGGGAGTCCGACGATTCCGGCTCTCAGCATGATAGGAACCTCCTATTCTACTGCCGGATCCGCCCTCCACCCCCGGCGACCGTGACACGCGCGATGCGGCCGCCCGAGCCGGTGGCCCAGCCGGTGCCCGAGGCCGCATGGATGCTCACGGCGTCGTAGCCGTCGCCGCCGGCCGGCGTCCACGCGCCCGCCGCTTCGTCGGCGCGGTCAGAGCCCGCGGGACCCACGGTGAGCCATGCGCGCACCGACGGCAGCCACACCGCCGCCGACCGGAAGCCGCTCACGCCCGGCGCCGGCGCAAGGGTCCAGGTGACGCCGCCGTCGGACGTGACGGCCACATTGGCGCCGGTGGTGCGTTCCTGCGAGTAGTTGCCGCCCACCACCACGCCGTGGCGCGTGTCGCGGAACGCCACCGAGAAGATGCCGGTCGCCTCGCCGGTCGCGATCGGCGTCTGATGCACCGTCCACGACCGGCCGCCGTCGGTCGAGCGCACGACACGCGACTTCGTGGTGGCGAACCAGACGTGCTGCGGACCAGACATTGCCACATTGGTGCCGCTGGCGGCGAACGCGCCCTCGCCGGGCAGCGCCGGCGGCAGGTTGGCCGCGGGCACCGGCGTCCACGTGCGGCCGCCGTTTGCCGTCAGCAGGATCACGAAGCGGCCGTCCACCGAATCGCTGACCGCCACGCCGTGATCGGCGTCGGCGAAGGTCATCGCGTCGAAGAAGGCCTGCGGATCGGTGTTGACGAAACGTTCGGTCCACGTAGCGCCGGCGTCGGACGTCTGGTAGATGCGCGAAGCGGCGCCCGGGCCGATGCTGAGCACATGCGCGGTGCGCGCATCCGTCGCGTCGATGTCGCGGAAGTCGAGCGCCTCGGCGCCTGGCACGGTCAGCCGCTGCCACGTGGTGCCGGCGTCGCTCGTGCGCAGCACCGTGCCGGCCGCGCCGCTCGCCCAGCCCACCGTGGACGACACCGCGCTCACGCCGCGCAGCCGCACGGTGACGCCGCTTGCCTGCGGCAGCCACCGCACCACCGGCGACTGGGCGGTCAGCGTGGCGGCGGCAAGGGCGATCGCCGCCAGCGAGAACATCGGGCGCATCGGGGAACTCAGCGGCGGACGTCGGCGAAGTCCGGCGTCTTGTCGAAGATGGCCTTCGCAAAGGGGCAGAGCGGCATGACGTGCTTGTGCTCGGCGCGCGCCCACTCGACCGCCGCGGTCACGAGCGCCTTGCCGGCGCCGGTGCCGCGCAGTGTGTCACTCACCTCCGTGTGGTCGATGATGATCACATCGTCGCCGGCGGTGGTGTAGGTCATGGTCGCGAGCCGGGCGCCGTCCCTGTCGATGACGAAGGCGCCCTTGTGACCGTCGGACTCACGGGTGATCGCGTGCTGGCTCATAGGTCAGGCATCCTTCAGCATCACAAGCAGCATACGGGCCGGCACGGACGCATCCACGCCGTGCGGCACCCCGGCCGGGAGTCGCACGACCGTGCCCGGTGTGGCCTCCATCGCCTGACCGGCGACGGTGACCGTGAGCGCCCCGTCGAGCACGAGCACGAGCGCATCGAAGGGCGACGTGTGTTCCGTCAGGCCCTGGCCGGCGTCGAACGCGAAGAGCGTGAGGTTGCCGCCGCTCGCCTTCGCGAGAATGCGGCTGGCGATGCCCTGCGCCGTGGGCGTGATGAGCGAATGCAGCGCAAGCACTTCGGCGGCGGGAAGTCTGGGTTCGGCAGCCATGATGGGCGCCTCCTGCCCCATCCTCTCACGCCGTCGCGGGCGGCGCGGCGCCGAGTGCGTCGAGGCGTTGCACGCGCGCTTCGCCGGTACGCATGAGGCGCGTGAAGGCCGCGACGAGGAACGGATCGAACTCCGTGCCCGCCCGTTCATCCAGATACGCGAGCGTCTTGTCCTGCGGCCACGCCTCGCGATAGGGACGCCTGGTGCTCAGCGCGTCGTAGACGTCGCACACGTGCACGAGCCGGCTGCCGAACGAGCAGCCCCGGCAGTAGTGCAGCGTCGGGTAGCCGCCGCCGTCGAGCATGATGTGGTGCTCGTAGGCCACGACGGCCGCCAGCTCCAGGTCCGCGTCACTCTGCAGGATCATCCGGGCGCCATCACTCGGGTGGCGGTTCATGATCCGGCGTTCCTCGTCCGTCAGCTTGCCGGGCTTCGTGAGGACGTCGAGCGGGATCCGGGTCTTGCCGACGTCGTGAAGGAGGCCCGAGACGCCGATGGCGCGCACCTCCTTCGGGCTGAGCGACAACGCCTCGGCGAGGGCCATCGCCAGCACCGACACGTTCAGTGAATGGGTGGTCGTGTACTGGTCGAACTCCTTGAGCTGCAGGAGCGGCAGCAGCATGCCGGCATCGGCGTGCATGGCAATCGAGAGTGACCGCACCACGGCCTCGGCCTCGAGCATCGGGATGGCGCGGCCGTCGAGCACTTGGGCCTGCATCCAGTGCAGCGTGTCCACTTCCTCGACGAGGCCGGTCACGACGCCGCCCGCCGCCGTGGCGACCGGCGAGGCCGCCAGGTCGAGGCCCACGCTGCCGAAGCGCACACCGAGGTCGCGCATCTGGCGCTGCGCCGCCGTGCCGGCGGCGGAGTGGGTGAGCCGCGCCTGGATCTCCTGCAGGAAACCCTCGAACTCGTCGCGGGTCATGCGCCGCTCGAACTCGAGCCGGCTGACCCCACATTCCGCCAGCCGCGCCGACCATTCCCACTCGCGCAGATCGCGCAGTGACTGCCGGCCGTAGACCACTTCGCCTTCGAGGAAGGTGAAGCGCGGGAGCGCACCGGCGGTGAAGAGCGCCTCCAGGTCTTCGAACGCGGCATCGACGATACGTTCGCGCGACGGATGGCCTTCCGGATAGAGCGTCATCACCGAGAGGGTCTGGGCGAAGGTGTTGAGGAAGCGGACCGGATCGCTCATGACGCGGCACTCGTGACGGCCGCCTGCACGGCGGGAAGGGACGAGGCGCGGGCCAGCGCCAGGTACGGCCGCGCGGCCGGGTCGTCCGGGAACCTGGCCGCCAGCGCCTGCAGCGCCGCCAGCACGACCGGCGAGATCGGCGCCAGTTTCGCGCGGCCGAAGAACGTGCGGCCGCCGTCCACGAGCGCCGTCAGCGTGGTGAGCGCCTCGTGCTCGGGGCTGTCCTGCAGCACGCGCACCGCCAGCACGCGGGTGTCGTCGGGCAGGGTCGCGTCGCCCGCGAGGTTCGCCACCAGGCCGGCGAGCGCCGGCGGACATTCCCCCGGCAGCGCCGCGAGGCCCACGGCGATGATGCGCGGTTGACGTTCGGCCAGCGCTGCGCGAACGGCCACGTCGCGGTCGGCAGGCAGCGTCAGCGCGAGGCGCACCGCTTCGTAGCGCACCCGCCAGTCGTCGTGGGTCAGCCACAGCCGGGCCGAGAATCCCGGCGGCACGCGTTCGGTCCGTTCGAGCAGCAGCAGCATGTTGCGCAGCACGTGCCAGCGGGGGTCGGTGAGCCGCGCGGCGATGAAGGACGACAGGTCGAGCGGCGATTGCACCAGCCGATCGAGCAGGCGGCGGCGCGTCACGCGGCTCTCGGAGTTGGCGAGGGCCTCGAGCAGCGGCTCGTGCTCGGCGGCGGTCATCGATGGCAGCAGCGCGTCGAGGGCCGCGAAGTCCACCGGGTCCGATGCCAGCAGGCGTGTGATGACATCGGGGGCGCGCAGCTGCCCGCGCAGCACGTCGGCCGCGGCGCCGGCGTCGGCGGGCAGCGCATCCAGCAGATGCACCAGCGTGCCGAACCCGCCGTGATCGAGCTGACGGCTGGCGGCCCGCGCGCCGAGCGTGCCGAGATCGCCGAGTTCGAGGCCCATCTGCACCAGGCGCAGCGACGAATCGGCCTCCGGCTCGTCGGCCGCGCTCTCGGTGTCCGGCGTGACGGTCGAGGCCAGTTGCTGCAGCAGCCGTCCGTACGACTCCGGATTCGGGTCCGCCAGCTTCCAGTCGGCCAGTAGCCGCGTCACCTGCCCGCGCAGTGCATCTTCGGCCACCGGGCGCACGCTCGTGGAGCTCCCCTCGGCGTGAGCAGCGAGCTTCGTCAACATGCGGATGAGGCCGTGCGAGATCGTCTCGCCGGTGACGTCGGCCGTGGCCTTCAGCACCTCGAGCACCGCGTCCACGCGCAGGCCCTGCACCGCGTCGCGCACGAACTCGTGCGGGCCGCTTTCGGTGCGGCTCGTGCGCACGAGCCGGCGGAGCGTGGCGGGCTGCAGGGCGGAAATGAGGCCAGACGTCCGCGCCCGGAGTGCTTCGGCCTCGGCCCCGGTCGCCGACCGCAGCGCCTGCGCGATCTGCAGCAGATAGCCGGCGATGACCTGATCGTAGGCCTGCGCGCCGGCGTGTGCGTCGATGGCGCGGGCCAGCGTTTCTGGCGCCGTGTCGGCCGCATCGGCCCGCGGGTCGCGCGGCCCGTCGCCGGCAAGCGCGGCCTGGGCGAGCCCCAGCCAGAGCTCCGCGCCGTGCGAGCTCCGCGCGCCCGGCGTGGCGTCGCCCTCCGGGCCCGACACGATCGCGAGGTTGTCGAAGGTGAGCGGATGCAGGCGAATGTGCGGCCACGATGGCCGCGTCTCGGGCGGACCGAGACCGATCGCGCCGCCCTGGTCGGGTTCGGTCGCCAGGAGGCGCAGCGCCGCGCTCACTTCACCCGCCTCGACGCCGCGCAGCAGGCTCACGGCGCCGAGCTGATGGGCGTGGAGGGATTCGGCCAGCCGCCGCAGCACCGGGTGGGTCTCGTCCGTGGCCACACCTTCCACGATCAGCTGACGCCGCGCGACACCGATCGCGACCTGTTCGCGATCGACGAACAGGCGCGCCAGGCGCTGCAGCACGCCGTCGGCCACGCGTGCCAGCGCGGGATGCCCCGGCGGATACATCGCGTGTTTGTGGACGGCGACCGAGAGTTCGAGTACGAGTTCGGTGAGTTCCCGCGACAGACGGGGGGTATCTGTGCGGCTGGGGGAATCAGCCACGCGCCCCGAGACTAGCGCAGTCGGCCGGGCACGGCAATGGATTGGGCGCGCAGGGGCTCAGTATCCGAGGCGGATGACGCCCGTCTTCTGTTCGCCCACGGCGCCCCTCGACAGCCAGTCGAGCGACGCCTTGAACATCAGCAGGTGGTTCCGTTCCCACATCGCGTTGTGCGACGAGCAGGCCAGATCCACGAACACTTTGTCGGTCGCGCCGAGGTCGTCGTAGGCCACCTTCACGCGGTCTGGCGGCACCTGCTTGTCGAGAGCACCGGCCACGATCATCGTCGGGATCGTCGTGCCGCCGATGGCCGCCTGGTTCCAGCCGAAGGTGGTCGTGGAGGGCGCGCGACGCACGCCGGTGCCCCACGTGGCGCCCACTGGGTCGGAGGCCAGCATCTCAGTCCAGACCACATCGCGCACGGCTGGTGCGTACTGATCCGTGCAGCCCACCTGGCGATCCCAGTTGGCCATGAACTCGCTGCGTGACTGCGTGTTGAAGACCACGCCCGGGTTCGGCAGCGCGGGCGGCGTGGCGGCGGCCGTGCGATTGTAGGCGGGCGCGAAGAGCACCATGCGATGCACCTTCTCGGGATGCTGCGCGGCGTAGCCGCCGGCGCGGGGACCACCGAGTGACCACGCCACCAGGCTCACCTTGCTGACGCCGCGGATCTTGCGCACGTAGTCGACGGCGGCGTCGATGTCGTGCCAGTCGGAGGCGAGGCTCGTGAGCTGGCCCGGATACGGGGCCTTGCACGGCGCGGCGAGCAGGGCCGGCACGAACTGCGCCTGCTGCGCCTCGGCCAGGTTGCACGGGTCGTTCATCGGCGCCGGACGCGTCGAGCGGCCGTAACCGGTCGTGTCCATCGAGAACACGTCGAAGCCGGCCTCGGCCAGGTAGGCCATCCAGCTGTGCGTGCCGATCGGCGTGTCGAAGGCCACCTCGGCCGGGGTGCCGGCGCCGTGCACGAAGAGCACCACTTTGTCGGCGGCCGGCGCGCCGCGCAGCGCCACGCCGGCGCTGACGCGCTCGCGCACGTAGATCTGGGCGAGCTGTCCGCTGATGGACGGCACTTTCGAGGTGACGCGCACGTAGTGGTCGATCGTAAGCAGCCGCTGGCCGTCGTCACCCGCCGCCGGGGCGGCGACATCGAACAGCACGACGAGCGCGGCGAGCACCAGGGCGGAGAGGCTGCGGGTCATAGGCGGCGATTCTCGCGTACGTGAGGCCAGGTCCTTTACGATTTTCGGAAGGGACCTCGCCCCCGTGTGACTGGCCGGCGGTGCGCTAGTTCACCGGCAGCGAGGCCCTGATGTCCGCGAGCAAGGCCGCCGTCCCGTGCCGGGCGGTCCATTCGTCGATATAGGCCCAGTCGAGGTCCGCCCCCCGCACTGCGAGCATGTTCCGGACGTCGTCGCGATCCTTCGAGCGTCCGGCCTCCTGAGCCCACCGGAGTTTCGTGATCACCATGTCTTCCGCCGCGGCGACGTAGGCGTCCTGCGCCAGCACGCGCACCAGTTCGCGGCGCTGGAAGCGTTCCTGGTCGTGGGGATCGTCGCTCAACACGAAAAGTTCACACACGAAGGCGCTGCCAGCGACGGTGACGAGGTAACAACCGCCTCGTCGGGAGTCACCGGCCGTCGAGTGCCCGCACGCGGGCCAACTGCTCGCTCACGTGGGCGAGCACCTGATCGTCCGAGAGCTCAGGGTGGCGGTGACGCACGCCGTCTGCCATCACACGACAAGCCCGCTCGAACAGGCGGGGCCCTGCCAGAAGGCGCGACGCCGGCTCCATGGCCCTGGCGCGGGCGACTTCCTCCAGAAAGAGGGCGTCCGTGGTGGCGGACCGTGCCGTCATGAGCGCGATCTTAGCAGGCCCGCACCGTCCCCGCCTGACGTCATCCTGCCGTAGACTGGCGCGCATGCGTGTGCCCAGCCTCGCCTCTTCCGTCGTCGCCGGACTCGCCCTGATGGCCTCGCCGCTGGCCCAGGCGCCACAGACGCCGCAGGGCGCCGCACCACCCGCCGCGCCGATCCTCTCGCCCGGGCCGTCTGCCGCGCGTTACCCGGTGACGAACGCAGACTTCGACGCCTATTTCCATACGGTGAAGAACTGGGGCCGCTGGGGTGCAAGCGACGACCTCGGCACGCTCAACCTCATCACGCCGGCGAAACGGAAGCAGGCCGCCGCGCTCGTGCGGGTGGGGGAATCCGTGGGCCTCGCCCATTCGCCCATCACCGAACGCGACCCCGACAACGCGAGTCCTTTCGAACACACGATGAACCGCGGCTTCACCACCGACACCTATCGCGTGTCGTACCACGGCTACGCGCACAGTCACCTCGACGCGCTCTGCCACATCCTCTACAAGGACCAGACCTACAACGGCTACAGCCGCGCCGAGGTCAACACCGAGAAGGGCTGCACGAAGCTCGGCATCCAGAGCTTCCGGAACGGCTACGTCACACGCGGCATCCTCATGGATATTCCGCGCCTCAAAGGGGTGCCGTATCTCGAGCCCGGCACGCCGATCTTCGTCGAGGATCTGGAGGCGTGGGAAAAACGCGCCGGCATGAAGGTGGGCCCGGGTGACGCGCTGCTCATCCGCACGGGCCGCTGGGCCCGCCGCGCCGACAAGGGGCCGTGGAACGTCGGGCAGAACGCCGCCGGCCTGCACGCGTCGGTGGGTGCCTGGCTGAAGGCGCGCGGCGTGGCGCTCATCGGCAGCGACGATGCGCTCGACGTCGTGCCGTCGCTCGTCGAGGGCATCAACCTTCCGGTCCACACGCTCGCCATCACGGCGCTCGGCCTCAACATCCTCGACAACCAGGATCTGGAAGCGCTCGGCACGCTCGCCGCCGCGCAGAAGCGCTGGGAGTTCATGCTCACGGTGGCCCCGGTGCCCGTTACCGGCGGCACCGGCTTCCCGGTGAACGCACTCGCCACGTTCTAGCCATGCCGGCACCCGGACACACCTGCTTCCACTGCAAGCAGTGGGTGGGCGAGGGCGAGGCCCACGACTGCTGGACCACGACTGAAACGGCGCTGACACGCGACCTGCCCGAGGACCTGCGCGAGGCCTGGGATCGCCTGCGCGAGACGATCGCCGGGTTCGGCGAGCAGCGCATCTATGCCTCGCACAACTCGATCATGTTCGCGCGCAAGGCCTGCTACGCGTTCGTGCGGCCGAAGGCCACGCGCCTTGAAGTGTGCGTCTTTCTGGGACGCACGATACAGAGCCCGCTCGTGCGACGCAGCGCCGCGACCTCGCGTGTGAAGGTGTCGCACCTCATCCACGTGCGGCATCGCGACGAAGTGGAGGCGCCGCTCACCGACTGGCTGCGCGAAGCCTACGACGTCACCGACGAGCTCGGCGGAAAGGGGCGAACGGCGGGCGCCGTACAAAAAAAGCGGCCGGGTGGCAGGGACATGCCACCCGACCTGAAATGAGGAAGTAAACCGACAGTCGAGCGAACGAACTTACTGACGCACGCCGGTGGGCGGCGCGGTGCCGGCCGGCTTGACCGACACCTTGAAGAGGCCCGTCGTCCAGCAGCAGCCGGACGCGCCACCGCCAGGACCCGAGAGGTCGTTGGCCGTGACGTGAATCTGGTACTCGCCGGGTTCGCTGAAGGTCACGGTCGTCGAGCCCTTCGCCGAGAACGGCTCGCCGGGCTTGCCGCCCTTCAGCACCGTGAGATGGTGGTGGCCCTTGCCCACGGTGACCTTGCCGGGACCGCGGTACTTGTTGACCACCATCTCGACCATCGGCTCGCGTCCGCTCGTGGGGGCATTCGACCCGCTGGAGTGGAGTGCGTCGTCGTCCACCCAGAAGTCGATGGTCATCGGCTCGCCGGCGATCGCCACCCGCTGAATGGCGTTCTCCTGCGTCGCGAGCGCCATCTGGAACTTCTTGCCGTTCTCAGTGAAGCGCAGCACCGCCGGGTAGTTGTAGCGCCCGTCGGGACCTTCTTCCGACGAGTGCTGCGGCGTGATGTTGTAGTCGGGCGTGTCGGACATCGGCACGCGCTGCGTCACGCCGTTGACCGTGAGCACCCACCAGAGCTTCTCTTTGTTGCCCTTCGGCAGCGTGACCGAAAACATGCCGAAGTTGCGGTTCGGCATGAAGTTCGTGGGCTGTCCGCGATCGGGCGGCCCGGGTTCGAAGTGGTTGTTCGGGCCGATGGGCACTTCGATCGGGTCTTCCCAGTTGCGGCTGTAGTAGCCCATCAGGAAGGTGCGGGTGCCGTCCGGGTTGTCGTACCAGCCGTCGTAGGCCGGCGAGATCGTGCCGCCGAAGGCCAGCTTCGGGTAGCTGGGAAGGATCTGCGACGACTGCGCGTGGGCGACGGCGGCGCCAAGCGTGGCGAGGCCGAGGCCGACGAGGAGACTGGCGACGCGGGATGCCTGCATGACCGCTGCTCCTTACTGGCGCTCGCGCGCGTCAGTGGCCGAGGCCTTCTGGGCCTTGCGCTTGTCGACCAGCGCCTTGTATTCCGCGTCCGAGAGATACACGACGTTCATCCACGCGTGCGCCATCTCGTCGACCGTGCGGTCGCCCCAGCCCACCCACTGGTCCGGGTCGGGGTTGCTCTTGTTGGCCTTCGTGTTGTCGTAGTAGGCCGTCACGTGGATGATCGTGCCCTTCGGATAGACGGGCGCCGCGTCGTCCTTGTAGATGTAGTTGGTCATCCAGTTGAAGTTGAAGTCCTTCACGTAGCTGACCACTTCCGAGGTGCCGTCGGGCAGGATGGCTTCGACCATCATCGCCTTGCCGCGCAGGTGGAAGTGCGGCTGGAAGTTGGTGATGAGGGTGTTCTCCTTCAGCAGGTTGTAGCCCTCGGTGTAGGCGATCGAGTTGGGCGGGATGTCGAGGCCCTCGGTGCCGTTCTTGAGGCCCGTGAAGCCCACGAGGTAGCTGCGCTTGGTGGGTTCCTGGCCCTTCGGGTAGAACCACAGGCCGATTTCCGACGCGCTCGTGATCTCTTCGCCGGCGGCGTGGATGTGCTGGTCCCACGAGATCTTCTCGCCCGGCATGATGAGCTTGCCGGTGCCGTCCATGAAGCGGTCGTAGCCCTTGCCGATCGCCCATTCCATGAGCTGCGGCCGGCGGTTCACGAGGTCGGCCGGGTTGGCGGCGCTGGCCGAGCGCCCGCCCACGGCGATGCCGGTGTTGACCGCGGCGACGTTGTCGGGGCTGAGCACGTGATACGCGATCGAGTGGTGCAGGATCTTGCGGCCGGCGAGGTTGGCCGGACGAATCTCGACCATCCGCACCCAGCGCGGTTCGGTGATCGGGATCTCCTGCGACGGACGCCACCACACGTCCTGGTTCACGGCCGGCATCGTCTGCATCGGCGCCGTGACGACCAGATCGGGCGGCCCGTAGCCGTCGCGTTCACCCTGCCAGTAGAGCCCCTGGGTGACCGGCTTGGCCTTGAAGTCGGCGGGGTTGCCTTCGGGCGCGCCCTGATCGACCCAGGCGGAGATGGTGGCGACTTCGGCGTCCGTGAGCGAGCTGTCGTTCTTGAATTCCTTCACGCCGACGCTGCGGTCGATGTGCCAGGGCGGCATCTGGCGCGCTTCGACGCGGTTCTTGATCGACTTCGCCCACGGCCGCGACTCGCGGAACGTCACGAGCGACATCGGGGCGATGGACCCCGGTTCGTGGCACGACTGGCACTTGGCCTGGAAGATCGGCGCGACGTCCTTCGAGAAGGTCACCGTTCTGGCCGGTGCCTTGGGGGCCTGTGCGAAAGCGGTGTTCGAGGCGGCGAGCAGGCCGGCAGCGGCAAGGGCCGCGCAGCCGAGTCGAAGTGTGGTTCCACCCATCGTGAACTCCCTCGTCAAATCCCGGTGGCAGCGCGCCGCCCGGGAGAAAATTCCCCGGTCAAACCGGCCAGTGCCGGCAGCGGTCCTCTCGGGCTGCGAAATGTGTGCCCAGACGGGATGCGTCAATTTGTCCGGGTTTTGGCCAGGTGGAGGTCAGGAGCGCGAGGGGGCGGGAAAATCTCCCCAGCGGCCAGCTCGAGGGTGCGAGAGATTTCCCAGTCGAGCTGGGGGCCGGACCCGGCTGGATTTAAGGGGTAATCCAGCCGCTCAGCGGGCGGAAGCGTCCGCCGTCGAGGGTGCACACGAAGCCGGCCGGCTGGGCGTGATGGTCCGTGGGGGAGAAGGACACCGGGGGCATGATGCCGCCGGCGTCCCAGTCGCGCAGCGACTCGAGGGCGTCCACCAGGCGTTCGCGGGTCAGGTCGCGGCCGGCCCGCCGCAGCCCCTCGACCACCAGCCGTCCGTAGACGTAGCCGTAGAGGGAGTAGCGGTTGCGCGGCCGCCCCGGGTGGAAGCGGGCCATCGCCGCGCGGTAGGCCGCCACCCCCGGCTCCGGGCTTTCGTCGGGGTCGGGGTAGTAGCAGAAGCCCAGCGCGCCACTCGCGTGGTCGCCCGGCACCTTCAGGAACTGTTCGTCGGTCAGCGGACCGACGGGCACGAGCGTGCCCGTCCAGCCGAGCGCGCCTTTCGCTTCCACCACCTTCTTCCCCTGCGCCGGGTAGAGCGCCATCACGATGGCGGTGGCACCGGCGTCCACGAGGCGTTTCACGCCGGCGGTGAGGTCCGCGGGCTCGCGGGATTCCACGGCGACGCTGCCGGCCAGGGAGTAGCCGCCGGTGGCGGCGAGGGCGGTGAGGCGCTCGAGGAACAACTGCCCGTAGGCGTTCACGTCGTGGATGATGCCGAGGCGCGTGAGCTTCCGCTCGCGGGCCAGATACGGAAACATCACCGCCGCTTCCCCCTCGAAGCGGGGGAACGACGTGAAGAGATACCGCTGCCCCTCGGACGACACGAGGGCCGTGTGCGGGAAGAGATACGGCACACGACGGTCTGCCGCGAGTGTGCGCAGCGTCATCGACTGCGGCCCGCCCCAGTTCACGAGCGCCAGCACGCCGTCCACGTCGATGAGGCGCGTGGCGTTGGCCACGGCCTCGGCCGCCGCGTCGCCGCCCGTGCGCGGGTACCCCTTCCACGTGATCGTGCGGCCGTGGATGGGTCCCGCGGCGTTGGCTTCCTCAAAGGCGAGGCGGAAGCCCAGGTTCTCTTCGTCGGTCGAGAACGAGTTGACCGTGTCTTCGAGGCCGAAGGTGACGGTGGTGGCCGTCACCCCGCGTGCCGGTGCGGTCTGCGCGCGCAGCGCCGGGCTGGCTGGCAGGCAGAGCCCCGCCAGAACGGCGCACGCCGCGAACACACCGGTTCTGGGGACCATCGGCGGAAGTGCGCGACGCCCTAGCGCTTCTTGCGCGACCGCGCGGCAGAGACCGACGCGGCGGCCACGGCGGCGGCGCCCACGACCGCACCCGCGGCGACGAGCGCGCGCGCAACCTTCTTCTTGCGCGACGGCGTGGGGGCGAGCTTCACGGCGGCCTTCGCCGCGAGCTTCGACGCGCCGGCGCGGGCCTTCGTGACGGCCTTCGAGGTGTCGGCCTTTGCCTTGCTGACCGCCTTCGACGCGGTCTTCACGGCGGCCTTCACGGCCTTCTGCCCGGCCCGGGCGCGGGTGGCGACTGATTTGGTGACGTCTTTGAGCTTGGCCATGGTGTGGACTCCCTGAGAGATCGCGATCGAAGGATCTGATGTGAGTGTAAGCCCGCTCAGACCGACGGAATCCCCAAATCGTTCGTCAGGTAGCTGAACGTCCCATCGTAGAACGCAGGTTGACGAGTGGCGTCTCGAGTGTCGCCTGGCGGAACGAAGATCGCCATCCCCTGGCGCGCCCTCGTCAACAAGACACGGTACGCATTAAGGAGATAGCGCTGTCGTTCTGACTTGTTGACGTTGGTCCACTTGTCGCCCCTGAACGAGTGATGAGTCCAGGCGCCCCCGCCAAAGCGGAGATCGGCATCCCAAGTCACACATGCCCAGTCGACTTCGAGGCCCTGCACCTGAAACTCGGTCGCGGCGTCTTCCAGAAACTGGCTCGAACGCGTATCCGTATCCTTGCCGAGGAACCAATGCACTGGATCTACGCTGACCCGAATGTCAATCGCATGCGGCTTTAGGCGCATCGCCTGAGACGAGGCCACCAGGCCGACCTGTTCGGTGCCTCTCGCGTGGTTCCTCAGCCACCTCTTAGCCTCCGCCAGGTCGCGCGTCGCTACAACCGGGTAGCGCTGGATCACTGCCCGCAGGTGTTCTCGCGCGGCATCGTGATCGCAGTCGAGAGCAGCTTTCACGAAGGCCGACACGTGCTCGCAACGAAACGACCGCATCGACGTCGCCAGATGAAACCGCGTATCCGTGACCACCGTTGCGCCTTCGGCCAACTCGGCGATCGCGGAGCCAGCCGCATACTCGGAGTCATGGAGATCTGGCGAGATGTAGGTATGCCAGCCAGGGAATCCCGATCCGACGGCGGCCAGCCACGCTGAAATTCCGGCTTCGCCACGATGGATCTCCTGGCCGCCTCCAACAAGACATACGATTACGGCCCACTCCGCATGCCGGTCGAGGTAAGAAATCAAGAATTCCGGCTCGGACTGCATGAAGTTCGCGATTCCTTTTCGACGCTTCATGAAGTCCGCAGTCATCTCCCTGTCCCATGCACGCTGGGCTTCATCGAAGATGACGACGTGGTCATACGGCGCGTCGTTCGGCTTTCTGACGCCCTCATCCCGAAAGTGGTGGATGTTCTGAATGAAGGGTTTAACGGCCTGCCGAATGGCGCCCTTCCTGGCGCCTGGCCCTTTGCGCTGCAGCTCATCGCGAGTCAGAGCTTCTTGAAGGACCGACACAAGTGGCTGATTGCCTGATAGGAACACCGCACGAGCGTCTCCAAGGTCGCGACGACGAGCGGCCACATCGAGGCCTACGAGGGTCTTACCGGCGCCGGGGACCCCTGTGACGAAGACAATCGCCTTCTGGCGATCGGCTCGAGAGCGTTCGATAACCGCTTCCACGGCAAGGGCCGTCATGCCCAGATTCTTCGCGCCGGCGTCGCTGCGAGTTATGGCAGCCACAGTGTGCCTCGCGTAGAGAGCCCGGGCTGCTTGGACGATCGTAGGGGTGGGCTGGTAGGGTGCTCGTCCCCACAGCTCGGCATCGATCGGCGAGCCCTTTGCCTCTGCAAGCCCATCCAGTAGGGCTGTGCGCAGCTCTGCTGGGACGGCCCGACGAGGAGGCCTCACGCCGTCAGGATGCGGATGAGCCCAGGACGGGTCGCCTCTCTCACCTCGAGTAGCCACCAGTAATGGAAATAGCTCTGCGTCATGACTGGAGGCGTGAAAGTTTTTCAGGTCCAGCCCATAGTCCCAGGCCTGATTCACCGCGGCAGTCGAGAACGTTGCCTCGCCGCACTTGAACTCGATGGGAAACACTGCGGCGCCAGAAACGAGCACGGCGTCAATCCGGCTCCCCAGCCTTGGGATATCGAATTCGAGGAAGACCGTGCCATCGATGCCAGCGAGTGTGCCGCGAAGAATTTCGATCTCTTCCTGCCACGCGGAGCGCTGCTGGGCGTCAAGCTGAGCGAACTGGTCATTGATGACTAGGGTTCCGACGACCGCTTCCGTCGGCGTGCTTAGAAACTCGCTGACCGTCGCGAAGTAGTAGGCAGGCACGCTCCGGCGGATGGCCATGTCAGACACTCTGGCAGAATAGCTCACGACCACGCGTCCCACTTGTTCGTCGGATCCACCCAGTAGAGGTCGTACTTCTCGGCCCACCACTCGACGAACGTCAGCGGGGCATCGCCCATCTCGTAGGACTGCCGGAGCGGCTGCTCTTCGCCGCAGAGGTCATGCCACGTGCACCTCAGGTGGCGCCGGCAAAGGGTGTCCACGGTAGCGGTCCATTCCTCGAACGGCATGGTCGGCATCGATGGTGTCCATCGGCGTCGCTCCTCGCGTTGCGCGGCGGGCTGCTACCATCCACAGCGCAATGACGCGCCTTGCGCTGCTCGCGGGAGCTTACCTGATCGTCTGCCTCGCCGGCGGCGTCTACGCCACAGACACGGCGCTCCATCGTCCGCGGGCGCCGCTCACGGCAGACGACACGGCGAAGGCGCAGGCACTCGCGGCGGAGCTGGGCGCCAGCCTGCGCGCCGTCAGCATGTCCGCGGCGGACGGCACCACACATCACGGCTGGCTCATGACGCCCGCTCGTCCTTCAGGCGATGTGGTGCTCGTGTTCCACGGCATCGTCGCGAACCGGGCCGGCGTGCTCGAGGCCGCGCGGATGTTCGTGGCGCAGGGGCACACCACGCTGCTCGCGGACCTGCGCGCCAATGGCGAGAGCGGCGGCGAGCTCAGCACCTTCGGCGTGCTGGAAGCCGACGACGCGCGTCGGTGGCTCGGGCGGCTCACGCAGGAGGCGCGTGCAGACGGTTGTCTCTATCTCTTCGGCACGTCGCTCGGCGCCGCCGTGGCCATTCACGCGGCCGATGCGCCGCGGGTGTGTGCGGTCGTCGCAGACTCGCCGTATTCGAGCCTGCGGGATGTGGCCTACGACCGCATCAGTCAGCGCCTGCACGTGCCGCGCCTCGTGGGGCAGACGCTGCTGCGTCCAGCCATCGAGCTCGGCTTCCTCTACGCGCGTCTTCGCTACGGCGCGTGGTTAGGGGAGGCGTCCGCGCAAGCGGTCGTCGCTCGTGACGGACCGCCCGTGCTCGTCATCCACGGGGCGCTCGACGACAATTCGCCGCCGGCGCACGCCGAGCGGCTCCGAGAGGCCAATCCCTCGCGAGTGGACCTCTGGATCGT
>CADEFD010000013.1:24466-54286 GCA_902826515.1 uncultured Acidobacteriota bacterium
CGCACGCCGAGCGGCTCCGAGAGGCCAATCCCTCGCGAGTGGACCTCTGGATCGTCGAGGGCGCCGGCCACGGTCAGGCGCTGCGCCTCACCGGCGATGCGTATCGCACCCGCGTCCGCGACTTCCTCGCGGCGCATCGTGGGCGAGAATGATGACGATGCGCGTCTGCCCGGCTCGTCCCCTGCGGCTGCTCTCGGCCGCGACGCTTGCCCTCGTGGTGACCGCCTGCAGCGGAGCACCACCTGGCTTCGAGGCGGTGCCACCAGCAAGAGTGCCGACCTCCGGCGAGGTGTGTCCCGACCTGCGCGGCACCTACGTGCCGGCAGACGACGCGCTCATGAGCGCGTTTCTCACGACGCCGCGTCCGGGCAACTACGGCTACGAGGTGCGGCTCACGATCCACGGTGCGCCGGATGGCATCCAGAACGCCACCTGGCACATGGATCGCGCCGAGTTCCTGGCGCAGGCGCGCCAGTTTCGCGCCCAGCGTCCGGAGCAGTACGCCCGCTGGCGCGAACGGGTACTGAGTAACGACCGCATCACGGATCCCGCGCGCTACGTGGCGCAGGTCACGGAGCTCGGCCCGTTCTTCTCGATCGAGGCGGGCCTGTCGGGCCGGCAGTGCGACGACGCCTGGCGGCTCGTGGCCGTGCGCGATGATCCCGTGAAGCCGCTGGAGCGCGAGATCTGGCTGGCACGCAACCGCGACGGCGCGCTGCTCGTGAAGTCTGCCGATCGTGAGGTGTCGTTCCTCGGCATCCTCGACATCCGCCTGCGGCTCGGCGGTGGCACCGTCACCTGGACGAAGCTCATGCCGGCGACGCCGTCGGACATGGCACCCATCACGCGTACCGACCTGCCGTAGTCGTCTCAGCGCTTCGTCGCCGTCGCCGCGCGTTCCACCGGCACGAGCCGGTAAACCGGTGTGGCTTCGCCGTCCACGCCGCGCACGTTGGCATCGATCGACACGTAGATCGCGCCGTCGGGCCCCTGCTGCACGTCGCGCATGCGGCCCATGCCCTGAATCAGAATCTCTTCGGCCAGCACGCGCCTGCCGCTCATGCGCATGCGCACCAGCCGCTGACCGCTCATGCCGCCCACGAGCATGTCGCCCTTCCAGCCGCTGAAGCGATCGCCGGTGTAGAAGATCATCCCGGAGACCCCAATCGACGGCACCCAGACGTGCGCCGGCGGCGTGAAGCCCTCCTTGTGCGTGCCTTCGTGAATCGCCAGGCCCGTCGTGTAGTTCACGCCGTAACCGATCACCGGCCAGCCGTAGTTCATGCCGGGCACGATCACGTTCATCTCGTCGCCGCCCTGCGGGCCGTGTTCGTTCTGGAAGAGGTCGCCGGTCGTCGGGTGGAAGGCCATGCCCTGCGCGTTGCGATGGCCCAGCGTCCAGATCTCGGGCAGCGCGTGCGGCTTGCCCACGAACGGGTTGTCCTTCGGCACGCGGCCGTCGTCGTGCAGGCGCACGGTCTTGCCGTTGTGCGTGAGCAGGTCCTGCGCGGGATGACGATTCAGATCCGCCACGGCCGGCCACTGTCGATCGCCGAGGGTGACGAAGAGGTAGCCCGCCTTGTCGAAGGCGATACGTCCGCCCCACATCGAACTGCGGTTCGTGCCGTTCCCGGGTGCGTTGGCCACGAAGACGTCCTGCACGTTCGTGAGGCGATCGTTCTCGTAGCGTCCGCGCGCCACGGCCAGGTTGCCGTAGCCGTTCGGGCCGGGCTTCACGTAGCTCAGATAGAGCAGCCGATTCGACGCGAACTGCGGATGCAGCACCACGTCGCGCAGCCCGGCCTGTTCGCGGCCATCCTGCGACGTGGCGCCGTTGCCGAGGAAGAGCACATCGGGCAGTCCGGCCACGGGCGTGGGCAGCAGCTTGCCCTGCCGCACGATGCGCAGCCGGCCGGGGCGCTCGGTGATGAGCATGTCGCCTTCGGGCGTGAAGGCGATCGAATGCGGATGCTGCAGCATCGCCACCACTTCCAGGCGGAAGTCGTGCTGCGCCGTGCGGAAGACCTGCCCGGGCGCAGGGGTCTGCGCGAACGCCGTGACACCGGCCAGCACCAGGGCGGAGACGAGGGAGGTGACGAAGCGGGAGTTGCGCTGTGACATGGCGTCCGTCACGATACGGCCTTGCCGGCGCGAACGCAATCGGCTGCCTGGACCCTACCCATGAGACCGGGCGTCGCCGCCCTCATGGTGGCCGCGCTCGTCTGCGCGGCCGGCGCTGCTGCCGGTCTGCGCTGGTACCAACGCTTCATGCAGCCGGAGCTTCCGGCGGTGGCCGCCCCTGACATCGCCAGCCTGTTCGTGGACGACACGCCCGTGCAGCTGACCGTCTTCTCAGGCGGACAGTTTGCGCCGTGGCGAACCACGGCGGACGAGGTGCGGACGAGCCCGGCCCTCTGGCGGCGGATGCATCTGGCCGAGTGGAACAACGTCGAGGTGTCGCTGCGGGAAGCCGCGCTCGACAACATGCTGCTGAAATACCGCGACCTGCTGGCCAACCCAACCACGTGGGATCGGATGCGGACCGAAGACTGGGACGACGTGCCCCAGCCGATCCGCACCGTCGCATACCGGGAAATGGCGGCCTATTGGGCGGGGTTCTATCATCTGGGCCGGCGGTACGGGCTGCCGCCTGCCACCGGCGCCGACACGCTGGCCGCCATCGTGATGACGGAGTCGTGGTTCGAGCACCGCGCCCGCTACGTCAACCGGGACGGCTCGATCGACATGGGCCTCGGGATGGCGTCCGACTATGCGCGTCGCCGGATGCGCGCCCTGCACGCGGTGGGGATGGTGGATGCCACCTTCAGCGAGGACGACTATCTGAACCCGTGGCTCGGGACGCGCTTTGCCGCCCTGTGGTTGTCGTTGCTCCTCGACGAGTCCCGCGGCGATCTGGCGCTCGCCATCGGCGCATACAATCGCGGCATCGCCAATGCCCAGGATCCATTGGCGCTCGACTACCTGAACACCGTGCGGCGCCGGCTCATCACCTTCATTCGCAATCGCGCCGCGCCGCCCGCCTGGGACTACGTCTGGCGTCAGGCTCGCCAGCTCGAGAACGTCGCCTGGCCGTGGTTCGATCGACGTGCCGCCGCCGCACGATCTCCGCGCCTCGGCGCCGGAGGCTCGGTCCGCTAGAAACCCGGGCGCTGTGTCCGTCCATAGAGATGGCAGGAGGCTGTGTCATGAGCAAGAAGACGACGGCGAAGAAGGCAAAGCGGCAGGCGAGCGCCCGGCGCGCCACCATCCAGGCGTGGCAGACCGACCCGATGGGCGGCCTGCCCATCCTGCAGCGTCCGGCACCCTCCATGCCCGGCCGCACCCTGCGGACGAAAATCATCGCCCCGGCCACCGCGCCCGAGGCCCGCGTGCACAGCGCGGGCAGCGCCGGCTTCCGCTACTGGACGGCGGCCGAGTCGCTGCGGCGCTCCGCCGCGTTCTGGGCCGCGTCCGGCGCGAAGGCCTGGCATCGCGATGTCGGCGCCTCGCTGCCCGTGCGGCTCGACGACGGCGTGGACCTGAACGCCTACTACGCGCGCACGGACTTCCCGGCCGAAGACATCAAGCAGGGCCTCTCGTTCTTCCACGACACGGTGCGCGACGTCACCTCGGGGCGCAACGTGACGGTGTTCTCGGGCGAAAGTCCGGACGTCGTGGCACACGAGCTCGGCCATGCCGTGCTCGACACGCTGAAGCCGGTGCTCTTCGAGATCGCGTCGATCGAAGCCGCCGCCTTCCACGAGTCGTTCGGCGACATGAGCGCCATCCTGACCGCGCTGCAACTGCCCACCGTGCGCCAGGCGGTGCTCGAGGAAACGGACGGCAACCTGCGGCGCAACTCGTCGGTGTCGCGCGTGGCCGAGCAGCTCGGCTTCGCGATCCGCCAGCGGTCGCCGTCGGCGGTGGACCGCGACAGCCTGCGCAACGCGGCCAACACGTTCCTCTACGTGGATCCGCTCACACTGCCGGCTTCCGGTCCGGCCTCGCAACTCACGCGCGCGCCGCACAATCTGTCGCGTGTCTTCACCGGCGCCTTCCTCGAAGCGCTCGGCGGCATGGCGCTCACGCTGGCGGCGTCGCCGGCGAGCGACGACGTGGAACAGGCAACCGCCGACATGGGCCGCCTGCTCGCGCGTGCCGTCGTGGACGCCTCGGTCAGTTCGAAGTTCTTCCAGTCGGTCGCCGAGCAGATCGTGCTGGCCGACGGTACCCTCTTCGGCGGCAAGTACGCGGAGGCGCTGACGTCGGCCTTCGTGCGCCGCAACCTGATGCCGGTGGGCTCGCTCGCCGCGCCCGGCGCCCTCGGCGTGGGCAGCGCGCGTGCGGCGGCCGCGGCGGCGCGGTTCTCGGCCACGAGCGGCGGGCGGCGCGTGGCCCGGGCGGCCGGCGGCGACCGCGCGGTGCGCATCGCCATCGACGGCGGATCGCTCGGCCTGGGGATGAAGACACTCTACGTCTGCGCGCCGTCGGTGGACGACGCCGGTGTCGGGCCGGCCACCATGATGGCCGGCATGGCGGCCCGCGACACCACGAGCAGCCAGCGTTCGACCGAACTGCACGCGTTCTGTGAAGCGCTCATCGTACGCGGCCGCGTGTCGATGGGCAGCACGAAGCAGGCAAAACGTGGGCTCGTGGCGGCGCTTTCGAAGACGCGCAAACACGCCACTCATTACCTGGCGCCGGCGGCAAACGGTGCGGCCGAGCTGAAGCGTATCGCCTTCGAGTGCTGCTGACGGCCGGCCCGGGCGCGGTACTATCGGGGCAGGACGGTGTCATGCCCAAGCCGACGAAACGTGCGCCCGTGAAGTCATCGTCCTCGAAGACGGCGAAGACGCAGAAGGTCGCGACGAAGAAGAAGACGGCGGCGAAGAAGGTCACGAAGGCCGACGAAGCCGCCTACCTCGAGATGCTGGTGAAGACCGGGCAGGCGGTGCCGGCCGGACGCGGCGCGCTGCCGCCCGGCGCCACGCACGTGCTCGTGCCCGACGACCAGGGCAAGGTGAAGGCGGTCCGGCGCCGCTATTCGATCTCCTGACGCTCGGTCGCGCGGCTACTCGGTTCTGAGCGCCCGCAGCACGTCCACGCGCGCGGCTCGCCGCGCCGGCAGCAGCGCCGCCGCCACGGCGGCCACCGCGAGCACACTCGCGGCGCCAGCTACCGGCACGAGTCCTGGCAGGCGCAGCCCGTCCACGTAGCTCGCGCCCAGCGCGGCGAGCGCGTAGCCGAGGCCCACGCCGGCCACGATCCCCACGATCACGATCCCGATGCCCTCGCGCAGCACGCGCGTGAGCAGGTCGCGCGGCGTGGAGCCAATGGCCAGCCGCACGCCGAACTCGCGGGTGCGGGCGCTCACGCTGAAGGCGAGCACGCCGGCCACGCCCACGATCGCAATCGCCAGCGCCACGCCGGCAAACCCGGTGACCACGAACGCGTTCACGCGGTCGGGCGTCATGAGGGCGGCGCGCACGTCTTCGAGCGTCGCGGCGCGTTCCACCGGCTGTTCGGCCGCGATCTCGTGGATGGCGCGGGTGATGGCGGGGACGAGCGCGTAGGGATCGCCGCCGGCCGCCTGCACGAAGAGCCGCCCGCCGAAGGGAATCTGCCGCAACGGGTGGTAGACGGTCATCGCCGGCAGCGGCAGCACGCTGTCGTCGTTCAGGTCCGCGGCCACGCCCACGATGCGGCGCTTCGCGTCGCCGAACACCGGGTCGGTCCACCACAGCTGGCGATTCAGGGCCTCGCCGTTCGGGAAGAGACGCGTGGCCAGCGTCTGACTCACGATGACGACCAGTTCGCCACGTCCGCGGTCGTCGTCGGTGAAGTCTCGGCCAGCGACAAGCGGCACGCCGAGCGTCGCGAAGTAGCCGGGCGTCACGTTGCGCAGCACGGCCAGCGGCTGGTCGGCGCCGTCGGCCGGGGTGAACCCTTCCGCGCCAAACGTAAAGGGTCCGAACTTTCCGACGTCGCGCCACGGCACCACGTTGCCCGCCGCCACGCGCGACACACCGGGCAGCGCCGCGATGCGCCGCATGGCCTCGTCCACGAACGTAATGGTCTTCGGGCCGAAGGCCTGGATCGGCAGCGGCACGTCGATCGCGAGCACGGTCTTCGCGTTGGCGGCGGCTGTCGTGGTCTGCAGCGAGACGAGGGCGGCGAGCAGCATGCCGGCGCCCACGAGCAGCACGAACGAGAAGGCCACCTGCGCGGTGGCGAACAGGCGGAGGCGGCGATTGGTGCCCGGCGTGATACGCAGGCCGCCGGAGGTGGCGAGCGAGCCGCTCGTGGAGGTCTCGGCGGCCGGCAGGCGCGGAATCCACGCCAGCAGCACCGAGGCGGCCATCGCGAGCGCCACGCCGATCCAGAGCAGGCTGGCGTCCATCGTGACGTCGAGGGCGCGCACGGAGTAGCGTGCCGCGAAGCGCGCCACGAAGGTCACGAGCGGACCAGCCAGCAGCACGCCCACGAGGGCGCCGGCGCCGCAGAGGACGAGGCTTTCGGCGAGCAGCGTGCGCCGGAGCGCGCCGCGGCTCGCGCCGAGGGCCGCGCGCACGGCCAGCTCGCCTTCCCGGCGCACCGATCGCGCCAGGATCAGATTGGCCACGTTCGAACAGGCCACGATGAACACCACACCCGCCGTCGCGAGCAGCAGCAGCAGAATGGCCCGGGCCGGCGTGGCGATCTGCTCGCGCAGCGTGCGCACGCTCACGTGCACCTCGGCGCGGCCGGCGTAGTCCTCCGGATGTGCGCTTCGCATGGCCGCATGCGCGGCCTGCAGTTCCGCGCGTGCCTGCTCCACGGTGACACCGGGCTTCAGCCGGCCGAAGAGTTCGGTCATGCGGTGCGTGCGGCCGGTCACCATCAAGGCGTCCAGATGATGCGGGCTGGTCACGACGTTGGCGATGATCTCGGTATCCACCGGATACGGCACCGACGGCTCGAGCACGCCGACCACCGTCGCGGTGCGTGTATCCAGACGAATCGTCCTGCCCAGCACGCCCGGATCGCTCGCGAGCGCCGTGGACCAGAATCGGTGTGTGAGCACGACGGCGCCGGCGGCGCCGGGGCCGTCATCCGTCGGCTGCAGCAGGCGGCCCAGCACCGGCCGCAGGCCCATCACCTCGAAGAACGTGCCGCTCACGACGCCGGCGTGCACCACGCGCGGCTCGCCGATGCCGATCATCGTGAAGTCGATGGTGGAGAAGTCGCCGAAGGCCGAAACCGACGTGACGCGGGCCGAGAGGTCCTCGATCTCCGGCACCGAGAACGTCATGTTCTCGGCGCCGGGCGTGGCCGATCCCTGGCGGATGTAGATGAGGCGGTCCTCGTCGCGATTCACGAGCGGGGTGAGCAGCACGCCGCGCACCACGCTGAAGATGGCGGCGTTGGCCCCGATGCCGAGCCCGAGCGTGATGACGACGGCCAGCGCGAGTCCTTTGGCGCCGGCGAGCGACCGCACACCCACGCGCATGTCGCGCGCGAAGTCGGCGGCGGCGTCGAACCAGCGGCTGTACCAGACCTGGCGCACCGACTCGCGCACCTGCGGCATGTAGCCGAACTCCGCCCAGGCCGCGCGCCGCGCCGCCTCCGGATCCTCGCCGCGATCCACGCGCTCCTTGATGGCGAGCGCGATGTGGCCGCGGATTTCGTCGTCGATCTCACGCTCGTCGGGGCGCATGGCGTCACTCCTTGCCGTCTATCGGCTGCATGATCCGGCCGATCGCGGTGACGAGCTGCGTCCAGCGATCCTGTTCGCGCACGAGCTGCGCCTTGCCGGCGGCGGTGAGGGCGTAGTACTTCGCCCGCTGATTGGCTTCGCTGATGCCCCACTTCGCGCTGAGCCAGCCGCGTTTCTCGAGGCGGTGCAGCGCGGGGTAGAGCGAGCCGGTTTCGACTTTGAGCAGTTCGTCGGACTGGGTGCGGATCATCTGGCCGATGCCGTGGCCGTGCTGCGACCCCCACTGCAGGGTGCGCAGGATGAGCATGTCGAGGGTGCCCTGGAGCAGGTCCAGGCGCGAATCGTCAGGGGTTCGGGGCATGGGTGTAGACCGTCTACAGCCCTGAGACGTAGACGGTCTACGGCTTGTTCCGTCGGCTCGGTCGCCGGCTACTGCTTGCTCGCCGGCGGGGCCAGCTGCCGCGCCGTGGCGGCCGGGTCGAATCCGGGCAGCGTCACGCGCACCTGCGCGTCGCGGCCCGCCTCGACGTCCACCGGCTGCCTGACGACCTCGAAATCCGGATGGGAGAGTTCGATCACGTAGCGGCCCGGCAGGAGGCGCACGACGAACGGCGTCGTGAAGTCGCCGGTGGCGACCGGCTGGCTCCCCTGCGCGTCGAGGATTCGCGCGATCGCCCACGGCAGCGCGTTCACCGACACGGCCGCGGCCGCGGTGGGCGCGGCGACCCAGGTGGTGTTGCTGAGTGCGAGGTTGCCGCGCGGCAGGGTCGCCCGCACCTGGAAGTGGTGTCCGGCATCGGCCACCGCCACCGGACGTTCGACGACGCTGCCCTGGGGCACGTCGAACGCGTCGCCGAACGGCGCGCCGTCGCGGTAGAGCTGCGCCGTCGACGCCTCGGCCGGGAGCGTCCCGCGCGCGACGACGAGCACGCCGGCGCTGGCCGGGTCGGCGACGGCGGCGGTGAACTCGAGACGATAGGCGTCCTGCACGTGATCGATGGCCGCCCCGGTGAGGGCGCCGGCCGCCTGCAGGCCGGCAATGACCACACCGGCCACCACCGCGGCCACGGCGAGTTCGAGCGGCCGGGGCGTGAGCCAGCGCAGTGGCGAGGACGGCGCCGCCGCGCCCGCGGGCAGCCCGTGCGGGGCGTCGAGATGGCCATCCGCCGCCTGGCGGCCCACGTCGAGGCGCCCGCTGGCTCCGGCGAGCCCGCGTATCGACTCGTCCACTTCGTCCCAGATCGGGCTCTCAGCGAGCCGCCGCAGACTGCCGAGCGGCGCCTCCGCATCGTGCCCGTCGAGGTGCGCGAGCGCCAGGCGCTGGGTTGCGACCGCCAGCTCCCAGCGCAGGGCCGCCACCGATCCGGGCGGCGGCGGCTGCGATGCCAGCAGATCGAGCACCAGCGTGCGCACCGCCCGCTCGCGCTCCGGATTTTCGCGCCGTTCGGCCGCGACCAGGCGCTGCACTTCGCTTTCGGGCAGGCGCACCTCGCGTGTCGAGCCGTGGGCGGCATCACGCAGCACCCAGAGCACCGTGTCTTCGGGGGTATCAGGGAGGAACCGCCGGCGGAGCGTCTCGACCAGTTCCAGGCTGGGGTGTCCGGCCACGGCGACCAGCCGCTTCAGGCGTTCGACGTCGTCGGCCAGCACCGTGTGGGCGGCCGTGGCGGCGGGACGCCGTCCGCGGCGCCCATCCGGATCGACCGCCAGATCCGCGGCGGCTTCGAGCACACCGTCGCCGGTGAAGGGCCAGACGTTCACCGGCAGCGCCGCGCACGCCGGCCGCCACGCCGCGGGTGACACCACCGGGTTGAGCCAGCTCCGGCGTGTCCATGACGCCAGCGCGTCGCGCCAGTCGGGGCCCGGCGACGGCGTGTCGAAGGTGAGACCGCTGCCGCTGCTGATGACGAGCACGCCGTTCGACACCGAGCGGCGCCGCAGCTCCTCGAGAGCGATCCGCTCGCCGGTCACCTCGCGGCCGACGAGCGCCGGCGTGCCCTCGAAGACCCAGCGATCGAGGCGGATGCCCTGGCGCCCCAGCGCCGCCACGAACGCCGCCGTCTTCGCGCGCCACGCCTCCATCTCAGGGCCGACGTCCTCGAGCAGCAGCAGCGCGCCGGTGGCCGCCGAGGCTTCGAACACGAAGGTGGGCAGGCCGCCCCCCGCGATCGTGAGGTGCACGGTGCGCCGCACGTCGAGGCGGCTGCTCAGCAGGCCGGTCGTGAAGGCGCGCCCGAGCAGCGTTGCGGCGTCTTCCAGATCACGCCGGTCGAACCAGGGCACCGGTGCGGCCGGCTGCAGCGAGAACGTCGCCGGCCCCGGGAGCGACGCCCGCGCCTGGCGCCACGCCCGCTCGCGGCGTTTCTTCTCCGCCGCACTGGCCCGCGGCCGCTGGAACGCGATGAGCGTCGCAATCGCGGCCACGGCGAGCGCCGGCAGCAGGAGCTGCCAGTTCACGGTACGCGGCGGTGGCGGCACGTCGGGCGGCGGACCCGGCGGCACGTCGCGCCCGAGACCGATGGTGGTGCCGGGCGGCGCCGGCCGATAGGGCTCGGGCAGTGTCAGCCGTGCCTCCGGCGGCGACGGCAGCGGGGCGTTCATGAGCGTGGCCCCCCACACGCCGAGGGCCGCGAGCATCACCGCGAGCGCGCCGGCCGCCCAGAGCACGGTGGGTGACGCGACGCGGCGACGCACGTGCATCCACCAGCTGACGGGCGGCGGCGGAGGCGGCGGGGCCGGGATCGCCGGGGGAGGTCCGTACAGCTCGTCGAACGTGTCGAGCACGAGCCGCACGTCCTCGGCGGATGTGCCGAGCAGGGCGGCCGACGCGCGGCGCAGATCGGCCGCGGAGGCGCCGTCGAGGCGCTGCCACAGGTCGGCGTACGCGATGTACTCACGCACGCCGAGGGACACCCCTCGCGTGCGGAGGACATCGAGCAGGCGCGAGAACGGCAGCGACGGCACGGAGGCTACTGGCGCTCGAGAAGCCGGCGATCGTGTTCGGTCTTGATGAGGGCGCCCTTGAACGGCAGCGCGCCGAGGCCCGCACCTTCGAGCTGGCTGGCTTCCACGCCGGCTTCGGTGAGCACGCGGATCCACATCAGCAGTTCGGCCGTGGCCGGCTTCTTCTCGATGCCGGGCACGTCGCGCAGCGCGAAGAAGCGATCGAGCGCCGCCTCGAGCAGGCGCGCCGGCACCACGCCGTCGCCGGCCCGCTGCTGCACGATGGCGTGCAGCCGATCGCGCGCCGGGAACGGGATGTAGTGATACACGCAGCGCCGCAGGAACGGATCGGGAAGCTGGCGTTCGCTGTTGCTCGTGATGATGACGATCGGCCGTGCGGTCGACTGGAAGGCCCAGCCGAACTCGGGCACGCTGAACTCCATGCGGTCGATTTCGTCGAGCAGGTCGTTCGGGAAGTCGCGCGGCGCCTTGTCGACTTCATCGATGAGCACGACCCGCTCACGGTCGCCGCGGATCGCTTCGCCGAGGGCCTGCCAGCGCACGTACTTCTCCGGCTCGGCGGCGCGCTGGTCGCCCACCTGCGCGTGGTAGAAGCGCTGCAGGTGGTCGATGGTGTAGAGCACATCGCGCGCCTGATGGTCGCTGCGCGTGTGGAACGCGAGCACGTCGCCGAGGCCCAGTTCGGCGGCGAGCGCCCACGCCAGCATGGTCTTGCCGCAGCCGGGTTCGCCCGTGACGAGCAACGGCCGGCCGACGACGAGCGCGGTGTTCACCGCCGTGACGAGGTCGTCATCCGCCAGATAGCGGCCTGCTTCACCGCGTGTGACCGCCGCCCCGCCGTCCGGGCCGCGCCCGTCACCGCGAAACCGTTTCCACGACCGCATCTCGCTCATGTGTCCTCGCTCGCAACAGATACCTGTCGATGGCCCGCAGCCGCTCTTCCGACGTGCGGCCGGCGCGCGCCACCTCGCCGATGAGCGGCTGCCGATGCCGCGGTTCCACCCACGCCTCGCAGAAGTCCCGCAGTTCCTGGTCGGTGATGGGCGCCAGCTCACGCAGCCGCACCACCGTGAGCTGACGTTGCCCCGCCTCCACGCGCTCCACGAGCTGTTCGGCCGCGGTGCGGTCGTCGTCGCCCTTCGCGCCCCAGCCGAGCAGCCGCTTGAAGAGGGCCTCGCTCTTCCACTCGAGCGCCTGCACACATTTCAGGTGATGCGGGCCGCGCGCGTCGCCGACGAGGTCTGGCAGCCACGACGCGTAGTAGGCCACCAGATCGTCGTCGTCGAAGTCGCCGCGGATGCAGCTGTGCACGAGCACGAGGTGGCGCTGCGACAGGCGCTGGCGCAGATGGTCGCCGAGCCGGCCGGGATCGGCCACGCCGAGGCTCGTGGCGAGCGAGGCCAGGAAGTCGTCGCGCCCGACCGGGCGACGCTGCCAGCGCACCGGCACGATGGTGCGATCGGGCTTCTGCGGCAACGCGCGCGTGACGCGGTCGAGAAAATGTTCGTGGTACTCCCCCGACGGCCCCCGCACGACCGCCAGGTCGTGGCGGCCGCTGCCGAGCAGCTCCGACACGGTCGTCCACTGCGGCGCGCGATCACAATGGAAGGAGGGCGGATCCAGGGTGGGGGCGGCGGCGATTGCGCCGCGCAACTCGTCGACGAGGCCGCCGAGGCCGGCGGCGGCGATGAGGCTGGCGCCCGACGCGGAGAGCTCGTCGGCCCGCAGATTCCGGCCCGACACCCGCGCGTGCAGCTCCGCGAGCTTCGCGCCGGGGTCACGTTCGTCTTCGAGCCACGTCAGCAGGTTCAGCTCCTTGAACGGCACGGGCAGGCGCTTGCCGACGCGGTCGGACGGCGCCCGCAGCACCGGCAGGCAGCGGGCCGCTGAGCCGTGATGTTTGATGGCGAGCGTCAGCTCGTTCTGGCACCAGGCGCTGTCGAGCCACGAGTTCGACACGAGGAAGACGATCCACGTCGCCTCCCGGATGCCGTCCTCGATTTCCTTCGCGAACGCCTCGCCGACGCGGATCTGCGTCGTATCGCGCCACACGTCGAGCTTCGCGGCGGCGAAGCTGCGTTCGAGGAACGTGGCGAGCCGCGATTCGTGCTCGGTGCGCGAGTAGCTGATGAAGATCATCGGGAGGGGGATGATCGCACTAGAAGCCCCGGCCGCAGGTCCGTTGCGGAAAGACGCGGACGTTGTTGTTGACGAGCGGCGCGCTGTCACGGCCCGCCGCGTCACGCACGATGAGCTGGACTCGCATCTGGATGAACGTCTGGCCGTCCGCAGTGGTGGCCGGCTCGCGGCTGAAGAGGGTGCAACTCGCCGAGGGCTGTGTCGTTGCTACCGTGGTCTGCGAATCCTCGCTGTCGGGACCAACCGTGAAGCGCCAGATCCAGAGCACGACGTTGCCGGCGCCGGTCGAAGCCGAACCGTCGAGCACGCAGTCTGGCGGGGCGTTGTTGCTGAGCTGACAGGCGTCGGCGCCTCTGGTGGGCGAATTGACGGTGAAGCGCGCCACCACCGGCGGCGGATCAACGACCAGATTCACAGTCTGCGAGGCGCCGCCGAACGAGCCGGTGAGCGTGGCCGTGGCGCTCGCGTTCACGGTCGTGGTCGTCGCCTGTGCCGTGCCCGAGGTGCCGCCCGCCGCGATGGCGATCGTGCCGGGCACCGCCACCGTCGCGCTGTTGCTGCTGAGGGTCACCGACGCGCCCGCCGCCGGGGCGGCGGCCGACAGCGTCGCCGTGACCGTAGACGGCGAGCCGCCGACCACCGTGGCCGGGTTGACCGAGAGCGATGTCAGCGTCGCTGCCGCCGGCGGTGGCGGTGTCGGACCCGTGCCGCCCCCACCCCCTCCGCCTCCTCCACACGCGCCGTTTGCGCTCACGATGGCGACGACGAAGACGAGCGACGACAGACGTTCGTTGAGCGGCGTCATTGGCTGCCTCCTGGTCTGCTGCCCGCGCGCACGATGATCGATGTGGAGACGATGACGTTGCGAGCGGCTACGTCCGCTCCGATGTTCCATTCGATGCGGGGAGTGATCGACAACCCCAGGCCGGCGCTCCCGTGCACTCGGTTGTCGCCGGTGGAAAGCGCCGTGGCATGGCGCTCGTCCAAGAGCCCGTCGGCCCTGGTGACGGGAGGGGTGGCCGGCCGATAGCGCACTGAGTGATCCGGGTCGTACCAGGCACCAACACGGAACTTCGGCGCAAAGCGCCAGTCGATCTTCAGATACTGCGCGCCGAGGTGCACCTCGGTGCCGTCGTCGATGCGGAAGCTCTCGTCACTCTGCGCGCGGCCGGTGTTGCGCGCCTGGTCGGTCACGAACTCCTGCTCGAGCCGCGCGTAGTTGACGCGTGTCACCTCGAGAGCGAGCAGGATCGACGGCCGCGGACGGTGCGACAGGCCCACGGCCAGCGTGTGCGGCACGCGGAAGGTGACGTCACGTTCCGGGCCGCCGAGGGCTTCCACCGTCTGGAACGTGAAAGACGGTCCGTGGCGATACAGCACTCCGGCGCGTGTGCGTCCGGCGGTGCCGATGAGCAGCCCGAGGCTAGGAGCGACGCCGGTGTCGTCGCCAACCTGCGTCGAGCGGCCCAGCTCGGTGCCGGTGTTCGGCGCGCCCAGGAATCCGAAGGTGTCGAAGCGGCGGAAGATCGAGTCGATCGAGAACCGATAGAGCGACAGGCCACCGCCGATGGCGATGCCGGGCCGCACGGCGTATGCCATCGACAGGCCGTAGCTCGTGATCGACAGCTGGCGGTCGGACTGCTGGGGCCGTTCGCGCACCGACGTCAGGTCGCCGGGCGCCTGCTGGAACACCCCGGTGGACTGGAACTGCTGATCGACGCGCACGAGTTCGTGCCGCTGTGCCGCCAGTACCCAGCGCGTCTGGCCCACGAGCGGGTCGGCCGGATCGGTGCGCGCGAAGGGCAGCACCACCGACAGGAACGTCGGGCCGGCGTGGGTGCCGCGGCTGTCGCCGAATTGCGGGCCACTCACCGTGTCGAGGCCCTCGTTCAGCACCGTGCCCGAGAGACGTCCGCCCTGCAGGAACCGCGCGTTGTTGCTGGTGACGCGCCCTTCGAGCGACACCTCGCGCTGGCCGATCTGGATGAGGCCGGCGGGATTCGCCAGCGTCGCGGTGGCGTCATCGGCGACGCCCGAGAACGCGCCGCCCATCGCGAGACTCTTGGGCCCGGGGTTGAGGAAGTCGAACTGCAGCGGAATCTGCAGGCTGGTCTGGGCGAAGGCCGCCGGTGGCAGACCCGCCGTCATCACCAGTGCGAGGGTGAGCGCGCGGACACGTCTTGTGGTCATGACGCCGTGGCCGCCCTCCCGGCGGTGGCCGTGGCGGTCGAGCCGAGCAGGCGCAGCACGACCGGCGAGATGAACGCGCGGTCGGCGGCGAACCGTCCCGAGTCGCCACCCGCGTAGGTGAACATCCGCCGCGCCTCGTCGAGTGTCGGCTCGTCGACGACCCCGCCCAGCGCCGCGCGCGCCACGTAGCTGCAGGCCAGGTAGAACGCCACGCGCGACGATGGAGGATCGATGTCGAAGACCGGACGCAGCAGGCGGATGGCGGCGTCGTAGTCGCCGGCGAGATAGGCCGTCGTGCCCTCGAGTTCGGCGCGGGCCTCGTCGATCGGCGCGGCAGGCGTCGGACGCGGGTCGACGCGCGCGTTCCGCGGAGGATCCGGCGCCTTGGCGATGGGAGCCGCCGGTCGAGTCTCGACGTTGCGCTCGGGCGGGGCCTTGTAGAGATCCGTGTCCGGCACGGTGGGACCTGGTTCGGCGATGGTGACCGTCGTCCCCTGTGTGGACTGGCGCACATCCGGCGTCGTGCCGCCGGGAGGGACGGCCGCCGTCTCTCGCGCGAGTGCCGCCGCGCTCAACTCGCGCACGCGGGCTACGAGCTTGCCGGCGCGATCGTCGCCGGCGAGGGTGCCGACGACGGCCTGCAGCGTCTTTTCGGCCTCCGCGAACTGACCGGCGTCGATGGCGCGCTCGGCATCGAGCACCGTGCGTTCGTAGGTGGCCCGCGCGGCCTGCCGGCGCAGTTCCTGGAACTCGCGATCGCCCTCCCGCACGAGGCCCGACTCGGTCACCCGCGCGAAGGCCGCCTCCGCCTCGGTGAATCGCCGGGTCGCGTTGTAGGCGAGCCCGAGGTAGTAGTCGGGATTGAAGACGTCCACCCGATCACCCTGGAAGAGCACACGACGCCCCGGCGCCGGCCCGCCGCGCCGCGCGGCTTCGAGGGCGGGAATGGCCAGGGCCCAGTTGCCGGCCGTGGCCGCCCGCACGCCCTGGTCGTAGGCCTGGTACCACAGGCGCTGGATGGCCGCCGCCGCGGATTGTGCGCGCGCATGCCCCGGCGCCGCGCCCGCCGTCACGACCACGAGCAGCAGCCCGGCGCGGACGATCCGTCCGGTGTGGGTGTCGAGTCTCACGACGTGCCTCCCGCGAGATACCGCAGCGCCCGCAGGCCCGGCAGGAAGAAGTACTCGCCGCCCTTCACCGTGACGAACTGCGGCAGGCCGTTCACGCGGTCGGCCGGTGCGCCGTGGCGCGGCCGCGTGAAAGCGCCCGAGGCCGGACACCCCGGTGTGGGTTCGCGCGTGCCGATGAGCGGATCGGTCTCGCCGCGCAGATCGGCGAACGTCGTGTTTGCGAGCCAGGCGTTCTGCAGGAACTCGAACTGGCGGCCGATGTTGGCGTTGAGGGCGATGAAGTGCAGGCCGCGTTCGGGCTCAGTGGCGCTTGCCGGCGCGAGGGCGTCGGCCGGGTCGAGTGGCGGCCCGTACTCGCGGCCGCGGCGCAGGATGCGATGGAACCGCACCGCCGAGATGAGATCGTCGCGGAAACCTTTCGACGACGCGCCAAAGGCGGCGAGCAGCTTCGTGAGTCCGGCGGGCCGTTCCGGATAATCGGTGTTGCGCGGATTCGACCGGCGGATGTGCGAGCCGAACGGACAGGCCACGCCGCGCGGATCGCCATCGAAGGTGAAGTGATTCTGCGCGGCCTGCTCATCCGGCGTGCCGGGCACGGGACGCGCCGACAGCGGCACGAGCGGATCGCCGGCGCGGGTCCGCCCGACGAAGACGGCGGCAAGACGTTCCGCGGCGGCAAGGTCGCCGCCGGCGGCGCCGTGCACGAACTGCCAGAACCGCCGCACGTCCTGGCCGAGCTGCCGGAACACGAGATACGAGCCGTTGCGTCCGACGTCCTTCTGTCCTGGCGCGTCGAGAGCGTCGGGCAGCAGGGCGCTTGCGGCATCCGCGGGGACGAGAGGGCGATCGGTGCACTTCGCGTACTCGTTCGGGTAGCCGAGCACGTACTCGCCGAGCGCCGAGAGGTTGCTGTAGTCGAGGGCGCGGCTGGCCGGCGCCGTGCCTTGCGCCCAGTCGATCCACGGCTGGCTGATGCCATCGGCGAACCCGAACGGTTCCACGCCGTCGAGGTCCGAGGTCTCGAGCGTGTGGGTGATGGTGAACGCCTGCGAGAACGCAGAGCCGGTGTGGCGGGCCGCCACGGCGTCGAGCGCGCCGCGATGCGCGAAGACCATCAGCAGCACGTGGGGCGCGCGGCTCGCGCCGCCCCATTGCCACGAGGCCGGGTCGTTGGCGCCGACGTCGCCCAGGCGCCGGCTGCGGTTCGCGTCGGTCATGCCGCTCAGGAATTCCGGTGAGAACGCGTCGCGTACGGCGGCCGCCACGCCGAGGGCGTCGAGCCCTGGCGCGGTGAGGGCGACCTGCAACGCATCGTCGGGCGGCGGCAGCGAATATTCCGCCGCGGTCACCGGCGCCTCGCGCAGCCAGGCACGGGCCGCCTCACGCTCGCGCACCCGGGCGAGCACGTACCGCGCGGCGTGCAGGTGCTTGTAGCCGAAGCGCACCACGCCCTGGAGGTCGCGATAGTCGATCGCGGGCGGCGTCACAGCAGCTCCACCCAGGCGCGTGCTTCGTCGCCGCCCAGCTGGGCGGCCTCGAGGCCGCGGCGCACGCGCGCGTGCCGTTCGAGATCGACGGCGGTGAGGCCCGGATACGCGCGATACCAGACCTGCGTCGGGATCTGATGCCGGCGCAGGTACTCCTTGAACTTCCGCTCGTCGCTGCTGCCGCCGCCGATGAGCCACGTCGTGCGCGGATACCCGATGCCGTGGCAGAACGACAGGTTCAGTCCGAAGCCGACCTTGTTGATGAAGTCGTCCATGTAACTTTCGAGGCTGCCGTCGTAGTTGCTCAGGAAGATCACCCGCGTCCGGTCGTCGAGGAAGACCCAGCGCGCGAAGTGGATGCTGCGCACGCGCGCGAGGCGGCCCGTGGTGAACACATGCCGAGCGGCGAAGTCGATCGCGCCGAGCAGCGCCACGGTGGCCCAGCGGCGCGTCAGGCCGGGCTTGAGGCTGCCCATCGCGGTGAACGAGTTGGTGACGTCGAAGTCTTCGACGGCGGCGAGCCGCGCCACGTGCTCCGGCGGCGTCCGCGGGCAGATCTCCGGATCGGTCTGCTCGGCTCGGCGCAGCTGCAGCGCCCCGGCCACCGCGAGCGGCAGGAGCAGCGGCGAAGCGAGCAGCAGCAGCAGCGGCACGCCCACGGCGTGTGCGAGCCTCCGCAGCCGCCAGTCGAGGGGGGTAGGCGCGTCGGGCGTGAGCACGAGCCGCCCGGCGGCGACGTCCTCCCACACGCGTTGCCTGAGCCGCAGATGTACGGCGGGCGCCGGCTGGCCCTCGAATGACGCGCGATCGCGCGCCAGGTGGCCCTGCACGGCCTCGAAGAGTGCGGCGTCTTCCCGCACCCGGCGCACCGTGCGTCCCACCCAGTTGACGTAGCTCGCGGCGGCCGGCACGTGATGCGCCCGCAGCCACGCCGCCAGGTCGCCTCCGCCCGGGCCGTCCTGGCAGCAGCCGAAGAGTGCGCGCAGTCCCGGTGCCGCGTGCGCGGCGGCCTGCGCGAAGAACGTGTCGAGGTCGCCGTCGACTTCGCCGGCAAATGCCAGCGCCGGCGGATGCGACACGCGCGGGCCGCCGTAGGCCGTCGTGTCGTCGAGCGTCTGGTCGTCGACGATGACGAAGCGCGCGAAGTGGATGGTGTCGAAGGCGAAGAAGGGCACGAGCGGGTTGTCGGTGCGCGCGTGCCCGGGTGCCGCGTTCATGCCGTCGAGCAGGCGGCGGAGCTCGCCCTCGCGGCCGGCCGCCACGGGCGCGGTGACGAAGAACTGCGCCTGCGGAGTCATGGCGCCGGCTCGAACGTCTCATCGCCCGTCGGTTCGTAGTGCGGCACCGCGTTCATCCGATGCCGCAGCTGCGACAGCTCGTAGTACATGCGGCGGCGGGCGCGGCTCTGGTTGCCGAGCGGACGATGGTCGGGCACCGCGTGCCACGGGTTGTAGGACAGGCGGCGCGCGAAGGCCGTCTGTTCGGGCGTGTCGAAGTGCTGCCGCGGCAGGTGGAGTGTGGCCACTGACACCCGCGGCGACAGCCGCTCCGGCCACAACACGCCGTTGTTCTCGATCGGCATGAGATGCGCGTCGGTCTGCACCTGCACGCGGAAGTCGAGCCGCACGTCGCCGGCGGCCAGCCGCGCCGCCATCGCCTGGCGGAGGTAGTCGTCGGGCGGCCGCCGTGGCAGCCGCGGGATGGGGGTGCGGCGGGTGTCGGTGGGCCACACCGAATACTGCATGGCCTGTCCTTCGCCGAGCAGGTAGGGCACTCCGCTGAAGTAGGGCGCTTCGAACGGACTGGTCTGCGTCTTGATCCACAGCCCCTGCATCAGCAGGTCGAAGACGTGCGGCCGCCGGAGGTTCACGAAGTGGAAGAGCTGCGCGTTCTTCACGCTCCACTGCTGCAGGTGCGCGTTGGCCCTGGTGTCCTGGGTGACGAAGGTGGGCGTCGACACCGCCGTGAAGTCCTGGGTGTGCTGTTCCTCGTCCATCAGCTTCGGGCCGGGCACGCCGAGCAGCTTGATGCTGATGCTCATGAAGCCGACGTCTTCGATGTCGGGCGTCCAGTACGGTCCAGGGCCGGAGAATCGCACCCAGGCCTTGTAGCGCCGCGGTTCGGCGAAGACCCCGCGCCGGAGGTGCGGCGGCAGGTGCTCGTGCACGACGAACTCGCCGCGCACCATGCCGTGGGTCTTCGTGTTGCCGCCGCGTTCGTACCCGCCCGGCTTCCAGAGCAGCCCCATCTGCTCGGTGAAGCTGTCGATGATCGACTGGAGATGTGCCTCTTCGCCCGGCTGCAGGCGCTCTTCCGCGAGGGCCAGGCCCTCACGGGTGCGCCCTGCATTGATGAGCGCCGTGACGCCGCGGGCCACGGCGTCGCGGAACAGGCGGTCGAAGGCCGGCCGCAGGAACGGGTCGACGCGGCTGTAGCCGTGCACGAGCGACATCGCGGTGTTGCTGACGAGATCCAGCAACGCCGATCCGGTGTGCGCGCGCGGCGCCGGACGACTCGTGGTGACGGCAGGCACGGGATCTCGCTAGAACGTCTTCAGGAACTCGATGAGGGCGTTCTTGTCGGCGTCGCTCAGGGTCGCGCCGAACTCATGACCGCGGTTGATGACGAGATCCGGGCACTTGCTCAGCTCGAGCATCGGATCGACGAGATCTGCAAACGCCGCCTTCGCCTGTTCGCTGGTGGCGTTGCCGCCGAGCTTGTGCAGCCGTTCCATGAGCCGCACCATCAGCGAGCTGACGCGTTCGAACTGCCGCGCCCGCGCCGGCACCGAGCGGTCTTCCGACAGCAGGTTCAGGTTGGCGAGCAGGCCGATCGGCGTGCCCTGGGGAATCGGCCCCAGCCGCACGCCGTCCTTCGTGAAGAGCGCCGGGAAGAGCTGGCGCTGCGCGCCGAGCGTCCGCTGCAGGAACTCGGGCAGGTACCCCTCGGGCACCGTGACATAGGCGGGTTCGCCCGCGTACCCGGCCGGGGCGCGGTCGCCCACGCGGTCGATCACGCCCGGAATCCTGCCGCCGAGCAGCGAGTCCTTGTCGCGGCGCTCGGGCCACAACATCTGGCGGATGCCGTCGTCGAACGCGCGCAGGCGCGCCTCGACCGACGGGCTCGGCTCGAACCGGCCGACGGAGTTGTTGAGCAGGTAGGGCGCCGTGGACCACAGGCTGATGAGCGAGGCCGGGCGGGTGTAGCCGCGCCCGCCGGCCGGCATCGTGTAGGTCTTCGCCTCGCCGGTGTACGGGTGGTACCAGGTGATGGTGCCCACCGACGGCAGGTCCTTGTACGACTGCGAGGAGAAGTTGTCCCAGATGTTGCCGGCGAGTGCGTTGGTCGCAAGCGGGCTGCAGGCGTTCGTGCCGAGCAGCGTGACCGGCACCCGCAGTTCGGTCGACAGGTAGTTGCCGTCGAGGAAGTCGGGCGCCGTCACGATCGCCGTCATCTCGCTCTTGAACTGCGGCGTCTCGGTGGCGGCCCAGTATTTGTCCCAGCAGCTCAGGTAGTTCGGACCCACGCAGCCCTCGGGAAGCAGCGTGTTCACGAACTCGGGCAGCTTCGACGAGTGGCAGCGCGCACATGTCTCGGCGAACACCGTCTTGCCGCGCGTGAGCAGCGGCGCGTCGGCCGTGAGCAGGGCGGCCCCGCCCGGCGCGTCCGCCAGCTTGTGCGGGTCGGTGGTCTTCAGGAAGAACTTCGCCATGTCGAAGGTCTGCGCTTCGGTGGCCGCGTAGTAGGCCGAATGTGTGCGTGCCGTCGTGATGTCGATCGGCGTGATCGGCTTGCCGCCGACGAGCGGATTGAAGTGCCGCAGCCATTCCTCGCTGAAGGCGCCGATGTTGAGATAGACCCGGTTGAGCGCGCCCATGGCGCCCACTGAATCGGATCCGTCCTTGAGCACCCGCGGCGTCCACACCGTGTCGGGCGCCGTGAAGAGCGCCGCGAGCGGCCCGTCTTTCAGGTAGTCGTTGAACTGCTTGTTGTTGCGGCCGCCACCCGCCAGCGTCTCCTGGCCCCAGCGCTTCGCGTTCAGCAGGCGGGGCAGCAGGCCGTAGACGGCGTTCATCGTGCGCGGATTGTTGATGTTGTCGGTCGAGACGAACGACGTGTCGAGCGATCCCGGGCGCGAGGCGTGGAACAGCTGGAACGCGAAGCTCGAGTAGTCGGCCGCTTCGTAGAAGATGCGGTCGGTCCAGAAGTACTGCGCGCCGACGTTCGAGCTCAGGTTGGCCCATTCGGGGTTGTTCGGGTCGGCCGGCGGGTTGATCGGGTTCGGCCCCACGTGGCACAGGCCGCACGACATGCCGACGCGGTACGGCTTCACGAGCGTGCGGTCGTTGTAGTAACTCGGGTCCGTGTAATACCGCTCCGGGTCCCAGCGCCGGGCCGCCGCCTCGTCGAAGTCCGGGTTGGGGAACAGGCGGAAGCCGACGATGCCCGTCGCATAGCCGTAATACGAGCCGGTGTCGAACGGGCGGCCGTTCACGGTCGTGCCGCGGGCGCCGATCCGCACGCCAGGATACTTGTCGGCGTTTTCGAACGGATCAGGGGCGCAGCCGGCCTTGCGCCGATCGACCCAGAGCCCCATGCGCGCGGGGTCGGGCGCCGAGGCGCGTTCGAAACAGGGCTCGTTGACGAGTCCGAAGTACTCCCAGCGGTTCTGGCAGCTGCCGTCGGCGAGCCGCGCGGGATCACACGCCCGGCTGTACTTCTGCGACGGATGCGATGACAGCACCTTCAGGAAGTCGAGGGCGCCCACGCTGTTGTCGCCGAGCGTGTCCCACATGACGTCGTTGCCGGCCGACCACACGATCCACGTGTTGCGGCCGCGCACCTCGTCTGGCGTGAGCGCCACCGGGCCGCGTCCGGTGCGGTCCATGTCGTGGAAGTAGTCTTCGTCGGCGGCCGGGAAGCTGGCGGCCTCGCGACGCGGCGTCGCCGACATCGCCTCGTCGAAGACGACGCCGACCGGCGGCCCGAACCACCAGCGATAGGCGAGGACGCCCGCCAGGCCAGCGGCGGCGACGCCGAGCACCACGACCGTACGGAACGCGGAACGGGTCACGTTGACACCTCACTCTCGGCGGCACGCCGGGATGGCGTGTCGCAAACGGCGGAGCCGGGCGGCCGTGGGGGACGGCTATTCGACTTCGAGGGCGAAGTGCAGGACGGGCTTCTCGCCCCAGTACACGCGCCCCAGATACAGATGCGGCGCCACGAGACGAATCTCGTCACGGATCCATTTGGCGACGAGCGAGGTCTTCGAATAGTCGAGGACGACACACGCCTTGCCGTCGAGCAGGCTGGTGCCCTGGTAGACCTCCGCCACGATCGCGTTCAGGCCGAACGCGGTGATGCGGTTGCGCAGGACGCCGCCGGCGGCATCGAAGGTCTTGCCCTGCCAGGCGAACAGGTTCACGACCTGCGCGAGGTCGTCCGAGAACGCCGTGCCCGGGGCGATGAGAGCGGTGCCCTTCGCAGCGCCATCCGGGATGGGGCCACTCTCCGCATTCCGAAACAACTCGTCGAGCTGTTCACGGGATTTCGTGAACAGCTCCTGGACGTCAAGCGCCATGAGCGTGACCTCCGAGGGAGCGAGAACCGGATGGTGTGGGAGCGAACGACGCGCATATTGCGCGCAGTTCCGGAAGATTGTCAATCGCCGGGCGGACGGGCATCACGGCCTCCCCGGAGGCGGCGCTCCGTCCGCGAGAATCGCGTCGGCGGCCTTCTCTCCAATCATGTAGACGGCACTGGCGATGAAAAATCCGGGGATGCGCGGGAAGACCGAGGCGTCGACCACCCGCAGGCCGGTCGTGCCGCGCACGCGGAACTGCCCGTCCAGCACCGCCGCCGGCGTGTCCCCGCCGATGGCGCAGGTGCCGCAGGCATGGTGGCCCCACGCGCTGTGGCGCACGTGGTCGGCGACGGCCTCGTCGGAGGCCACGGCCGAGCCGGGCAGCACTTCGGTGGCGCCGGTGCCGTGCGCGCGCAGGCGCTCGTTCAGGCCACGCACGAAGCGCACGCCCTCGACCACCGCGCGCAGATCGCGGTCGTCATCGCCGCTGAACTGCCGCATGTGCACGCGGGGAGGCTCGCGCGGGTCGGCGCTGCGCAGCGTGACGCGCCCGGCCGCGTTGTGGGTGTGGGCCTTCAGCACCACCCAGGTGAGGAAGTTGCGGTCGAGGCCCAGACGCGTCGAGTACCCCGGCTCGTAGCCGTCGAATCGCGCCACGAGCGCCATGCAGAACAGATCCGGCAGCACATCGGCCACGGTGGACTTCGTGAACACCGTCAGCACGGCCCCGTTCGTGCCGTACAGGCCGCCCCGCCCCGACGTCCAGCGCGTGTAGGCCGCGTCGCCCGCGCGGAACTCGGCGCCCCGGTAGAGATCCCAGGCCGGGAAGTCCATCTCGGAGACCACGCTCACTTCGTACCGGTCCTGCAGGTTGCCGCCCACGCCGGGCAGGGCGACCCGCAGCGGGATGCCGTGCCGCCGCAGTTCCTCGGGCGGGCCGATGCCCGAGAGCATCAGCAGCTGCGGCGTGTTGAACGTGCCGCCGCAGAGGATCACCTCCCGCGACGCGCGCACCACCCCGGGGGCGCCGGGGGCCGCGGCCGGACGGACGTGCGCCCGGTACAGCCGGGCGCCGCGTGCGTACTCGACGCCGATGGCGCGCTGCGTGTCGTCGAACAGCACGCGCGTGACGAGCGTGTCGAGGCCAATCGTGAGCCGGCCGGGATGCCGCCGCGCCACGTCGAGCAGGCGCTCGCGCGTGCCGGTGCGATGGCGGCGGTCGGTCGTGAGCGGCAGGTAGCGGATGCCGATCGAGTCGTCGCGCACGAGCCGCCAGTCGTTGGGATCGAAGAGGCCGCGGGCGAACCAGCGCAGCCGGTCGCGCAGCCGGGGCGTGGCCCGCATCGCGCCCCGCGCCGCCTCGATCACCACGCGCCGCAGGCGGCGGTCGGTGAGCGCCTCGCGCGGGACGGCGTGTTCGACGGGCAGCCAGCCGGCCCACCCATGCCGCGTCGGATTCACGCCGAGCCGGGCCAGCCACCGATAGAGCGGCCGGTGGCGGCAGTTCTCGATCCGCTCGAAGTAGCCGCGCATCGACGCCGCCGACCAGCTCGCATCGCCGGTGGCCGCCGCCAGGCCGTCCCAGTCGGCGTTGTGCGGATACACCCAGATCATCGCGTTGTGGGCGGTGCAGCCGCCGAGCGCCGCGGCCCGCGGGTAGAGGAAACCCTGCACGTCGCGTCCGTCGACGGTCTCGCGGAACTTCGGATCGCGGCGATCGCGCGCCGGATCCTCGTGGTGCTGCACGAAGAAGTTCCAGGCGAGGGCCTCGTTCTCGGAGGCCAGCGAATGGAACGCCGGCACGTCGTAGTGGTCGGGCAGGTGCGTGGGTGCGGCGGCGTCGCCGGTGAGCGCGCGGGGATCGCCGCCGGCCTCGAGCAGCAGCACGCGGCGGCCGGCCTCGGCGAGGCGGGCGGCCAGCGTGCCGCCGCCGGCGCCCGAGCCGACGACGATGTATTCGTACTCCGGGTCGAAGGGCGTCGCCATGATGGTGGGCCGCCGGGGGGCGCGAACGGTCGCGGTGCGGCGGATACTACCGCACCCGGCCGCTCGCGGGCCGGCGTGCCGTTCGTGACAGCGGCAGGCGGCGGCGCCGTCCCTCGCCCGCGAAGCGTATGATGCCCTCCTCACGAGAGGGGGGCGGCATGGCGTACCGGGTTCTCACGCGCGACGAGCACTACGAGTCCCCCGGTCCGAAGCGCATCCTCGCGCTCGACGGGGGCGGCCTGCGCGGCATGTTGTCGCTCGGCATCCTGCGCCACCTCGAAGCGGCGCTGCGCGCGCGGCACGGCGGCGGCGAGGCCTTCCGCCTGAGCCACTACTTCGATCTCATCGCCGGCACCTCGACCGGCGCCATCATCGCCGCGGCCCTCGCCACCGGCATGTCGGTGGACGAGGTCATCGCGCACTATCAGCGCCTCGGCCGCGAGGTGTTCGCGAAAAGCTGGCTGCGCGACGGCATCGTGCGCGCGCGGTATGACGAACAGACCCTCTCGGCCCACCTGCGCGCCGTCTTCGGCGGCGCGACGACGCTGGGCGATCCTGCCATCCGGACCGGGCTGCTCATCGTGACGAAGCGGTTCGACACCGGCAGCGTCTGGCCGCTCGGCAACAACCCGCGCGGCAAGTACTTCGCCGCCGCGCCTGGCAGCCCGCGCATCGCCAACGCCGACTTCCCGTTGTGGAAGGTGGTCCGCGCGTCCACGGCGGCGCCGTCCTACTTCGATCCGGAGGCATTGACCATCGCGACCGGCTCCGACAAGCCGCCGGTGGATGGCACGTTCGTCGATGGCGGCGTCAGCCCCTTCAACAATCCCTCGCTGCAGGCGCTGATGTATGCGACGCTCGCCGGCCACGGCGTGAACTGGCCCACCGGCGCCGACCGGCTGCTGCTCGTGTCGGTGGGCACGGGCACCTCCGCCCCGGCGGCCTCCGGCTCGGCGATCGCCGCCAAGGGAGCGCTCCGCGCCCTCGTGAGCGTGATGAACGACTGCGGCGCGCTCGTCGAGACGATGATGCAGTGGATGTCCACCAGTCCGACCGCGCGGCCCATCGACCGCCAGATCGGCGCACTCGAGCACGACCTGCTCGCCGGCGTGCCGCTGCTGTCGTACCTGCGCTACAACCTCCTGCTCGCCGAGGCGGCCGACCTGCGGCCGGGCCTGCCCGCCGAGCGGATTGCCACGCTCGGCGCCCTCGACGATCCGCAGAACCTCGACCTGCTGCTCGAACTGGGCGACCTCACGGCCCGCCGCAGCCTGAGGGCCGCCGACATCGGCACGGCCTTCGACCTGGCGCAGTGACGATGACCGCCGCCAGACGCCGCTACGTGCCGCGCCCGGCGCCGCCGGTCATCGCCGTGCAGCTGGCCTTCGACACGGCCGGATTCACCTACGAGAAGTGGGGCGCCACGCAGACCTGCAAGGCCGGCGACTGGATCGTGCACAAGGAGGGCGGCGACACCTACACCGTGGATCAGGCGTCGTTTGCGCGCACCTACCGGGCCGTGGGGCCCGGGCACTACGTGAAGGTCGCGCCGGTCTGGGCCGAGCCTGCCGCCGCCGCCGGTGAGGTGGGAACGAAGGAGGGGGTGACGCGCTACCGGGCGGGCGACTATCTCGTGTCGAACGACGAAGCCGGCACCGACACCTACGCGATGCGCCGCGAGACCTTCGAGGCGGCCTACGAGCCGCAGGACTGACCGGCCGTCACTGGCGGGCCGCCGCCTTCCGCGCCACCGCCAGGAACGTCTCGACCACCGGCCGCACCGGCCCGCTCGGGCGCACCATCGACAGACGCACGGTGGCCCGCGGAATCGGCTTGTAGACCACGCCCGTCCACGACATCCGCTGCACGGTCTCGGGGATGATCGTCACGCCCACGCCGGCGCCCACGAGGCCCACGGTGGTGTAGACCTCGCGGCTCTCCTGCGTGACGTTCGGCGTGAAGCCCGCCTGCTGGCAGAGGCGCATGACGTGTTCGTGCAGCTGCGGCGCGATGGCGCGCGGGAAGAGCACCCACGGGTCCTGCGCCAGCGACGACAGCGGCACGCGGGCCGCGCCGGCCGCCGGATGATCGCGGTGCAGCGCGATGAGCAGCGGCTCCTTCGCGAAGAGCTCGACGTGCAGCCGCGGATCGGTGTCGGCGCCGCGCACGAAGCCCACGTCGAGATCGCCGTGCACGAGGGCGGTGAGCTGCTCGCTCGTGGGCAGCTCGCGCAGGTCGATGCGCACGCCGGGGTGCCGCTGGCGGTAGGCGCGCACCACCTGGCCGAGCGTGGAGAGCATCAGCGTGGGGCCGAAGCCCACGCGCAGCACGCCCACCTGTCCGGCCTGCGCCTGGCGCGTGGCGTCGAGCGCGGTATCCACGTCGCGCAGGATGCGGCGGGCGGCGTCGTCGAGGGCGCGCCCGGCGTCGGTCAGCGCCACCTGCCGCGTGTGCCGCTCGAAGAGGCGTCCGCCCACGATGGCTTCGAGCTGGCGGATCTGCACGCTGAGCGTGGGCTGTGACACGGCCAGGCGGGCGGCGGCGCGGCCGAAGTGCAGCTCGTCCACGACGCGGCGGAAATAGCGCAGGTGGCGCAGCTCGAGGGTCGGCAGATTCATAGTCCCCGATTATCAATCAGGGCGTTCATTGGTATTGGACAGATGAAACGGCCGCTGCCACAGTAGGGGGATGCAGCGAGCCAGCACGACCGCCCTGCTCGCCGGGGTCGTCGACTATGCGGGCCTCTTCCCGCCGGCCGGCCGGACCATGCCCGCGGCCGTGGCGGAATATGCGGCGGCGCGCGCCGGCAGCCACGCCTGGATGCTCGGCCGGTTCGTCGTGCCGGCGGCACGGCTTCCGGAACTCGCCGACGCGCTCGCGGCGTTGCCCGCGGACCGCGCCGAGTGGCGCCTCAGCGCGATCGTGCGCGACGGCGCGGACGCGGACGCGGTGGCCGTGGCCTCCTTCAACAACGCGCTCTCGCGGCATCGCGCCCGGGTCGACACGGCGGAAGCGAAGCCAGCCGCGCTCGACGGCATCGACTGGCTGGCCGCGCAGTTCGGCGCCGGCATCGATCTGTACGTGGAAGTGGCGCCCGGGCCCGATGCCGATCGCTGGCTCGAACGGATTGCCGCGCGCGGCCTGCGTGCCAAGGTCCGCACCGGCGGTGTCACGGCCGACGCGTTCCCCACACCGGCCGCGCTCGCCGCGTTCCTCGCCGCCACGGTACGGCACAAGGTCCCCTTCAAGGCCACGGCCGGCCTGCATCACGCCGTGCGCGGCGCCTATCGCCTCACCTACGAGCCCGGCGCGGCCGCGGCGCCGATGTACGGCTACCTGAACGTGCTGCTCGCCACGGCGGCGCTCCGGGCCGGGCGTCCGGCGGCCACCGCCGAAGCACTGCTGCAGATGACCGACGCCGCCGCGCTCGAGTTCACGGCCGACGCCGTGCGCTGGGGTGCCGACCGTTTCCCGTTGTCGATGTTGCGCGACACGCGGTCTCACCATCTGGTGAGCTTCGGGTCGTGTTCGTTCCAGGAGCCCGTCGACGAGTTCGACGCGCTCGCGTCCCGCTAGACGGAGAGTTCCGATGGGTCCCTTCCCGCACGACGCACCGCCCCCGCTCATCAGCGACGCCAATCCGATGGGCACCGACGGCTTCGAGTTCGTGGAGTTCTGCCACCCGAATCCCGCCGAGCTCGATCGCCTCTTCACCACGATGGGCTTCGTGGCCGTGGCAAAACATCGCTCGAAGCAGGTCACGCTCTATCGCCAGGGCGGCATCAACCTGATTCTCAACGCCGAACCGGGCTCGTTCGCGGCGAACTTCGCCGCCCAGCACGGGCCGTCGGCGCCGGCGATGGCCTTCCGGGTCGTGGACGCGCAGTATGCGTTCGATCGCGCGGTGACGCTCGGCGCCAAGCCCGTGTCGCGCGCGGCCGGCCCCGGTGAGCTCGACATCCCCACCATCGAAGGCATCGGCGGGCTGCACATCTATCTGGTGGATCGCTACGGGGCCAAGGGCTCGATCTACGACGTGGACTTCGAGTGGCTGGGTCCGAAGGATCCGGCGCCGAAGGGCCTCGGCCTCTGGTACATCGACCACCTGACCCACAACGTGCAGAAGGGCCGGCTCGATGAATGGGCGGCCTTCTACGAGCGCCTCTTCAACTTCCGCCAGATCCGCTACTTCGACATCGCCGGCAAGCACACCGGACTGCACTCGCGGGCGATGACGAGTCCCGACGGCAAGATCCGCATCCCGATCAACGAGGACGCCGGGGAGCACGGCCAGATCGCCGAGTACCTGCAGCAGTACAAGGGCGAGGGCATCCAGCACGTCGCGCTCGCCGCGCAGGATCTCTACGAGTCGATCGAGGCGCTCATCGCCCGCGGCGTGGACTTCATGCCGGCGCCGAATCCGGTCTACTACCAGCGTGTGGACGCACGCCTGCCGAAACACGGCGAAGACCTGGCGCGGCTGCAGAAGAACGGCATCCTCATCGACGGCGAGGGCGTGGTGGAGGGCGGCTTCACCAAGGTGCTGCTGCAGCGCTTCGGCAAGACCTCGATCGGCCCGATCTTCTTCGAGTTCATCCAGCGCAAGGGCGACGACGGCTTCGGCGAGGGCAACTTCAAGGC
>CADEFD010000014.1 GCA_902826515.1 uncultured Acidobacteriota bacterium
CTCGTGGGCGATCCCAACAACCTGCGGCTCGAATGCCGGGTCAACGGCGAGCAGCGGCAGGACTGGACCACCAGCGACATGATTTTCAACTGCCGGCGGATGGTGAGTTTCGCCTCGCGCATGATGACGATCAAACCGGGCGATGTCTTCTTCACCGGCACCCCGCACGGCGTCATCTTCGGCAAGCCGAAGGCCGAGCAGGTGTGGCTGAAGCCGGGCGACCGCGTGGTCTGCAGCGTCGAGAAGCTCGGCGAACTCGCGTTCTCACTCACCTGACGGGCCGGCCCGTCAGGGCTCGACCATCGCGCAGCCGAGCGCCACGGCCGAGGTGATGGTGAGGAGGCGGGGGTCGCCGAGCGCCTTCGCGTTGTCGAGGAAGCGCTCGATGCCGTCCGCTTCGAGCGTCTCCGGCGTCAGATGCTGCACCTTCGAGAGCCGTCGCAGCTGCGACGTGGACAGCTTGCTCGCCAGATGCCGCGCCATGCACTCCGATCGCGTCGGAGGCACGCCGGCCTTCAGCAGGCCGCGTTCGATCCGGGTCTGAGCGCTGGCGCATCCCCCCGCGAGGCCGACGGCCAGCACGACGAGCAGCGCCCGGGCCACGCGCCGGGTCCGGGCTACGGTGTCCTGACACGGGCCGACGTGGTTCACGCTCGTCATGCACGTCCTGGTGCTGCAAGCGGCGGGCCGAGACTTCGAGGCAGCACCCTACCCACACTGTGTCGGCGGCGCCTCACTCGGTGTGAGGACGGCGCGCCGAAGCCCGCCCGCGCTAAACCCGCAGCCCGACCTTACGCCTGGGCTTACTGTTCGGGGCTTCCGCTGTCGAGCAGATACCTGAGCGCGGCTCGAACGGCCAGGTGATCCGCGACACCGTGGGTGGCCTGCGACCGGCTGTGCCCGACGGCGACCGTGACCGCAGACGCCGGCAGCGCGCGAAACAGGTCTTCATCAGTACGGTCGTCGCCGAAGGCCACCACGGCCGTCGGCGTCTCGGTCGGCTCGCTCACGTGGCGTCCGACCGCCGCCTTGCTCACGCCGCGCAGTCGCACTTCGACCACCTTCTTGCCTTCGAGCACCTCGAACGGCTGGTTGCTCAGCGCATCGCCAAGCAGCATCCGCAGTTCGTGGGCCTGCCGCGCCCCGAAATCCCGGCTGGCGCGGCGATAGTGCCAGGCCACCGACGCCGTCTTCGCCTCGACGAACGAACCGGGCGTCGTGCGGCTGAACTGTTCGAGGATGGGCGTGAGCCGGGCCATCCACGTGGGGTCGAGATGCGCCGCGGCCTTCCAGCTTTCGCTGCCGCGCGGCCGCCACCAGTAGCCATGTTCCGCCCAGAGCGCCACGGGCAGCTCGCCCAGCCACACCTCCATCGTGTCGCGTGGCCGTCCGCTGACGATGTCGATCTCGATACCGGGGCGTGCCGCCAGGTCACGCAGCAGCGTCAGCAGATCCTCGTCGGGTCCGGCCAGTCCCGGCGAACGGGCGAAGGGCACGAGCGTGCCGTCGTAGTCGAGCAGCACACGCAGCCGCGGCAGGGCGAGGGCGGCGTCGAGTGCCGCGGTCAGGCTCGGCGGCGGACGGCGCGCGGCCCGGCCGGAGGCCGGCGGTCTGGCCTCGTCGAGTGCGGTCAGGAAGGCTGCCGCCCAGGCATGGACATCGTGTTCGACGACACGTTTGCGCAGGCGCTGCATCCGCGACCGCCGTTCGCCTTCCGGCATGGCGAGCGCGCGGCGGATGGCGCCCGCGACCGCCTCGACGTCATAGGGATTCACCACGACCGCGCCGTCGAGTTCGGCGGCGGCGCCGGCGAACTCGCTCAGCACGAGCACGCCCTCGTCACCGGTCTGCGACGCCACGTATTCCTTCGACACGAGATTCATGCCGTCGCGCAGCGGCGTGACCAGCATCACGTCGGCGGCGCCGTACAACGCCACGAGCTGACGCTCCGAGACCGACTGATGGACGTAGTGCACCGGCGTCGAGCGCAGCGTGCCGAACTGGCCGTTGATGCGGCCGACGCTCTCTTCGACCTGGGTCCTGAACCGGCGGTAGGAATCGACCTCCCCGCGCGATGGCACCGCGACCTGGATGTAGCGGAGCTGGTCGCGAAGCGCCGGCTCCGCGGCGAGGAGTGTCTCGATGGCGTGGAGGCGCCGCGGAATACCTTTGGTGTAGTCGAGCCGGTCGACACCGAGCACGATGCGGCGGCCACCGGCATCCTGCCGAATGGCGGCGACATCCGCGATGACGTCCGGTTCGCGCGCGAGCGCGGAGAAGCGCGGCGCGTCGATGCCCATCGGAAACACGCCCAGCCGGACCTCGTGATCTTTCAACCGGACGCGGTCGATCTCCGTCTCGATGCCATCCACATGCAGCAGCGACGCCACGAAGTGACGCAGGTAGGCAAACGTATGGAAGCCGAGCAGGTCGGCACCGAGCAGGCCCACCAGCAGTTCGTGCCGCCACGGCAGGATGCGGAACACTTCGGACGAGGGAAACGGCACGTGGAGAAAGAAGCCGATCCGCGCGCCCGGCAGGCGGTCGCGGAGCATGGCCGGCAGCAGCATCAACTGGTAGTCGTGCACCCAGATCGTGTCGCCGGGCCGGTAGTGGTACGCCACGACCTCGGCGAACGCGGCATTGGCCTGGCGGTAGGCCTCCCAGCCGGTGGCGTCCACCGGCACGCGGTCGATCAGGTAGTGGCAGAGCGGCCACAACACGCGGTTGGCGAACCCGTGGTAATGGCGCTGCACCGCCTCGACGTCGAAGTGCAGGGGCACGATGCGGCGCGCGTTCAGTTCCTCATCGAGCGCCGCCCGCTCCGTGGGATCGGCGTCGTGCGCATCGCCGGGCCATCCGATCCAGAGCCCATTCGACGATTCGTGCCACGGCGTGAGACCGGTGGCCAGCCCGCCACTCGAGGGCCGCATCTCGACGCGGCCGTCGACCAGCGTGGCCGTGACCGGCAGGCGGTTCGACACGATGAGCAGGCGTTCGCTTGTCATGACCGGCAGCGTAGCATATAGTTTGACGTCAAACTAATGACCACGCCACGCCCGCACATGCCGTTGCTGCCGCCACTGCCCGAGGTGCTGGCCTTCATGCAGGTGCTGTGGCGCGTCGCGCACCGGCTCGATCAGACGTCGAAACGGATGCGCACGCAGATCGGCATTACCGGCCCGCAGCGGCTCGTGCTGCGTGTGGTCGGACTCTATCCGGGTGTGTCGGCCGGAGACCTCGCGGCGATCCTGCACGTGCACCCCAGCACGCTGACGGGCGTGCTGCACCGGCTCCAGACCCTGCGGCTGCTGAACCGCCGGGCCGATCCGCAGGACCGCCGGCGCGCGGTGCTCCACCTGACCGTGGGCGGCCACGACGCCAATGCCAGGACGTCTGGCACGGTGGAGGCGGCCGTGGCCACGGCCATCGAGAGCTGCAGCGATCGTGATGTGGCGGCCGCTGCCCGGGTACTCGTCGCTGTCGCCATGCGCCTCGAGCATGGCGCCACTTCCAGGAGCGGCCGACCGGCGGCTCCACGAAAGCGAGGACGCCATGGTGATGGGGACTGATTTCGGCCCGCTTGCGTCGACGATCCGGCCGCTCCTGCTGACACTCGTCACCCTGGCGGCAGCGTGGGCCGGAGGCCGGCTGCTCGCCGCGCTCATCACGGCCCGCCTGCCGGCGTGGCAGGCAACGCGGCCCGGCCACTGGCCGCCGGCACTCGGTCACCTGCTGCGGGCCCGCCTGCCGATCTGGGCCCTGCTGACCGGGATCTGGCTGGCCTCCGGGTATTGGCCGCTCACGCCGGAAGGCCGGGTCTTCGTGGCGCGGGCACTCTTCGCCGCCGGCGCGCTCTCGGTCACGCTGGCCGCCGCGCAGGTGGCCAGCATCCTCGTCGATACCTGGGGGGCGACCCTGGCGCCCGCGCTCCCGGTGACCAGCCTCACCCGGAACATCGTCTGGTCGCTCGTGGCAGTGACCGGAGGGCTCGTGATTCTCAACGGGCTCGGCCTGTCGATTACGCCGATGCTCACCGCACTCGGCGTAGGTGGTCTGGCGGTCGCGCTCGCCCTGCAGGAGCCGCTCTCGAACTTCTTCGCCGGGTTCTTCATCTCGCTGGCCGGCCAGATACGTGTGGGCGACTACATCACGCTCGACAGCGGACAGGGCGGCTACGTCGTGGACTTCTCCTGGCGATCGACGCGGATCCGGATGCTCGCGAACAATCTCATCGTCGTGCCCAACTCACGGCTGGCACAGGCCATCGTCGTGAATCACCAGCTGCCGGCGGAGGACCTGGCCGTGCTGGTCGAGGTGGGTGTCGACTACGCCAGTGACCTGGCGCACGTCGAGCGCGTCGTCGCCGACGTCGGACGGGCTGTCATGCGCGAGGTGGAAGGCGGCGTGCCGGCCTTCGAGCCGTTCGTGCGCTTCCACACGTTCGGGGAGTCGAGCGTGGACTTCACGGTCATTCTGCGCGCGAGCGAGTTCACCGGACAGTACCTGGTGAAGCACGAATTCGTGAAGCGGCTGCACGCGCGCTTCCGCTCCGAGGGCATCGTGATTCCGTTCCCGATTCGCACGGTGCACAATGCCATGGCGGCGTAGGATGCACACATGGCCTCCCCCACCAACACGGCTCCGCAGCTGCCGGACAAGCTGCTCGCCTCTGTGGGCCTCAGATTGCGCCTGGCCGCGGCCAGCGTGGCCATCCTCGCCGCCGGCAGCGCTGTGGCGCCGCGCGAGGCGGCGGCGCCGTCACGCACCGAAGAGCGCGCCAATCCATTGATCGAAGAGCAGGTGGCGGTCGAGCCCCCGGTGGCCCTCCCGTTCACCGGCGTGCGTGACGCGGCGCTCCTGTCGCGCACGCACGTCGTCGAGGTCCTGCCGGTTCGAGCGTCCGCACCCGACGGCGTCGCGGACGACGCCGGCACGCCGCCGCCGGCCCGGCTCGCCGGCGCCGGCGTGGTCGTCAGCGACGGCCACGTGCTGACACACGCCCTCGCCCTCGATGGCCGGCTCGCGGCCCGCATCCTGACGGCGGACGGGCGCGCCGACGACGCCGTGCTGGCGGCATATGACCCGGCAACCGGAATAGTGCTGCTGCGCACGGCACCAGGACTGGCGCCGCCGGCCGTCATGGCCAGCGCGTCACCGGGCGCCGGTGCCATGGGCGTCGCCGTGGGCCACACCGGCGGCCGCCCCGTCGCCATGCCCGCGTTCGTCGCCTCCGCTGACGAGCGCGGCGTGATCGTCACCGCGATCGGGCCGGGCGCTGCGCCGGGCCTCCCCGTGTTCACCCTTGAAGGGGCGCTCGTCGGTATTCTCGGCGCGCCGGGCAACGGCGAGGTCACGCTGGCGACGCGGGTCGTGGACCGGCTGATCGCCCGCGCCGCGGCCGGCGATGTGCCGCGCTCGGTGGGCCTCACCGTGCAGCGGCTGGACGGGGCACTGACCCGAGCCTTCGGATCGCGCGGCGTGCTGGTGGCGAGTGTGGTTCCGGACGGGCCGGCCGCCACCGCGGGTATCGTGTCCGGGGACGTGCTCGTCGGCGTGGATGGGCGGACGATCACGTCACTGGAAGAGGCGCGCGACGCGCTGGCGACCGCCGCGACGGCGCCGGCCACCACGTTGCGGATCGTGCGCCGGGGCCGGGAGACCGCCATCACCGTGTCGGCGGTCTCGAGCTACACCCTCGCCCATCTGTCACGCCGCGGTGACGCCGACGACACGGCGCGGCCGGCTGGCGCGGTGCTGCCGGCCTCGCTGCTCTCAACACTGAATCTTCCCGCGGACACCCGCGTGCTCTCGATCAACGGCAGTGCCGCCGCCTCGCGCGCGCAGGCCGAACGGGCGCTGGCGCTGCGCCGCCCGGTGGACGTGCTGCACGTGCGCGATGTCCGCGGGACGTACTTCGTCGCCGTCGAGCGTGCGCGATGAACGAAATCCTGTCGGTCGGCCTCATTCTGATGGCGGCGCTCGTCGCCGGGCACCTCGCACAGCTCATCCGCATTCCGGAAGTGACCGGGTACCTGCTCGTGGGTGTCGTCATCGGGCCCTCGGCGCTCGACTTCATCTCGCACGGCAACCTCGCGACGCTTGGTTTTCTCGGCGACGTCGCGCTCGGCCTCATCCTCTTCAACATCGGCGCAATCTTCGAGGCCGGCAACTTCCGCCGTGTCGGTCCAGGCGTGGTGCGCGTCACGCTGTGGGAAGCGACGCTCGCCTTCGTGCTGGTGGCAGCCGCGCTGCTGCTGAGCGGTCTGTCACTGCCCCTCGCGCTGCTGCTGGGCGTGGTCGCGATGGAGACCGCGCCGGCCACGACGCTGATGGTGCTCAACGAATACGACGCCCGCGGCCCGATGACCGACCGGCTGCTGGCGCTCGTCGCGCTGAACAACATGTACGTGCTGATGACTTTCGGTCTGGTGTCGGCGGCGCTCACCTTCGCGCAGTCGCCGGGCGACGACTGGATGTGGTCGGGCTACAGCGCCCTGCACGGCCTGCTCTGGACGACCCTCGGGTCGGTCGCACTCGGCGCGCTGCTCGGCCTGGCCATGGATTTCTGGGCGACGCGCGCCAAGGAGTCCGGCGAGGCGATGATTCTGTCGATCGGCACCGTGCTCATCGCCGTCGGGGCATCGCGCTGGCTGGGCCTCTCGCCACTCTTTGCGACGCTCGCCCTCGGCGCCACGGTCGCGAACGCGTCGGAACACGGCGGACGCCTGCTGAAGGCCCTGGGCCGGGCCGACCCCCCGCTCTATGCGGCCTTCTTCGTCCTCGCCGGGGCCGAACTCGTGCCGTCGTCGGTCCTCGGCCTCGGTGCCGCCGGCGTCGCCTACACCGTCGCCCGGGCCGTCGGCAAGATCGTCGGCGCGCGCCTCGGCATGCGCGACCAGAACGTGGCGCCGCTCGTCCGGTCGCAGCTCGGCTTCTGCATCGTGTCGTCGTCGTCGCTGGCCGTGGGGCTGACGCTGCAGATCCGCTCGGCGTTTCCGGCCTACGCGACCACCGTCACCGGCATCGTGCTCGCAGCCGTCGTGATCTTCGAAATCGCCGGACCTCTGCTGATGCGGCGCGCCCTCTTCCTGACTGGGGAAGCGACCACCGTGCCCACGCCGCTCGATCCCTCCACGAGCGTCGAACCCGCATGAGCGGCCGCCGGCCCTCCCCGCGTCCGCGAGCCGCGCCGCGTCGACGGCGCCGGCCGTTTGCGCCCCACGGCCGCGGACGGTAGCATCCGGAGCAGGGAGACCTGATACATGTTCGAGTCGAGCACGCTTCTGGCATCGCTGCGCGAGACATGGGCCCGCATCCTGACGGTCGTGCCCGATGTCGCGCTGGCGCTGGTGCTGCTGGTGGCGGGGTGGATGCTCGCGCGGTTTTTGCGCCGCCTCTGCACGCGCGTGCTGCGCCTGATGCGCGTCGATGACCTGGCTGAACGTTCCGGCTTCGAGGACTTCCTCGTGCGCGGCGGCGTCGATGCCACGGCCGTGACGCTCATCGCCGGCGCCGTGTACTGGACCGTGCTGCTCGGCGTGTTTCTCGCCCTGCTCGACGCGCTCGGCCTGCGCGCCGCCAATCTGCTGCTCGAGCGGATCGCCGGCTTCATCCCGAACCTCGTGGTGGCCGTCGGCATCCTCGTGTTCGGGTCCCTGCTGGCGCGTATCGCCGGCGGCCTCGTCTACAGCTATCTCAGCAACATCGGCACGCCGGCAGCGGCGCCTGTTGGCGCGCTGGCGCGGTATGCGGTGTTCGCCTTCGTGGTGTTCATGGCGGCCGAGCAACTCACCATCCGCAGCGAGGTCCTGGTGTCGGGCTTCCAGATCGCGTTCGCGGCGGTGTGCCTGGCGGCGGCGCTGGCCTTCGGCCTCGGCGGACGCGAGTGGGCGGCGCAGGTGATTGAGCGCTACACTCGCAAGTAGCGCGCATGATCATCGACTGCCATACGCACGTCAACCGCTACGAAGACGAGTCCGCCGCGGCCCTGCCCGAATGCCTCGATCGGCTGCTGACGTCGATGCGCCGCAACCGCGTCGATGCCGCGCTGGTCCTGACGTCCTACACGGTGAATCCGGGCCGGCCGTCGACGCGCGATGTCGTCGCCGCCACGGCGCACCTGCCCAACGTGCATGTCGTGGCGGGCCTCTCGTGGTCGACGTTTTCGAGCGCCGACGTCGAGGACCTTCGCACGCTGCTCGACGCCAAGGCGATCAAGGCGCTCAAGATCTATCCCGGGTACGAGCCCTTCTATCCGGCGGATCGGCGGCTGGCGCCGGCCTATGAACTGGCCGAAGCCTACGATGTGCCGGTCATGATTCACTCCGGCGACACCTACGCGCCGCGGGGCAAGGTCAAATATTCGCATCCGCTGCACGTGGACGACGTCGCCGTGGACTTCCCGCGCGTGCGGTTCCTGATCTGCCACCTCGGCAATCCGTGGTTCCGCGACTGCATGGAAGTGATCTACAAGAACGACAACGTCTACACCGACATCTCCGGGCTGGTCCTCGGCAACTTCACCGATCGCTTCGAGGCCTACATGCGCCAGCAGTTCAAGGAGATGGTGTCATGGGGCATCAACCCCGCCAAGGTGCTCTATGGCACCGACTGGCCCATCTCCTCGATGGAGTCGTATCTCCAGTTCATGGACGAGCTGCCGTTGCCGCCGTCCGACCGCGAGATGATGCTGCACGAGAACGCGGCGCGCCTCTTCAAGCTCGACGTGGCGCCGAAGGCCACCGGCCTGCGCTCCATCCTGAACCGCTTCTGAGCGCGGGTCAGATCTCTTCGGCGGCCTCTCCGTCAGCCGTGTAGCGCACGGAATACAGGTCGCGCCGCCGATCCTCCCAGTTCTTGACGGTGCCCTTGTGGCGCTGCCGGGTCAGCATCTCGACATCGACGTCGGCGAACACGACCGTTTCGACGTTCGGCTGGCACTCCGACGCCACCCCATCGCGGCTGAAGTAGAAGTCGGAAGGGGCCAGGATGCCCGACTGCGCGTAGTGGATGTCGGCATGCTCGACCTCCGGCAGGTTGCCGACGCAGCCGGACAGCACCAGGAACACGGGGTTCTCGATGCAGCGCGCCTGCGCGCAATAGCGCATCCGCAGATAGTCGTTGCGCTCGTCGCTGTTGAAGGGCACGAAGAGGATGCGCGCCCCCTGCGCGAAGGCGATGCGGGCGAGTTCCGGGAACTGAACGTCGTAGCCGACCAGAATGGCAATCCGCCCGCGATCGGTGTCGAAGGTCCGCAGCGCGCTGCCCGCCTGTACGCCCCACCACTTGGTCTCATGCGGCGTGATGTGCAGCTTGCGCTGGCGTTCGATCGAACCGTCGCGGCGGAACAGGTAGGCCGTGTTGTAGAGACGGTCGTCGTCGATCTCGAACTGACTGCCGCCGATGATGTTGAGGTGGTACTTGAGGGCCAGATCGCGGAACAGCTCCGTGAACTTCGGGGTCAACTCCGCCAGCATGCGGGCCGACCGGCCCGGGCGATCGGCCCGAATGGTGGAGAGCAGCTGGGTCGTGAAGAGTTCGGGAAACAGCAGGAAGTCTGCCGTGTAGTCGGAGGCGACATCGACGAAGAACTCGCACTGGCGCGCGAAGTCGTCGAAGCCGGCGATGCGGCGCAGCTGATACTGCACGGCGGAGAGGCGCACGGGGCTGGAGCGCCGCAGCAACTGTCGTTTGTCCGGCGCCACGAAGTCGAGATTGGTCCACTCGAGGTAGGTGGCGTAGCCGCGCGACGCGGTGTCGCTCGGGAAGTAATTCGGGATGAGGCCCTTGAGGACGAAGCCGTTCGACAGCTGCGGCGTCAGGACCGGGTCCACGAGGTGCTTGCTGATGACGCGCTGCACGTACTCGCTGGCCGACAGGGTGTCGGCATGGTCGCCGTAGCCGGGCATCCGGCCGCCGATGATGATACCGCGCAGATTGTGGTCGCGGGCCAGCTGGCGACGCGCGTCGTAGAGCCGGCGCGACAGCTTCATGCCCCGGTACTCCGGGTCGACCATGATCTCGATCCCGTAGAGCATGTCGCCGTGCGGATCGTGCGTGCGGATGTAGCCGTTGTCGGTGATGAGCTTCCAGTCGTGCCAGTCGGAGTGCCCCGAGGAGTCGACGATCAGGCTGCTCGATGACGCGACGATGCGGCCGTCGAGGTCGAGCACCATCTGGCCGTCTGGAAAGATGCGGAGCTGGCTCTCGATCTGCTCCCGGCGCCACGGCCCCATGCCCGGAAAGCACCGCACCTGCAGGGCCACGACGGCGTCGAAATCGTCGAGTCGCATCGGCCGCAGTCTCAGGGTCCTGTCGGAACTGGAAGGGGGAGTGGTCATCCCCCTATGCTATCCGTATCCACGAAGGGCCCCGAGCGTCCCAGGGAGCATCCTGCCCGGGCGGCGATGGCCGCGCAGTTCGACTCAGCGGCCGAGCTCATGCCGAGGTGCGGCGGGCTGGCTTCTGAAGCGTCCGACGCGTCTGGGCCGCCGTCTCGGTCACCTCGTGCGACAACTGAACCGGTGGCGCCTCCGGCGCGCCTTTTGTGTTCGTGAAGACATGCCCACAGCCGTCACACCGGTAGTAGTGCACCAGCGCGTCCTCGCTGAGAGATAGGTGCCGGAGCGCGGTGGCCGCGCACGCCGGACAGGGCCGGGTGGGCATGAGCCGACACTAACACGCGTCTGCCCGCGATGACGTAAACCGTACGTGACGGTCTGCGCACGGCTGCACACCTTCACAAGCTCGACCGTGCGGGTCATTACCGCTCCGCGAGCTGCTTGAGCTGCTGCAGCGCGCTCGGCCAGCTCGCCGCGAACATCTCCTTGTGCTGCTCGGCAGTCTCCATGGCCACCTGCACGTCGGTCGCTCCGTTCCTGTCGATGAAGGTGTAGTTCTCGAGCGCCGGTGCGAACTGCCTGGCGATGTCGCTGGTCGTATCTTCCTTGCCGTCCTGGACCACGCCGAGGTGTTCGATCGACACGAACTCGTGCGGGCGGACTTCCCGGATCCGGCTCACCATGCCGTCGAGCCGGCCGTTCTCGCCGGTGCCCAGGAACAGGATCTTGCTGCCCTGCGTCCAGTCGCCTTCGTACCACGACGTGCCCTCGGGGTTGAACGGGGCCGTCCACTGACGGTACGTCGCATCCTGCAGCATCGTGTCCCAGACCTTCGCGGTCGGGGCGTTGATGGTGATCGAGAAGTGCATCGTCTGCTTTTCCATGAGAGCTCCCGGTTCCGCTGCGGTTCATCGCGTGTTGGTGCAGCACACACAGAGCGTGCAAGACGCGGGCTCAGTCCGCACGCGGGTGGCCAGGCGGGCCTTGCCCATTCTCACGCGCGCGCTTCCCAATTTGCGACGCGCGCCGCCTGCTGCCGGCAGCATCGTCGCGATCAGGTCCGCCGCGCAAGCCCAGCGGTGCTGCGCACGCACTCGCGCAGCCACGCATGCACGGGATCGGCGTGCATGCGCGGGTGCCAGAGCATCGACACGCTGATCGCCGGGAGCACGAACGGCAGCGCGAACGTCGCCATGCCGGCCCGCAGCGCCGCCGTGTGCCGCTCGGGTACGGTGGCCACCAGGTCCGAGGCGCGGGCGAGCGCTATCGCGGTCGCGAACCCGCTCACGGTCGTCGTGACGTGGCGCTCGAGTCCCAGGCCCGCGAGCGCCGCCTCGACCCAGCCCTGGTCGATCGTCGGTCGCGAGATGCCAATGTGGGCGGCCGCCGCGTACCGCGCGGCGGTGATGCGGCCTTTCCGGAGGGGGTGGCCCGCGCGCACCACGCCGACCATGCGGTCGGCGAACAGCGGCACCTGGCGCAGTTCCGGGCTCGTCGTCGCGTCCACCACTCCGGTTTCGAGGTCCACGCTGCCATCGCGCAGGCCGGACGCGTCCCTCGTCTGCCGCGCCACGAACCGCAGGTGCACACCGGGCGCGTCCTTCGCGACGCGGCGGAGCACGGCGGGACCGAACGTCTCGACGAAGCCCTCGCTCGTTCTGACCGTGAACGTGCGGACGACCCGGCGCAAATCGGGCATCCGGACGGGCAGCAGGATGGCCTCTGCCTCCTGCAGCACCTGACCGATGCGATCGCGGAGTTCGGTGGCGCGCGGCGTCGGCACGAGCCCGCGACCCGCCTTCACGAGGATCGGGTCGCCCACGGTCTCGCGCACGCGCGCCAGCGCCCGGCTCATCGCGGACGGACTGAGCTGCAGGCGCTGCGCCGCGCGGACGACGCTGTTCTCGCGCAGCACCGCGTCGAGCACGACGAGCTGATTCAGGTCGGGTGTCGGCATGCGTGACGATGGCACGCGCTGACGACTGGCGTCAAACGCACGCCTCACGTGCAAACGTTGCGTCTTCCGCCAGTCTCCAGGGACCGCTACGCTGGCGTCCATGACACACCGCACTGCGGTCTCCTCGCCCCGTCCGGCGGCATCTCCTGACGACTGGGCGGCCATGCGCAGCGACAAATGGCGCCGTCACCTTCCAGGCCTCGAGGCCATGCTGGCGCCACTCGACGAGCCGCTCATCGCGGCGCTGGAGCTGACAACCGCGGTGCGGATCGCGGACATCGGGTGCGGCAGCGGCGCGACGACCGTGACGGCCTTCAGACAGGCGCCCCTGGGCAGTGTCGTCCACGGATTCGACCTGTCACCGGGCCTGGTCGATGTCGGGCGCCAGCGGAGCCGGCACGAGGCGTTGGTGGAGTTCGCCGTGGCGGACATGGCTACCGAGCCGCCGCCGCGCCAGCCGTACGACCGCCTGCTCTCGCGCCTTGGCGTGATGTTCTTCGCCGATCCGCCGTCGGCGTTCGAGAATCTCCGTGGGTGGCTCGCGGCCGGTGGCCGCGTCGCGTTCGCGGTCTGGGGGCCGGTCGAGGACAACGCGTGGATGGCCGCCACCCGCGCCGCCGTGGCTGACGCCGTCGCGGTGCCGCCAGCCGACCCGGATGCGCCTGGCCCGTTCCGATACGCCGACGCCGATCCGTTCGTGACGCTGCTGACACGAGCGGGCTTCCACGATGTGGCGGTGACCGACTGGCGGGATCGGCTGCCGATCGGCGATCGGCTGCCGGCGCCGGAGGCCGCGCGCTTTGCGCTCGCCTCGTTCTCGTCGTTCGCGGAGCTCCTGACGCAGGCCGGCCCGGACGCGCAGGCTCGCGCGCAGCAGAGCCTGACGGCGCGATTCACGCCCTATGAGCAGCACGGCGCCGTGCTGATGCCGGCGCGCGTGCACATCGTGACTGGCCGCGGCGCGCCAGTCGCGGGAGCCCGTTCATGAGCGACACCGCCGAACTGGCCGCACGCGCGGCCGCCATCGGCGTGGGGGCCACGCTGGTGATGGACGTCTGGGCCCTCCTGCTCCGCAGGGCCGGCGTTCCCTCGCTGAACCTCGCGCTCCTCGGCCGCTGGGTGGGCCACGTGTTTCGCGGGCGCGTCAGGCATACGAGCATCGCGAGTGCCGCGCCGATCCGTGGAGAGCGCTGGATCGGCTGGATCGCGCACTACGCGATCGGCATCACCTTCTCCGCGCTCCTGCTGGGGACGTTCGGCCTCGAGTGGGCTGAGTCACCTACGTTGATGCCCGCGCTCGGCACGGGCATCGCGACTGTCGTGGCGCCGCTGTGCATTCTGCAACCGGGAATGGGCGCCGGCATCGCGTCGAGGAAGACGCCGACGCCGGTGTTCAACAGCCTCAAGAGCCTCATCACGCACACCGTCTTCGGTCTGGGCATGTACCTCGCCGCACTCGCGGCGGCGTGGGCGATTCCCGTCGTGCGCTGATGAGCGGACGCTGCGCCCGCAACATGTGGACGAACAGCCCGGCTGCACGCTAGGCTAGGGTCGCCGGCACGACATGCCGTACCACGGAGACGTTGACCATGACACACGGCCGAACCGTTCACGCGCCGGCACGGCGTTCGTTTCTGTCGAGGCTCGCGGCGGGCGCCGGCGCCTTTGGCGCCGCCTTCGCCGGGTCCGCGGCCGCCTCGGCGCAGCCCTCCCCCGCACAGGCCGGACACTTCGTGCCCGCGAGGCACACCGAAGACGACTGGCTCGACGAGACCACGGCGAAACACCGGTTCTTCTACGACACGATGACCGCCGAGGCCGGCGGGCAGGCGCTGTTCTTCGCGCGCAACTTCTTCGTGGCCAACGCCAGCGGCTACAACCTGACGGACGCCGATCTCGCCCAGGTCATCTGCCTGCGGCACGCCTCCGCGTCGTTCGGATTCAGCGACGCCATGTGGGCCAAGTACGGCGACGCCCTCTCGGCGAGAGCCGGCAATTTTCTCGACCCCAGGACGAAGCAGGTGCCCACGGGCAACGTTTATCTGGCCTCGGGCTACGGCGAGGCGCTCAGGAACGTCAACGTGACGATCGAGCAGATGGCCAGGCGCGGTGTCCGGTTCGCGGTGTGCGGACTGTCGACGCGCGCCACGGCGCAGCTCATCGCCCAGAAGTCCGGCGCCACCGTGGAGGTGGTCCTGAAAGAGCTCTCGGCCAATCTGGTGCCGAACGCCCGCATCGTGCCGGCAGGCATCGTGACGGTGAGCCGGGCGCAGGAACGCGGCTACACGTTCGCCTACATCGACTGACGAGGCGGCGTTCGTGGCTCGCCCCTCGACCTCGGCGGGCGCCTCGGCCGCTGGCGTGACCGATGGTCTGTGGGACTCGCGACATCAGCGATCGCGAGGAGCCTAGGTCAGCACAGCCCCACGGCGGACCAGACTGTCGACGAACAGCTGGGCCGACTCGTCCATCGACACCACTTCACGCACGTGGAGTTCGAGCGGCACGGTGCGATATTCGAGCGCCCGCCCGCAGGCCCGCTCCAACCGCCGCAGGTCCTCGGCCCGAAGCTGCCCGCTGACGGTGACCCGGTGGCGGCCGTTGCGAACACGGACCCGAATGCTGGCCACGCACGCGACCGCTGCAAGTTCGGCTCCGAACCGCAGCGACGCACTCTACACGGACTAACGCCCCGCTCGACCGGCCATGTCGCAACATGCCGTCACGCGTGGCGATATTTCGCGGCCCCCTTCGCACGGGCAGGGCGTCGGATCCCGAGCTTCTTCATCTTGGCGTGGAGCGTGGTGGGCTTCATGTCGAGCCGCTCGGCCGCTCCTCCCCCGCCGCTGATGCGCCAGTCGGTCGCGTCGAGCGCCGCAAGGATGGCGTGCCGTTCGGCCTCGACAAGCGTCAACGTGTCCGATGTTCCCGCTGCCGCCGCCGGCAGGGCGCCGACGACCGGCAGCCAGATCGCGTCCAGGGGCACGACGCTCGTCGTGGCGAGAATCGCCGCCCGCTCCATCACGTTCTGAAGCTCCCGCACATTCCCCGGCCACGGATACTCCATCAGCCTCTGAACGGCGTCGGCGCTCAGCGACCGGGCCGGCCGGCGAAGGCGCCGTGCCGATGCCTGCAGGAAGTAGGACGCCAGCTCGGACACGTCGCTCCGCCTCGACCGGAGGGGCGGCAGCCGGATGGGAAACACGCTCAACCTGAAATAGAGATCCGACCGGTAGGTCTTGCTGGCGATGAGCGCTTCGAGGTCCTGATTGGTCGCCGCCACGACCCGAACGTCGACCTTGACCGGCGCGGTGCCGCCGACACGCTCGACAACGGATTCCTGAAGCACGCGGAGCAGCTTTGCCTGCGCGTTGCCGGGCAGGTCTCCGACCTCGTCGAGAAACAGGGTGCCGCCGTCGGCCAGCTCGAACCTGCCGGGCTTGCGGACGATGGCGCTCGTGAACGCCCCCTTCTCGTGCCCGAACAGCTCGCTTTCCACGAGGTTTTCCGGCAGCGCCGCGCAGTTGACGGCCACGAATGGCCCGCCTGCCCGTGGGCTCAGGTCGTGAACCCGGCGGGCCAGAAGTTCCTTGCCGGTACCCGTCTCGCCGAGCAGCAGCACGCTCGTGTCTCCGGCGGCGACCAGGTCCACCAGGCGAACGGCCTCGGCCCACTCGCGGCTGCTGCCGACGATGTCGCCCTGCGACGACGTCCGGACTTCGTCCTCGAGGTGGCTGACGCGGCGGCGGAGGTGGCGCCGCTCCGCGAGCAGCGACGTCAGGCGTGCGCGGTCGCGTTCACTGGCCTCGTAGAGCAGGGCGTTCTTGATGGCAATCGCCGCCTGGCTCGCCAGCGCCTCGAGCCTCGCGACGTCGAGGTTCCGGGGCGGGCAGTCGGCCGTGAACTGCGGTGCGCTCAGACCGACCACGCCGATGGCCTCGTCGCGCACCACCAGCGGCAACGCAAAGGCCGACCGCATGCCGGTCCGGTGGACCCGGTCGCTGTCGAACCACCGGTCGTCGCCCTGCGCGTCGGGCACGAAGACGACACGCCTGGCGGTGAGCGCCATCCCCATGAGTCCGCGCGTCACGGGGATGACCGTGTCCCGGAACGCTTCGGCGCCGGGGCCTCTGAACGCCACGGCCCGAAGCTGCCGGTCCCTTGGTTCGTGCAGCAGCACCCAGCTCGACGTGGCCCCGAACACGTTCTGGACGGCATCGAGCACCGCGGAGGCGACGCCGGCGACATCGAGCAGCGACGTCAACGTGCGGGCGGCCCCGACCAGGGCGCCTTCCACCGATCGATCGACTCCTGAGCCGCTTTCACAATCCATGAGTGGTCGGTGGTCCGGTTGGCGCCCCGGCACGAATCCTGGCAACGCACGCTGAGCTCACGTCTCAGGGCGCTGAGCCCCCAGGGCCGGGCTCTTCAACAGGGTAGTCCAACACCCGACGCAGATCTCGCTCGACCATCGTCAACGCCGAACCAACCGCGGGCTCAGCCTTGGCCAGCCCGGCTGTCACCGCGTCGCGCCGCGCCAGCACCGACGTCAGCACCGCGCGCCGGGCAGCGTCTTCGGTGGCGCCCGCCTCGGTGCGTACGGCGTCGAAGAACTCCGACGACATCTGCTGCGCCCGGCCGTAATCGGAGACCGTAGCGAGATCCTTCAGCATCAGCGCTCGACCAAGGAGCACGCCGATGCGAACCCGCCCTTCAACGGAGGTCAGCTCCCGGCGAATCGTCGCGACCGCTGCCTGGTGCGCCGCCACCTGTGTCTCTGCGGCGATCCGCCTGCCCCGCTCGGGCAGCATGCCTCCCAGATAGCCGACGACCAGGGCGACGACACCAACGATCCCGGCAGTCTTCAGCGTACTCGGCATGACGATTCTCCTTGTGCTCGCCCTGCGGCCTGCGACGTCCTCGCATCCACCGGGCCATGCCGACGGTGCTGCATGTACCGCGCCGCCGGCAGGTGCCCCGCCACTCTCAGCCAGGTGATTGCGGCTGGCGATATTTCGCCACCGCGCGGATGAGCCGCGGCGTGAGTCCGCGGTATTCGGTGCAAAACACCGCACGAACACGTCCGCGCGCGGGTCGGCAGCGCAGTTGCACAGCCATGCCACGGTGGCGCTGGCGCGCTGCCCAGGGAGGTCGACGACTTGAGCCACGTGTGGCCCGGCGCACCGTATCCGCTCGGCGCCACGTGGGACGGGCTCGGCGTGAACTTCGCGCTGTTCTCCGCCCATGCGACGCGGGTGGAACTGTGCCTGTTCGATTCACCCACCGCCACACGGGAGTCCCGGCGTGTCGTGTTGCCCGAGCGCACGGCCATGGTCTGGCACGGGTATCTGCCGGAAGCGCGTCCAGGGCAGCTCTACGGCTACCGCGTGCACGGTCCGTACGACCCGAGCCAGGGTCATCGATTCAATCCCAACAAAGTGGTCCTCGATCCCTACGCCAAGGCGATCGGGCGCATGGTGCAGTGGAACAACTTCGAGATGTTCGGCTACGAAGTGGGCTCACCCCAGGCGGATCTTTCCTACGACGCCCGGGACAACGCGGCGCTGGCTCCGCTCGCCGTCGTCATCGACCCGGCCTTCACCTGGGGCGCAGACGAGCGGCTCAACACCCCCTGGCATCGCACGGTGATCTACGAGCTGCACGTCAAGGGATTCACGGCCAAACATCCGGGCATCCCTGAACACATGCGCGGCACCTACGAAGCGCTGACCACCGACGCCGCCCTCGAGCACCTGACACGGCTCGGCGTCACCGCCGTCGAGCTCATGCCGGTGCACCACCACACCGACGATCGTCACCTCGTCGATCGGGGCCTCACCAACTACTGGGGCTACAACACCCTCAGCTTCCTGGCCCCCGACCTTCGCTACTCCACACGACGCGGCCACGGTGAGTCGGTGCTGGAGTTCAAGCGCATGGTGCGGGCCCTGCACTCGGCAGGGCTCGAGGTCATCCTCGACGTGGTCTACAACCACACCGCCGAGGGCAACCATCTCGGTCCGACGCTGTCGCTGCGAGGTGTCGACAACGCCACCTACTACCGTCTGGCGCCGGAGGACGGCCGCTACTACGTCGACTTCACGGGCTGCGGCAACACGCTCGACGTCACCCAGCCGCACGTGCTGCAGCTCATCATGGACAGCTTGCGCTACTGGGTGCTGGAGATGCACGTCGACGGCTTCCGGTTCGATCTGGCCAGTGCGCTGGCGCGCGAGCTCCACGACGTGAATCGCCTGAGTGCGTTCCTCGACATCATTCACCAGGATCCGGTGCTCTCGCAGGTGAAGCTCATCGCCGAGCCGTGGGATCTCGGGAGCGGCGGTTATCAGGTGGGCCAGTTCCCGGTGCTGTGGACCGAGTGGAACGGCAAGTACCGCGACACCGTGCGCAGCTTCTGGCGTGGCGATCCCGGTACGACATCCGAGATGGCCACCCGCCTGGCCGGCAGCAGCGATCTCTACGAGCACAGCGGCCGTCGGCCGTACGCCAGCATCAACTTCGTGACCGCGCACGACGGCTTCACCCTGCACGATCTGGTCAGCTACAACGAGAAACACAACGAGGCGAATCACGAAGACAACCGGGACGGCGAGAGTCACAACCTGAGCTGGAACTGCGGGCACGAAGGGCCGACCAGCGATCCCGGGGTACTGGCGCTCCGCGAACGTCAGATGCGCAACATCCTGGCCACGTTGTTCCTGTCGCAGGGGGTGCCGATGCTGAGCGGCGGCGACGAGGTCGGCCGCACACAACACGGGAACAACAATGCCTTCTGCCAGGACAACGACCTCAGCTGGACCGACTGGCATCTGACAGCCGACTCGCGCAGCCTCCTGGCGTTCACGACCGGACTCATTCAGCTCCGGCAGGACGAACCGGTGCTGCACCGGCGCAACTTCTTTCAGGGACGGGCCATTCGCGGCAGCGGCGTCCAGGACATCGCCTGGCTCGGGGCGGGCGGACACGAGTTGAGCGACCGCGACTGGCAGTCGGATCTGCGCTGCTTCGGGATGCTGCTGCCCGGCAATGCCATCGACGAGACCGACGATCGCGGGCGTCGAATCGTGGGCTCGACGTTGTTCGTGATGTACAACGCCGGCGCCGATGCGGTGCCGTTCATGCTCCCGCGCACCCCCACCGCGGAGCGCTGGACGCGCGTGTTCGATACGGCCCACCCGGCGGCGGCCCCCGCGGAGTTCGCCGGCGTTTCCCACTACACGCTCGAGGGGCGCTCCGTCGTCGTGCTTCGCACGCCCGTGCCTGCGGTCACGACGCCGCCGACGCCGCCGAGTCTCGAGGAGCATGCCAATGCCTGACGCCGGCAAGCGACCGACCGCGACCGCCACGCCACGCTCCAGCGTACGCCGCCTGGCCGCTCGGACGACTCCGCGCGACATTCCGGCCGACGTCGAAGGCCGGCGCCGCGCCGTCGTCGAGCGTCTGTTCCCGGAAGTCGACGCCGGCCGGTTTCCGGTCAAGCGCACCGTCGGCGAGCGCGTGGAGGTGACCGCGTACGTTCATGCCGACGGACACGACGTACTCGCCGTGCAGCTGCAGCATCGCCGGGCCGGGGCGGCCGCCTGGACGGAGACGCCGATGGAGGCGCTCGGCAACGACGAGTGGCGAGCCGGCTTCGTGGTCTCCGAGCTCGGCGACTACGAATACACCGTCGTCGCATGGGTGGACCGCTTCCTCTCGTGGCGACGGGCGCTGCTGCTCAAGGTGCGGGCGGGCGCTGACGTGCCGTCGGAGCTGCTCGAGGGCGCCGACCTCGTCGCGGCGGCCGCGGTGCGCTGCAGATCGGCAGCGAGACGCACGCCCCGTAGCACCCGGCGAGGCGCCGCGGTACCTCCGGACGAGGACGTGGGCGTGCTCAGCGAAGCCGCCAGGATGCTGGCGAGCGATGCCGAACCGTCGGTCCGCTCGAGCGCCGCGCTCGATGAACGCCTGCTGGACGCCATGATCCGACACCCTGACCGCAGCCTGGCGTCGAGCTACGGCCGCGTCCTGCGGGTGGCGGTGGATCGTGAGCGGGCACGGTTCAGCACCTGGTACGAGATGTTCCCCCGCTCGTGGGGCCCCAGCCCCGCCAGGAGCGCCACCTTCGGCGAAGCCGCCGCACATCTGCCCAACGTCGCGGCGCTCGGCTTCGACGTCGTCTATCTGCCGCCCATTCACCCGATCGGCACCAGCTTCCGCAAGGGCCGCGGCAATGCGCTCACGGCGCAGCCTGGCGATCCGGGCAGTCCGTGGGCCATCGGCTCGCCGGCGGGCGGCCACAAGGCCGTCGAGCCGGGCCTCGGCACGCTCGACGACTTCGACGCCTTCGTCGCCGCGGCCCATCGCGTCGGCCTCGAGGTTGCGCTCGATCTGGCCTATCAGTGCTCACCCGACCATCCATACGTCTCGGCCCATCCCGAGTGGTTCCGGCACCGCCCGGACGGCACCATCAAGTACGCCGAGAACCCGCCCAAGAAGTACCAGGACATCTATCCCTTCGACTTCGAGTCCGAAGAGTGGCCGGCGCTGTGGCGCGAACTCCGCGACGTCGTGCGGTTCTGGATCGGGCACGGCGTGAAGATCTTCCGGGTCGACAACCCCCACACCAAGCCCTATCGCTTCTGGGAGTGGATGATCGCCGACGTGCGACGCGACCACCCGGAGGTGACCTTCCTGTCTGAGGCGTTCACGCGCCCGAAGGTCATGGGATACCTGGCGAAGCTCGGGTTCACGCAGTCGTATTCGTACTTCACCTGGCGCAACACCAAGGACGACCTCGAGGAATATTTCACCGAACTGACCCAGACCGGGCTCATCGAGTACCTGCGCCCGAACCTGTTTGCGAACACGCCGGACATCCTGCATGCGTTCCTGCAGGAGGGCGGACCGCCGGCGTTCCGCATCCGGCTGGTGCTGGCGGCCACGCTTGGCGCCAGTTACGGCATCTACAGCGGTTTCGAGTTGTGTGAACACCGGCCGGCGGGGCCGGGGTCAGAGGAATACCTCGACTCCGAGAAGTACCAGATCCGGCATTGGGACTGGGACCGGCCGGGCCACATCAAGGACCTCGTCGCCACGGTCAACCGCATCCGCCGGGAGCACGTCGCGTTGCAGTTCGATCGCGGCCTGCAGTTCCACCCGACCGACAACCCCGAGCTCATCGCCTATTCGAAGGTGTCGCCCGATGGACACCATCGCGTGCTGATGGTCGTGAACCTCGACCCCGCGCGGATGCAGCACGGCTGGATCGAGGCGCCGGCGGGCACACTCGGCGCCAGCGGCGATGCGCCCTTCGCCGTGCGCGACCTGCTGACGGGCGAGGCCTTCACATGGCAGGGCGATCGCCACTACGTCCGGCTGGATCCGGCTGCCGGTCCGGCGCACATCCTGGTCGGAGTGTCGCGATGAGCCGCGCCGCCGCACTCGAGCCGCTGACCGACTTCGACCTGCACCTGCTGACTGAGGGTACGCACCATCGAAGTTTCGACAAACTCGGGGCCCACGTCGGAGAGGTCGACGGCATCGCCGGCGTACGCTTCGCGGTGTGGGCGCCCAACGCCCGCCAGGTCGACGTGATCGGCACGTTCAACGGTTGGCGCGCCGGGGCGACGCCGCTTCGACATCGATCGGAGGCAGGCGTCTGGGAGGCGTTCGTGCCTGGCGTCGTCCCCGGCGCGTCATACAAGTACCGGATCGAATCGACGGTCGACGGCTACGTCGCCGACCGCGCGGATCCGTACGGGTTCGGCGCGGAACTCCGACCGGAGACCGGCTCCCGCGTCGTCGATCTCGCGGGCTTCGAGTGGCATGACACCTCCTGGCTCGAACGCCGGCGCCAGACCGACGTCCTGTCCGCGCCGATGTCGATCTACGAAGTGCACCTGGGATCGTGGCGCCGCTGTCGTGCCGACGGCAACCGCTGGCTCACCTACCGGGAGCTTGCCGATGTGCTGACGGCATACGTGCGGGACATGGGCTACACACACGTCGAGCTGCTGCCCATCTCGGAGCATCCCTTCGACGGATCGTGGGGCTACCAGAGCACCGGCTATTTCGCACCGACGAGCCGGTTCGGCGAACCGCACGACTTCATGTACCTCATCGACACGCTGCACGCCGCCGGCATCGGCGTGCTGCTCGACTGGGTGCCGGCGCACTTTCCGCACGACGCGCACGGGCTCGGCTACTTCGACGGCACGCACCTCTACGAGCACGAAGACCCGAAGCAGGGTCGGCACCGCGACTGGGACACGCTCATCTTCAACTACGGGCGCCGCGAGGTCCGGAACTTCCTCGTCAGCAACGCGCTGTTCTGGCTCGAGCGATACCACGTCGACGGGCTGCGGGTGGACGCCGTGGCGTCGATGTTGTACCTGGACTACGGGCGGCGCGACGGCGACTGGGTGCCGAATCGCTTCGGCGGCCGGGAGAACCTCGAGGCCGTCGACTTCCTGCGCGAGTTGAACACCGTGGTCCACCGCGACTACCCGGGCGTCGTGATGGCGGCCGAGGAATCAACGGCCTGGCCGATGGTCTCGCGACCTGTGCACCTCGGCGGTCTCGGCTTCGGACTCAAGTGGAACATGGGCTGGATGCACGACACCCTCGCCTACGTGTCGCACGACCCGGTGCATCGCGCCTTCCACCACCACCGCCTGACGTTCAGCCTGCTCTACGCGTTTGCGGAGAACTTCATCCTGCCCTTCTCGCACGACGAGGTCGTCTACGGCAAGGGGTCCATGCTCGAGAAGCTTCCGGGCGACGACTGGCAGAAGTTCGCCACCCTGCGTCTGCTCTACGGCTATCAGTTCGGCCACCCCGGAAAGAAGCTCCAGTTCATGGGCTGCGAGTTCGGTCAGCGCGCCGAGTGGAACCACGACGGCAGCCTCGACTGGCAGGCGCTCTCCGAACCCCTGCACGCCGGTCTGCAGCACTGGGTGCGCGACCTGAATCACCTCTATCGCGACACGCCGGCGCTGCATGAAGGCGACGTCGATCCGGCCGGATTCGAGTGGGTGGACTGCAATGACCACCAGCGCAGCCTGGTCAGCTTCCTGCGCCGGGGGCGGGATCCGCGGGACGTGCTGCTCTTCGTCTGCAACTTCACGCCCGTCGTCCGCGCCGATGAACCGATCGGCGCGCCGTTCGGCGGGCTGTGGCGCGAAGTGCTGAACAGCGATGCGGCCGACTACGGCGGCAGCGGCGTGGGCAATGCCGGCGCCGTCGCGGCCCTGCCGCTGCCCCAGCACGGTCGGCCATCCCGGCTCGTGGTCACGGTGCCGCCGCTCGGGCTCCTGGTCTTCCGCGGCCACGAAGGGAACGCATCGTGACGCGCCAGACAGGTGACCAGTCGCACTGGTATCAGGACGCCGTCTTCTACCAGCTGCACGTCAAGACGTTCTGCGACAGTGACGGCGACGGCGTCGGCGACTTCAAGGGCCTCACGAGCAAGCTCGACTACCTCCAGAGTCTGGGTGTCGACTGCCTGTGGCTGCTGCCCACGTTCCCGTCGCCGTTCCGGGACGATGGCTACGACATCGCCGACTACTACTCGATCCATCCGGGATACGGGACGCTCGACGACTTCAAGGTCTTCCTCGAGGCCGCGCACGCGCGCGGGCTCAGGGTCATCACCGAGTTGGTCACCAACCACACCTCCGACCGTCATCCGTGGTTCCAGGAGGCGCGCAGTTCCACCGACAACCCGCGGCGCGACTGGTACGTGTGGAGCGACAGCGACGAGAAGTACCAGGGCGTCCGCATCATCTTCCTCGACACCGAGGCCTCGAACTGGGCCTGGGATCCGGTGTCGAAGGCGTACTACTGGCACCGCTTCTTCAGCCACCAGCCGGACCTGAACTACGACAACCCGGCGGTCCGCGAAGAGATGTGGAACGTCATGAAGTTCTGGCTCGACATGGGCGTCGACGGCTTCCGCGTCGATGCCGTGCCGTACCTCATCGAGCGCGAGGGCACGTCGTGCGAGAACCTGCCGGAGACGCACGACGTCCTGAAGTTCCTCCGCCGCCAGCTCGACGCCAACTACACCGGCAAGGTGCTGCTGGCCGAAGCCAACCAGTGGCCCGAGGACGTGCGCCCGTACTTCGGCGACGGCGACGAGTTCCACATGGCGTTCCACTTCCCGCTGATGCCGCGCATGTTCATGGCGTTGCGGCTCGAGGATCGCAAGCCGATCGTCGAGATCCTGGAGCGGACGCCGGTGATTCCCGAGTCCTGCCAGTGGGGCATCTTCCTGCGCAACCACGACGAGCTGACGCTCGAGATGGTCACGGCCGAAGAACGCGACTACATGTACGACGAGTACGCGCGCGACAAGGTGGCGCGGATCAATCTCGGCATCCGGCGCCGGCTGGCGCCGCTGCTCGACGGTGATCGCCGGCGCATCGAGCTGATGAACGGCCTGCTCATGTCGCTGCCCGGCAGTCCGATCGTCTACTACGGCGACGAAATCGGCATGGGCGACAACATCTACCTGGGCGACCGCAACGGCGTGCGGACGCCGATGCAGTGGAGCGGCGGATGGAATGCCGGCTTTTCAGGCGCCGATCCTGAACGGCTCGCGTTCGCGCTGATTTCGAACCCGCTGTACGGCTACCAGGCGGTCAACGTCGCGGCGCAGGAGCGCAGCCCGCATTCGCTGCTGAACTGGACCAAGCGGCTGATCCGCGTCCGCGCCTCGACGCGCGTGTTCAGCCGCGGGCGGATCACCTTCCTCCATCCGACCAACCACCGCGTGCTCGCCTACATCCGGACCTACGAGAAGGAGCAGGTCCTCGTCGTCAACAACCTGTCCGGCACCGTCCAGGCGGTGGAACTCGACCTGCGGGCCCTCGCCGGCCTCGTCCCGGTCGAGATGTTCGGCAACAGCCTCTTCCCGAGAATCGGCGAGCTGCCGTACCTGCTGACGCTCGGACCGTACGACTTCTACTGGTTCAAGCTGCGCCGCGTCTAGGGCGCGCTGGCCGAGGACACGACCGTGGTGGACGACACGCTCATCTCAGACGACCTGCTGCGGCAGCTGGTGGCCGTGGGCCAGGTCGATCTCGTCGTGGCGCTCGTGACGCACGACCACGCCTCGTCGGTCGGCGAGCTCGTCCGCGCCGTGCACCAGTGCTTCGCCACCTACTTTCCACGCCAGCGGACGGTGCTGCTCAATTCCGACGGGGGGGCGACGGACGAGACCGCCGCCGTCGTGAGGGCGTGCGGCCTGGACGAGGCCGATACCGTCACGACCTCGCACCGTCTGCGGACGACCCACCGCATACACGCCCGACACCACCATACGCTGCGACGCACCGATGCCATCGGGCTGGTCTTGAAGTCGGCCGAGCTCCTGCAGGCCAGGGCCCTGGTCCTGCTGGACCCGGATCTCCTCGACGTCAGGCCGGAGCGCGTGGCCAGTCTCGCCATGCCGGTGGTCGCCGACGGCATCGACTTCGTGGCCCCCGTCTACGATCGGCCGCCGGCAGACGGCTTGCTCGTGACACAACTCCTGCGGCCGCTGTTTGGCGGCCTGCACGGCCGGATCCTCTCCGAGCCGCTGGCAGCCGAGTGCGCCTGCTCCGGCGAGTTCGTGAGAACGGTCACCGAAGGCGGGACCACGGCCATGGACGCCCTCACGCTGACGTCCGCCGCCTTGACGGGGCCGTTCTCCCTGAGCCAGGTACATCTCGGGCGGCGAGTCGTGGCCCCGGGCCGGTCGCAGGCGGCGGTCTCCGACGTGTTCCGGGAGGTCGTCGGCTCGGCCTTCGATGCCCTGGAGGCCCACGCCAGCCACTGGCTGGCAGCCACGACCTCGGAGATCGTGCCGACCGTGGGCCGCGGCCGCGTCGACGTTCCCGCCGACTGGCAAACCACGGGCAACGGGACCCGCCTTCTCGAGACGTTCGCCGACGACGTCCGGAACCTCGACGAGATTCTGCGGCGCGTGCTGACGCCTCCGACCTTCGCGGCGATCGTGGCGACGGCAACGTCGCCGGCGCCGCTCTATCCTGCCCGGCTGTGGGCCGCCAGTGTCGCGGAGTTCCTGCTGGCGTACCACGCGGGCGTCATGAGTCGGGACCACATCATCCAGGCGCTCCTGCCGTTGTATCTGGCACGGGCAGGCGCCTTTCTGCGAGAGCACGAGGCCGCGTCGCCGGCCGACGTGGCCACGGCAACCGCTGCGATCTGCGCCGAGTTCGTCGAGATCAAGCGCTACGTCGTCGAGCACTGGCACACATCAGCGCGAGGTACGTCATGACCGAGATGGTATTCGCCGCCCTGCAGGAGGCCTTCGGGAACTTCCTGCGCTCCGTCGCCGCATTCCTGCCGCGCGCGCTCATCACCGTGAGCATCGTGCTTGCCGGATGGCTCATCGCCACGATCTGCCGGCGCGCCACGCGCTACCTGCTGACACGCATGGGATTCGGACGCCTGTGCGACCGGCAGGGCGTCACCGAACTGCTCCGCAGCGCGGACCTGCCGCCGGCGGAGGCGCTGGCCGCGTCGGCCGTGTTCTGGCTCGTGTGGGTCGGCTTCATGCTGTCCGGCGTCGATGTTCTCGGCTTCGCGGCCCTGCAAGGGCTGCTGAGCGAGTTCGCGCTGTTCGTGCCCAGGCTGCTCGTGGCCGTCGTTATTCTCGTGGTGGGGTTCGTCCTCGCCAACGTGGCCTGGCGTGCCACCCTCCTGGCCGCGGTGAACGCCAAGGTGCCCTCACCCCGGGTGCTGAGCGGCACGGTCCGGGGGTTGGCGCTCATCCTGACCGCGGCGATGGCGCTCGATCAGATCGCGGTCGCCCGCACCATCGTCCTCACCGCCTTTGCCATCGCCTTCGGCGCCGTGATGCTGGGCCTCGCCATCGCGTTCGGCGTGGGAGGAGGCGGCATCGCCAGGCGCATTCTCGATCATTGGTTTCCCGAGCGGACGGCCCCTGACCCCTCCGAGAAGGTGGGGCATCTGTGACGCACGACCGGATCGACCGGACGCGGGCGACGCGGTGGCTCATCGACGAGTTGCCGCGCGCGGCGGTCGCGTGGCTGCCGACCAGGCGGTGGTACGGCGGCAAGTCGCAATCGATCGCGTCGGTCGGCGTCGAGGACGTGTTCTGGCTCCCGGACGGCTCGCCGGAGGCGGCGCTCGTCGTGCTCGATGTCGCGAGCGGCGACTCGCGGCCCGACCTCGCCCCGGCGCGCGTGCGATACACCGCGGTGGTCGCCTTCGCCGGCGATCCGTCGGGCCGGTCGCTCATCGGCATACCGCCAGACGCGCCGCACGTCCACGTCGTCGAGGCCACGGCCGACCCGCAGCCGGTGGTCGCGCTGCTGCGGGGACTCTCGACCGGCATGCCGGTGCCTGGCGTGCACGGCGGAGAGATTCTGTACGCGGACGCGACTGACGGCGTGCGCCGGCTGCTGGCGGACACCTCTGCCGGCGCCGCAATCGTGCCGATCGGCGCGGAACAGAGCAACACGTCGGTGCGGGTCGGGGCCGCGCACGTCTTCAAGCTGTTTCGACGACTCGACACCGGAGAACATCCGCAGCTGGAGTTCGGGCGGTTTCTCAGCCGTGTGGGCTTCGATCTGGCGCCGCCTCTCGAAGGCTCCCTCACGTATCGCTCGGCGGCCGGGACGAAGCATGCGCTCGGAGCCCTCGAAGGCTGGATCGTCAGCTCAGGGGATGGCTGGGCGCATCTGACATCGCAGCTGCGCCGCGGCGATCGGACGGCGGACCCGCAGGCAATCGCCGACGAGATGCACGGGCTCGGCGAGACGACCGCGGCCTTCCACGTCGCGCTGGCCTCCGAGGCCGGGACGCCCGCGTTCGCGCCGGAACCCGTGACCGGGGCCGACGTGGCCGCGTGGCGCACCGCGCTCGTCCGTCAGGCCGAGCGCACGCGGGATCTCGTGGAGCGGCAGCATCACCAGTGGACCGGCCGCGACGCCGATGTCGCCGGCCGATTCCTGCGTGCGCTGGGAGAGGCGCTCCCGGCACTCGGCGAGGCCGGCCACGGATTGCCTCTCACCTTTCGCAAGATCCGCATCCACGGCGATTTCCACCTGGGGCAGACCCTCAAGACGCGGGAGGGGTTCGCGCTCATCGACTTCGAAGGAGAACCGTCAAAGCCGCTGGCGGCACGACGTCTGAAGCAGTGTGCGCTCAAGGACGTCGCCGGCATGCTGCGCTCTCTGGACTACGCCTGGGCAGCGGCAGCGCCGGCGGCGGACGCCGGTGCCGTCGCGGGCGATGCCGCGTCCTCTCTGGCGGCCGCACGGGCGGCGTTCCTGCGCGGCTACGACGCGCGGGCGCGCCGCGCCGCGGCAGACTTCCTGCCGCCGGCCGGTGACGTCCCGCACTGGACGGCCCTGTTCGAACTGGAGAAGGCGCTCTACGAAGTGGAGTACGAAGTCGACAACCGCCCGGCCTGGGTCGGTATCCCGCTTGGCGCCGCTGTGACGCTGTTACGGCACTGGCAGCGGGCGTAAAGGACTGACACCGTGGCGCCCCGAGCGCGCCGGACAGCACAATGGCACGACCAGCACCCTGGAGAGGAAGGCCGCGTGTTCCCGTCCATCAGTGACGCCTGGGGAGCCACCCTCGGCGCGGTATCAGGCGATCGCGGCACCAGCTTTCGGGTCTGGGCGCCGTCGAGCGCGGCCGTCGAGCTCGTCCTCGAGCCCGACGGCGGCCGCCGCCCGCTCGCGCGCCACGCGACGGGGATGTTCTACGGCGCGTACGCGGACGTGGGGCCGGGCGTTCGCTACCGGTACAGCCTCGATGGCGACGGGCCGTTTCCCGATCCGGCCTCACGCTGGCAGCCGGACGGGGTCCATGGCGCGTCGGTGGTGGTGGACCCACGTCGGTTTGCGTGGTCGGATCACGCCTGGACGGGTCTTCCGCTCTCGGAACTCGTCATCTACGAGCTGCACGTCGGGACGTTTTCCCCGGCCGGGACGTTCGCGGGCGCCACGGCCCTCCTCCCGCACCTGCGGGATCTCGGAGTCTCGGCCGTTGAGCTGATGCCGGTGGCCGACTTCCCCGGCGCTCGCAACTGGGGCTACGACGGTGTCTCCCTCTTCGCCCCGGCGCACACGTATGGCACGCCCGACGACCTCCGCCGGTTCGTCGATGCCGCTCATGGTCTGGGTCTCGCGGTCCTGATGGACGTGGTCTACAACCACACCGGGCCCGACGGGTGTTACCTCGGGCGGTTCAGCCCGTACTACTTCACCGACCGTCATGTGAGCCCGTGGGGCGCCGGCATCGACCTCGACGGCGAACACGCGGCGCCGGTGCGACGGTTCTTCATCGAGAACGCACTGCACTGGATTCACGAGTACCACATGGACGGCATCAGGCTCGATGCGACGCACGCCATGCAGGACGACGGGCCGCGGCATTTTCTCGCCGAACTTGCCGAGTGCGTCCATCAGGCCGCGTCGGGGCGGCGGCTGCACGTCATCGCCGAGGACCACAGGAATCTGGCGGCGATGATCGCGCCGCCCGACCAGGGTGGCTGGGGCCTCGACGCGGTGTGGGCCGACGACTTCCATCACCAGATGCGGCGACTGCTGGCCGGAGACCGCGAGGGCTACTATCGCGACTTCGCCGGCACGACCGCCGACATCGCGACGACAGTGCGTCAGGGTTGGTTCTTCACCGGCCAGTACTCCGAACACCTGCAGGAGCCGCGTGGGACGGATCCCGCCGGCGTGCCCGCCGAGCGATTCGTCGTGTGCCTCCAGAACCACGACCAGGTCGGCAACCGTGCCCTCGGCGATCGCCTGCATCACGGGGTCGACGGCGCCACCTATCGAGCCGCGTCGGCGCTGCTGCTCACCCTGCCGCACACGCCCCTGCTCTTCATGGGCCAGGAATGGGCCGCGTCCAGCCCCTTCCGCTACTTCACCGACCACGAGCCGGCCCTCGGCCGTCTCGTCACGGAGGGGCGCCGGCGGGAGTTCAAGGACTTCGCGGCGTTCGCCGATGCGGCCGCCCGTGAACACATTCCGGATCCCCAGGCCCTCGACACGTTCCTCAGCTCGCGTCTCGACTGGACGGAGCGCACCGCCGAGCCCCACGCGTCCACCCTGGCCCTGTATCGGGCGGCCCTCACGTTCCGGCGCACGTGCCTGGCCGCTGAGGCGGCGTCATGTGACGTCCGCGCCCCCGACGACGACACCATCGTCCTGAGCAGGACGTGCCGCGACGGGCGACGCGCACTCGTCGTCGCGCGGCTGCGCGGCGGCGGCGAGGCCCACCTCGACATTCCATCGGCGACCGGCCACACGCGCGGTTGGGTGGTCGCCTTCACGAGCGCCGACTGGTCAGACCGCGAGGCGCGGCCGGCGGTCGAGGACACGGGCGCCAGCCTGCTCATCCACTTCACCGGACCGGCGGCTGTCATCCTCACAGAGGTCGATGCCCCGGGACCGCTGGTCCCCATGAACAGAAGGAGCTTGTCATGACGCTGAACGGCCCCGTGCTCGTGGCCCTCGACCTCTCCGACGCCGACGACGCGCTGCGCCAGGCCCACGCGCTCGCTGGCGCGCTCGGCGCTCCCCTCGCCGTCTGTCACGTGCTGCCCGACCTGTCTCAGGTGCGCGTGCTCTTTCCGCAGGACGCCGGACCATTGCCGACGTCCCAGACGCTCAACGACCGCGCACGGGCGGCCATCACCGAGCGTGTCACGCGCGTGACCGGTCACACGCCACGCCCGGACGCGATCCTCATCGCGTCGGGCTCGCCGCACGGCGGGATTCGCACGGCCGCGGAACAGGTCGGCGCGGGCGTCATCGTCCTGGGTCCGGGGCGCACGGCGGCCAGGCTGGCGCACCACCCGGCGTGGGCCGTGCTCGTGGCGCGGCCGTCGGCGGAGGGTGGCTGCGTCATCGGCGCCACCGACTTCTCCGATCCGGCACTGCCGGCGCTCGCGACGGCCGCACGTGAGGCCCGGCGGCGCAAGGCGCCGCTGCGGTTCCTCCATGCGGTCGACTTCGACACCAGCGCCATGGCGGTGGCGTGGCCGGCGGCGGCGGCATGGCCGACCGTCGATACGACCGAGGCGCTCGTCACGAGCGCTCGCGCGCAGCTGACGCAGTCGCTCGCACACTTCGACGTTTCGGGAGAGGTGGTAGTGGTACGCGGGGCGGCGGCGGCCGCCATCGTCGATACGGCGGCGCACGAGGGCGCGTCGCTGGTGGTCGTGGGTACCCGTGGCCGCTCCGGGCTTCCGCGTCTGCTGCTCGGCAGCGTGGCCGAGTCGGTGATGCGCGATGCGCCCTGCTCCGTCCTGGCGGTGCCGCTTCACGCCGGACCGCCGTCGGAGGCGGCCGTCGCGTGACACAGCGCATGCCGCTGCCAGTCGTCACCTATCGCCTTCAGCTCCACGCGGGGTTCACCTTTGCGGAGGCGGAGGCACTGGTCCCGTACCTCGCCGCACTCGGCGTGACGGATTGCTACACGTCGCCGGTATCGACGGCCACGCCAGGCAGCACACACGGCTACGACGTGTGCCGCCACACCGAAATCAACCCGGAACTCGGTGGACGGGCCGGCCTCGAGTCGCTGGCCCGCGCACTGAAGCGCCACGGGCTCGGACTCGTCGTCGACTTCGTGCCGAATCACATGAGCAACGATCCGCGCACCAACGACTGGTGGCGTGACGTCCTCGAGAACGGACCGAGCTCGCCGTTTGCGCGCTTCTTCGACATCGACTGGGATCCGATCAAGCCGGAACTGAAAGACCGGCTGCTGCTTCCGATCCTCGGCGAGCCGTACGGAGACGCCCTCGAACGAGGGCGGCTGACGCTGCGATTCGACGGCGGCACCCTGGTGCTGGACTACGGCGAGCTGACCCTGCCCATCAACCCCCGTCGGTCTCCGCTCGTCCTCGAGCACGACCTCGACACCCTCGAACGCGGCCTCGGCGCCGAGAGTCCGGCATACCGCGAGTTCCTCAGTATCCTGACCGCGCTCCGCAATCTGCCGCCCTACATCGAGCGCGACCCCATGAAGATCGCCGAGCGGCATCGGGAGCGGCAGATCGCGCGAGACCGTTTCCTGCGGCTGGCCGAGATGTCGAGCGAGGTGCGCGCTCATGTCGACCGGGCGGTGGCCGCGTTCAACGGCACGCCTGGGCAGCCCGACACCTTCCATCGTCTGCACGAACTGCTCGAGCTTCAGGCCTATCGGCTCGCCTCATGGCGCACCGCCGCCGACGAGATCAACTACCGCCGCTTCTTCGACATCAATCAGCTGGCTGGTCTGCGTGTCGAGGACCCGCACGTCTTCGACGACATCCACCGGATGGTGCTCGACCTGGTCGACGAGGGTCTCGTCACGGGCATCCGCCTGGATCACATCGACGGCCTCTTCGATCCACGGGCGTATCTGGCACAGATCGCAGCGGCCGCCGGATCCGTCTACCTGGTGGTCGAAAAGATTCTCTCGCGCGGCGAGGCGCTGCCCGCTGACTGGCCGGTCGCGGGGACGACGGGCTACACGTTCATGAACGACGTCAACGGGCTGTTCGTCGACAGCAGTCACGCCAGAACCCTGGCCCGCATCTACTCGACGTTCACGGGACGGACGGCGCCGTTCGCGGACGTGGCGTACGACAGCAAGCGGCTCATCGTCTCGACGGCGCTCGCCAGCGAATTCCAGGTGCTGGCACAGGCCGTGAACCGCCTGTCGGAGCGCGATTGGCGCTGGCGCGACTTCACCCTGGCCAGCATCCGCCGCGCCCTGCGCGAGATCGTGGCCTGCTTTCCCGTGTACCGCACCTACGTCACCCCCGCCGCCAGAACCGCGGTCGACGAGGCGATCGTGGACCGGGCGATTGCCGATGCGCGGCGTCGCAACCCGGCGCTGGAGTCGTCGATCTTCGACTTTCTGCGCGAGATCCTGCTGCCCCACGCCGCTGCCGGCACGTCCGCGCCAGACGGCGGCGTCGACCATGTGCGCTTCGATGTGGCGATGCGCTTCCAGCAGTACACGGCACCGGTGCAGGCCAAGGGCATCGAAGACACGGCGTTCTATCGTTACCACCTGCTGGCATCGCTCAACGAAGTGGGTGGCGATCCGGGACGGGTGGGCCGGTCCGTGGCGGACTTCCACGCGGCAAACGACGCACGGCGCCGGCAGTGGCCGCGCGACATGCTGGCCACGACCACACACGACACCAAGCGCAGCGAAGACGCCCGCGCGCGCATCAACGTGCTCTCGGAGGTTCCCGACGCGTGGCGGTTGGCGGTCTCGCACTGGAAGCGTCTGAACGCGCCCAATCGAACGCCGCTCGACGGCGACATGGCGCCGGATCGCAATGACGAATATCTGTTCTATCAGACGCTCGTCGGCGTGTGGCCTGCGGGCGTCCGGCTGACGGCGTCGTCGGCCGGGGCCTCGCCGGAGTTCGTGGAGCGCCTGGGCGCCTTCATGCGCAAGGCGCTGCGCGAAGCCAAGGTCCACACCAGCTGGATCACGCCGAACGACGCGTACGAACGGGCGGTGCAGACGTTCGTCGAGCGCACGCTGACCGGGCGGACGGCGCCCGCGTTCCTGGAGTCGTTCGCGGCGTTCCTCGCGGACATCGAGCCGGCCGCCGTGACGAATTCACTCGCACAGCTGGTCCTGAAAATTGCGTCGCCCGGCGTGGCGGACTTCTACCAGGGCACCGAACTCTGGGACTCGAGCCTGGTAGACCCGGACAATCGCCGTCCGGTGGACTGGGCCCGACGACAGCAGGCCCTGAGCGCGCTGGAGCCATGGCTGGCGCTGGCCTCGGTCGATTCGCCCGATCCCGGCCAGCTGCCGGAGCTGGCCCGCGAGGTGCGCGCACTGCTGGACTCGTGGCCGGACGGACGGATCAAGTGTTTCGTGACGGCGTGCGGGATGCGACTGCGCCGGGCGCGCCCGGGCCTCCTCATCGAAGGCGACTACGAGGCGCTGACCGCGGCCGGGCCTGCCGCCGACCACGTCGTAGCGTGCGGACGGCGACGCGGCACGGAGTGCCTCGTCGCGATCGTTCCACGGCTGCCGAGAACACTCTCGAGCGCCGATCGCCCATGGCCGCTCGGCGCGTCGGCCTGGCAGGACACCCGCGTGCTCCTGCCCCCCGCGTTCAGGGGCAGGGTCTTTCGAGACCTGCTGAGCGGCCGGCGATTTCAGCCGGCGGCGGCCGACGACTCGGCGGCGTCCGCTCAGTGGCTGGTCCGCGACATCCTTGCCTCGTGTCCGGTGGCGCTGCTGTGGAGCGACCCGGCACCGTCGTAGCCCGGCCGCGCACCGCCACGGCGCTCATGCGACCGCAGGTTCCGGACGCGCCCTCGTCGGCACGCGTCCTGCAACTACGTGAACGTGGCGAGCGTACGTGCGAACAGGCGGCGTGGGTGGAGCCGCGCAGGACGATGGGTGCTCGCGGGCGCGGCCGCCATGGCGGCCGTGGCAGCCGCCGGGTACGTGGCGCTGCACACAGGGGCGGGCCGGCGTTACGCGGTGTCGCTGGTCTTCGAACGTCTGCGTGAGCAGCAGATCGACGTCACAGCCGAGCGGGTGGGCTACAACCTCGCCGCTCTGAGCTTCGCGATCGACCACGCCCGAGTCACGTCGCTGCGCGTGCCCGGGTTGGCGCCGTTCGCCACAGTGACGCACGGGCGCATCAATCTGGGTATGTGGGCGCTCATCCGTGGCCGGTTCGAGGTCGACGCCGCCAGCCTGTCCGGCGTCTCGATTCACTATGTCGTCGCCGCTGACGGCACGACCAACCTTCCCACCCCTCCGGAGGAGCCCGACCTCGACCAACCGTCGGAGATGATCGACTACCTCCTCAGGAACGCGGCCGTCGTCGACGGACACGTGCGCTATGAGGATCACCAGCGCGAGCTCGACGTCACGCTGGCGGTTGCCAGCCTGGAGATCGACGGCCAGATTGCCACGAGGCGCCACGACGTCCGAGTCACGGCCGGGCCGGGTACCGCCACCGCCGACGGGCGTCGGCTCGAGCTGACGACGCTCGACGCCGCGGCCGACGTCGGACGCGACTCCCTGGTCCTCGAGCGGCTGACCGTCGCTGCGGCCGGCTCCCGCCTCGACATCTCGGGACGCCTCGACGGGTTCGACGCGCCGGCGATCGATGCGAAGGTCCACGGCGAACTCGACGCCGCGCATCTGGGCGTGGCCGGCGGGCTCGCCGAGCCGCTCCAGGGTCACCTGACCGTCGCCGCTGCCGCCGTGGGGCCGCTCGACGCGCTCACCATCACCGCGTCCGGCTCCGGGGAGGGCCTGTCCGCGCGTGGCTTGGCGCCAGCCGGCATCAGATTCGAGGGCCGTTACGCGCACGCTTCCAGGCTGGCCACGATCGACGGCATGGACGTGACGGCGCCGTGGGGTCGAGTCGTCACGAGCGGTCGGGTCGCGTTGGGCGCAGGCGAGAGCCGCATCGCCGCGCGCGTCGATGGTCTCGACACCGAAGCCGTGATGACCGCGCTGGCCGTGCCGACGCGTCTTGCCGCTCGCGTGAGCGCGGAGCTCGACGCCACCATGCCTGGTCTGGCGTACGACGCAGCCTCAGGGCAGGCGGCGGTCACCGCCGTCGCGACAACCCGCACACCCCGGGCCGACGTCCTGCCGGTGAGCGGCGCCATCCGGGCCACTGCCGCGAACGGCACGATCGATCTGCGGCTGGATCGCATCGAGGCGCTCGCGACCCGGCTCTCCGGCGCCGTGTCGCTCCGTGATCGCCAGGCCCTCGGCGGCGCCGTTCGCGTCGGCACGAGCGACGCCGGCGCGGTGCTGGCGGCGGCCGAGGCCTTCCTGGGAAGACCAGGCGGCACGTGGTCTGCCGCGAACGTCGCCGGCCCTGTGGAGATCGGCGCGCGGTTCAGCGGCACGCTCGATCGCCCTGACGTGCGGGCGGTGCTCGATGCCCCGGCCCTGTCCGTGGGCGCCTTGCACGACCTGCGCCTGACCGGAACGACCACTGTCCGCCGCGACGCGGTGACCGTGCCGGAACTGCGGGCGGAGTGGGGCGACGCGGTGGTGGCCGCCTCGGGCCGCGCCGCCCTTGACGGCGCGCGGTCGGTGCAGGGACGCGTGACGGCCGAGGCGCTCACCATCGACGCGCTCCGGGCGGCGCTCGACCTGACACACGTGCCCGTGTCCGGGACGCTCACGGCGTCGGCCAGCGTCGGTGGCACCCTCGATGCCGCAGACGTTCGCGGCACGCTGCGCGGCGATTCACTGGTCGCGTATGCCGAACCGCTGGGCACGTTGTCGGTGGATGCCCGCCTCGCCGATGAGGTCGTGCGCGTGAGCGCCCTGGTGCTCGAGAAGCCTCAGCAGGGCGACCAGGGCCACGTCACCGCGAGCGGCACCTATGCGCTCGACGATACCGCCTACACCGTCACGCTCTCGTCCCGGAATCTTCGTCTCGAGCAGCTCGTGCTGCCCGACGGCACGACAGTGCGCGGCGCGGTGCGTGTCGAAGGCGACGGTCAGGGCACGTTGGCCCGGCCGGCCGGCACCACCACCATCGCGGCCCGGGATCTGGTCGTGGCCGGGCGCGAGGCCGGCGACATCACCGCCACCATCGCGCTGGCGGATCGCTCGGCCACGTTCGACGCGGCTGCGGAACGGTTTGCCACGAGCGCGCGCGGCCTGGTGGGCATCGACGCGCCGTATCCGGGGCACGCCGACGTGGAGATCGCCGGGCTGGATCTCGGCGCGTTGCCGATGCAGACCGACACGCCGCTCTCAGGCCGTCTGCGCGCGCGCCTCCACGCCGAGGGGTCCGCGGCGCGTGCGGCCGACGGCGTGGTGTCGGCCGTCATCGAGGAACTCGATGCGCGCTGGAATAACCAGCCCGTCACGCTGCGCGGTCCGGCGACCCTGGCGCTGGAGGACCGGACGGTGACCGTCGAGCCGCTGCAGATCGACGCACTCGACAGCACCGTGATGCTCGGCGGGCACGTGCCGCTCGATGCCGGCGCAGCCGCCGGCGCCCTCGACGTCGATGCACGGCTGCACCTGGCGACCCTCGCGAAGTATGCGCCGCGCGGCACGGAAATCGATGCCGGCGGCACGGTCACAGTGCGGGGCCGCGTGCGGGGCACCGCGGCGGCGATTGACCCGGACCTCACCCTGGCGCTCGACGACGGCCGGCTGATGATGCCCGACCTGGGCGTGCCCCTCTCCAACGTGCAGCTGCAGGCGCGCGTCGCCGGCGGCGCGGCGGTTGTCGAACGGCTCTCCGCCGAATGGGGCGCCGCACGATTCGAGGGATCGGCGCGAGCGCCGCTGGCCTTCCTCGGCCCCCTGCCGGTGGCGGTGCCGCCGGCTGCCGGAGGGGCGACGGTGGACGCCCGGCTCAGCGGCTTCAATCCGGCGGCGCTCCCGGGTGCGCCGGCGGGCGTCAGCGGACGCGTTGATCTTCAGCTCACCGGCAGCGCCGCGTCCGCCGATCCCGCCGCCGCGGAGGGCCGGCTGACGTTCGATGCGCTGGAGGTGGACGTCCGCGGTGTGACGCTCGCTCAGACGACGCCGTCGAGGATCGTCGCCCGCGACGGCGCGGCGGTTGTCGAGGCCTTCTCGCTGGCAGGTTCCGGCGGCACGCTCGACGTCAGCGGCACGGTCGCGCTGAGCGCACCCGGCGAGATCGACGTGGCCACGACCGGCACCCTCGACCTTGCCGTGCTCTCGCTCGTCACCGACGCGGCACGGGCCAGCGGACCGGTGCGCTTCAACGTCGCCGCCACCGGGCCGCGGCAGCAGCCGCAGGTTCGGGGAGAAGCCGTGCTCACGGATGGCTCGGTGGTCGTCGACGACCCGGCCGCAATCGCGATCGAGAATCTCGGGGCACGGCTCGACGTGGCCGGCGCGCGTCTCACGCTGCGCGACGTCGGCGGTCTGGTCAACGGCGGCGCCCTGTCCGGCTCGGGCACCATCGACATCGGCGCCGGCGTGATCGAGGACGCCGACCTGCAGCTGGCCGTCGACGATCTGGCCTTCTCGGCGCCCCTCGACCTGCGCAGCCTGTCGGACGTGGGCCTGCGCCTGTCGCGGCGCGATGACACGCTGGTCGTTGCCGGCGACGTCCGCATCACGGAAGCGGGACTCACCGGCGACATCAACTTCGACACCGGCGTGCTGGGAGTGATCGGGCGGCCGCGTGGTCTCGATCTGACGGCCGAGCGCAGTGCGCTGCTCGAACGCATCCGGTTCGACGTCCACGTCGGCACCGAGACGCCGATCCTGCTCGACAACAACCTGGCCACGGCCGAACTCACCACCGACGTGCGGGTGCTCGGCACGCCCTACGACCTGGGGATGTCGGGTCGCATGGAGTTGCTCGAAGGATCCACCGTCACGCTCAACGAGCGCCGCTACGAGGTGGAGCGCGGCCTGGTCACATTCACCGACGACCGCCGCATCACGCCGTCGTTCGACCTCCGGTTGACGACCGACGCGCGCAACTACGACATCACGCTGGCGGTCTCCGGTGAGGTCGGCGCCACCGAGACCGCGCTGACCGCCAATCCTTCGCTGCCCGAGCCCGACATCATGGCGCTGCTCGTGACGGGCCGCACGCTCGACGACATGCGCGGCGAAGAGTACGACGTGGCGCGAGCGCAGGTGTTGTCCTACCTCACGGGCCGGGTCGGCTCGTCGCTCGGGCGCGGACTCGAGCGTGCCACCGGCTTGAGCGAGGTCCGCGTCGAGCCCACCCTGATCGCCAACGAGGCCGATCCCGGAGCCCGCCTCACCGTGGGCCAGGACGTGACCGACGGGCTGCGCCTCATCTACTCGACGGACCTCGCCGACAGCAGCAACCAGATCTGGGTCGCCGAGTACGACGTGACACGGCGGTTCGAGACGCGGGCGGTGCGCCAGCGCGACAACACCTACCGTGCCGAAGTACGGCACGACGTGCGCTTCGGCGGCGCGCCCGAGCCTCGGCGCATGCCGCGCCTGCGGCCGGTCGTCACCGCCGTCACGCTCCGTGTCGACGAAGGCGGAGACGAGTCACGCCTGCGCCGGCTGTTCACGCTGGAGCCGGGCGACGCCTACGACTTCTTCGACGCGCGCGCGGGCATCGAGCGGGTCGAGGAGGCACTGCGCGATCGCGGGTATCTGCAGTCGAGGGCGCGCATCAGCCGCACGCCGGCCGCGGCGGCTGACGGGACCGAAGGCGTCGCGGTGGCCGTCGCCGTGACGCGCGGCCCCGTGGTGCGGCTGTTGTTCGACGGCGTGGTGCCGCCGTCCGACCTCCAGCGGGACATCGCCCGGCGCTGGCAGCGCGGCGTCGTCGACCGTCAGCGCACGGACGACGCCGCCGACACCATCCGGGCGTGGCTGATGCGCGACAACTACCTGGAGCCACGCGTCGACGTGCACATCGAAGACACCCCCGAAGGCGCCCGCCACGTGCGCATTGGCATCGAACCCGGGCCGAAGTTTGCCCGGGTCACCCTGGCCTTCGAGGGAGCGGTGGGCATCGACCCGGACGTGCTGGTCGACATCGTGCACGATCAGGACCTGGAAGAAGACCTGTTCACCGACCCCGTGGTGGTGACCGAACTGCTGCGCCGCTACTACCGGGAGGAAGGGTATCTGGCCGCGTCCCTTGCTGAGCCGATCCGGCAGGTCACCGGTGACGCCGCGCGGATCGTCATCCGCATCGACGAAGGCCCGCGGTTCGTCGTGAGCCGGCTGACGCCGTCGGGCAATGCCGCGGTGCCGGCCGCGACCTTGCTCGAGGAGGCGCCGCTGCGCGTCGGTGATCCGTTCCTGCCGGCCGTCGCCGAGCGCTCGATCGAACGCATTCGTCAGTTCTACTGGCGTCGCGGCTACAGCGATGTCCAGTTGCGTTACGAGGTCGACACCAACCGCGACACCGGCGACGCGGCCATCTCGCTCCTGGTGAACGAGGGAGCGCGCGCGGTCGTCAACACCGTGACGGTGGCCGGCACCGACCGCACGACCACGGATCTGGTGCGCGGACAGCTCGACCTCGAGGCCGGAGATGTGCTGGACGTCGCGGCGCTGGGGCGGGCGCGCCGCAGTCTCTACGCCACCGGGGCCTATTCCCTCGTCGAGATGACACGAGAGCCGGCGGCGACGCCAGTGTCACCGGCCGACACAGGCGTTGACCTGCACGTCACCGTGCGGGAAGTGCAGCCCTTCCAGGTGGGGTACGGCGCGTCCTACGACACCGAACGCGGCATCGGCGGCGTCGTGGACGTGACCAACACCAACTCCCTCGGCCTGGCCCGCCAGGTCGGCCTCAGCACGCGCTACGACTCACAATTGCGTCAGGTGCGCGCCTACGTCAGTCAGCCCTTCCTGAAGACGTTTCCGCTGCAGACGACGGCCGCCGTCTACCTGCGCCAGGAGCGCAATCCGCCGACCGACCTGACGCAGGCCTTCGATCTCGACCGGGTTGGCGCGTCGGTGCAGCAGGAGCGACAGCTGGCCAACCAGTACGTGTGGAACTACGGCGTCCGCTGGGAGCAGGCGCGCACCATCGACCCCCGCCCCGGCCGGCTGCGTGATGAGCGGACCACGGTCATGCCGTTCACCAGCACGTTCACGCGCGAGACCCGCGACGACGTGCTCGACGCCTCGCGCGGCTCGTTTGCCTCGCAGGCCGTGTCGTATGCGCCCCGCTGGCTCGGCGCCGATGCCGCGTATCTCCGGTACTACGGGCAGTATTTCGCCTACCTCCCGCTGCGGCCGCCGACGCGGGAGCCCCTGACCAACGAGATCCTGCGTCCGCGTCTGGTGTGGGCCAATGGTGTGCGGCTCGGCCTGGCCCGCGGCCTCGGAGGCGCCGTGCCCTTCGGCGAGCGGTTCTTCGGCGGCGGCAGCACCAGCGTCCGTGGCTTCGCGCAGAACGGGCTCGGACCACGCGATGCCAGTGGCATTCCGACAGGAGGCGCCGCCACCCTGATCGTCAACAGCGAACTGCGGTTCCCGCTCGTCAGCCTGCTGGACGGCGTGGGCTTCGTCGACCTCGGCGCCGTGGTGCCGAGCGTCAGTGACTGGCGCCTGGCGGACCTGCGCAAGTCGGCCGGAGTGGGGCTGCGACTGCGGACGCCATGGGTCCTCGTGCGTGGTGACTACGGGTTCGTGCTCGATCGCCGCGCCGGTGAAGCCCGCGGCCGCTTCTTCTTCAGCATCGGCCAGGCGTTCTGATCCGATGTCCACCACACCGCTTCCCTGGCGTGACCTCGGCCGGCGCACCTGGCGCGAGATGGCCGACGACGATGTCATGGGTCTGGCCGCGCAGCTGTCGTACTACTTCTTCCTCGCGCTGTTCCCGGCCATCCTGTTCCTGCTCGCGCTGGCCAGTTTCTTTCCCCTCGCGAACATCACCGACGACATCGGCCGTTCGCTCGGGCCGTTCGTCTCACCGCAGGTCCTGGGGCTGATTCAGGATCAGATGCGTCAGCTGGCCGACCAGGACAGCGGCGGGCTGCTCACGTTCGGCGTCGCCGGCGCGCTGTGGAGCAGCTCCGCGGCCATCGTGTCGATCATCGGCGCCCTCAATCGTGCCTACGATGTCGAGGAGGGCCGGCCATGGTGGAAGGTACGCCTCACCGCCATCGGGCTGACCCTGACCGTCGCCACCACCGTGCTGGTGGCGCTCTCTCTCGTGCTCGTCGGTCCGACAGTGGCCGACACGTTGGGCCGCGTCACGGGTTGGGGCGCCGCATTCGAGTGGACCTGGCTGGTGCTGCAATGGCCTCTCGTCTTTGCCCTCGTCACCACGGCTATCGGGCTCCTCTACCACTTCGGTCCCGATGCAGACGGACCATGGGTCTGGATCAGCCCCGGAGCGGTTGCCGCGACCCTGCTGTGGTTGATCGTCTCTCTCGCCTTCAAGGTGTACGTGGCGAACTTCACGGACTACGAGGGCTCGTACGGCGCGGTGGGGGCCGTCATCGTCGTCCTGCTGTGGTTCTACGTCTCCAGTCTCGCGATCCTGGCCGGCGCGGAGCTCAACGGCGAGATCGCACGGGCTACTTCACCATCGCTCGAAACTCGGGAAGGTTGGCGCCGACGATCTCACGCAGCTTCTGGAAGCTCTCGAGGTGACGCGGTCCATTCCCCGTCCGGTTCAGAGACGCCACGTCCACGCGCCTGAGCCTGATGAGCGTGTGCTGCGGCGCCGACTTCGGCTGCGTCCGGTCGTAGTAGTCAGGATTCACCGTCACATAGACGCGGTTCGCCCTGTCTTCCAGCGTCGTGAAGACATACGCGGACTCGGTGAGCCCTGGCACCTGGGCCTGTTTGACGAACGCGATGTCATCCGTGGCCTCGCTGAGCAGCCGCTGGTAGTACGCCAGCAGTCCGGGGCTCGGCGTGGACCTGGACCGCACGATGTCGACCTGACGCTGCAGGAACTCGCGCCTGGTGACGTACCGGAACGGCAGGGCGCCGGCCCGCGTGAGCCACCACACCGTCGTGCCGTCGACGAAGTTGAACTCCTGAATGCCCTCGGCCGTGGGCTCGGGCAGCGCGATCCTGTCCTTGAGCTGATAGTACCCGCGCGGCAGGAAGCTGAAGCCGACGGACGGCTCGCCGTTCGAGGCCTCGCCGACCAACTGCACGTTCACCTGGACGGAGACGTTCCCGAAGGAGACGTCCAGCGCGGCCGGCTTGCCGTTGTGACACTCGATCTTGTGATGGCTCAGCGTGAAGACGTAGGTGTTGCCGTAGCGGCTCGTGTTCGTCACGGCGTGCGTCACGATGTCGTAGTTCACGCCGTAGTAGGCGGCCGCCCCCGTGGGCACGAAGGTGGAGGTGAACATCTCCACCACGCGCCGCATGATGCTCCGCTCGGCGGCGCGTTCGGCCGCCGGCAACTGGCTGATGTTCTGATCCGGCTCCAGCTTCCACATGTTGGTGACGGCGTCGAAACGGGTAGACGCGTCGCAGGGCGTGTTCTGCGCCGACGCCTGCGAGACGTACCAGAGGTCCAGCACGATGAGGAGCAGCACACAACGCATGATGGACATCGAGGTCTCGCTGTCAGAAACGGAAGAGCTTGTTGAACTTCACGACCACGCCGCGATTCTGCAGGCCGAACTGGCCAGGCGTGCCCGAGGTGTCGTGAGCATCCGAGTAGACGACGAAGAACTCGCTGCCAGGCTCGTATTCCCAGCGGAACCGCAGATTGGCCGCGAGCGACTTCGACGCCGAGGAGTGCTGTACCAGCAGCGCCACGAACATCCGCGGCGTCATGGTGAAGGTGGCGCGGGCGCCGGCCACCCGCAACGTCGCGCGGGTACCCCCACGCTGCAGCCAGTTCAGCGAGATGTTGGGCTCGATGCCGAACCGGTCCGTGATGCCGAGTCGCGCGTTCACGGACGCGGTCTGCCTGCTGCCGTCATAGAACTGCCCCACGTCTGCCGTGAGCACGCCGGACAGCCGGTGCTGCTGACCCGGAGTCCACGACGCCGCGGCATGCTGAAACCCGTAGCGACCCGCTGGCACTCTGATCCCGGCCGCCGGAACGAATGGCTGGCGCAGCAGCTCGAATTCATTGAAGTAGGTGAGCCGGAATGAATCGCTGTTCTGGCGGTCGGCGCGGGCCGACGCCGTCAGCGTACGCGATTCGAGCTCGTTCTGATTGCTGGTCGTGTAATCGAGCGAACTCTCGTAGAAGTACTGGCGAATGATCCGGTTGCGGCGCGGGCGCGGGCTGAAGCGCACGGCGCCGTAGCTGCTGCGGAACCGCGTGCGGCGCAGGAACCCGACTTCGGGATTGAAGCCGTCACCCACGACCGTCCGGTCGAGCTGCAGCCCGTAGCGGTCCGCACCGTAGTTGAAATTGGCGCGGTAGCTGATGGCGTCACGAGCCAGGCCCGTCGTCCGTGAGTGCGCCACATATCCGCCGAGCGTCGTGTTCTGCGACAGCACGAACGTGCCATCCAGCCCAAGCACCTGATTGCCGCCGGCGGCCACACTGGAGTCGGATCGATGTGTGAGGAGCGCGCCGATGGAGCTGCGCTGCATCACGTCACGCCGCACGCGGAGCACGGAGAAGTTGGTCGCGGCCACCTCCGGCGATGCGATCCGGTCCGTCGAGATGTTCAGCGCCCCGATGTTGTACTGACCGATCCGGCCCGCCAGACGTCCACCGAGACCGATCGGGACCGCTCGGGCGCCGTCCAGGCCGATGCGACGGCTGAAGAAGATCGTCGGCGCGTCGCCGTTGCCACCGCCCGTGACACCGCCAAAGGTATAGATGCCCTGTCCTTCCAGAAAGAACTCGCGCTTTTCCGGAAGCTGCAGATTGAACCGCGTGAGGTTGACCTGCGCTTCGTCCACTTCGACCTGCGCGAAGTCGGTGTTGTAGGTGAAGTCGGCGACGAGGCTCTTGGTGACGCCGTACTTCACGTCGAGGCCGAGGTCGTAGCCGAGGTCGTTCCGCACGGGCGGCCGCGCGATCCGGTCGGTCGTCAGGCGCGACACGCCGTAGGGCTTCAGCTCGAGGTTCTTGCCGGCCGCCGGCACCTCCAGGCCGACGAGGGTCGCCGCCGCCGACGCGCGAAAGAAGCCGCCCACGCCCCACTCGGGACGGATCGGCGCGATGTAGGCGTATTCGTTGCGGCCGCGAATCGTCCGGCGCAGGTTGATGCCCCAGGTCTGCTGGCGCCCCGGCTGGTAGCGCAGGGACTTGAACGGGATCGCGATCTCGGCGTACCAGCCGTCCGCCGACCTCGTCACCTTCGCGTTCCACACCGTGTTCCAGTCGGCGTTGTTGGTCCGCTCGTTGGCGGTCGCGCCGTCGAACATGCCGCCGACCGGGGAGACATAGAAGAGGTAACCGTTGCGTCGATCGTGAAAGGTGTCGAGAAAGACGCCGAAGTTGTCGTTCTGCCGCAGGTTGGAGCTGTCGCGGCGCATGTCGTTCGCCACCACCTGCGTCATGTCGGCCATCAGGCAGCGGCACGCCACGTAGAAATTGGCGTCGTCGTAGAACACCCACGCGGTCGTGGATTCGCTGGTCGGGGTGCCAAAGCGCGGCTCCTGCTGGACGAACTCCGTGATGGCGGGCACCTGCGCGTAGACCGCCTCGTCGAGGCGGCCATCAATGGTGATCGGCTCGGTGATCCTGGTGGCGCGCACGGCCACGCCCCGTTCGTTGCCCGCGATCACGGCCGGCGCGACCGGCCGCGGCCGGCCATCGTCGAGCAGCAGCGGACTGGCGTCCGGTGACTGCGCCTGCCCGGTGGCACCGGCACACGCGACCAGCACGCCGACCAGGAACACTCCCGTGACCGGCGTCGTGTTGCGTCTGGTCTCAGCGGAGTATCGCGGTGATGGCATGCGCGCCGAGGGCGGATCACCCGGCAGGAACCGTGTGGGAGAGGGCGAACTGTAACACGGCGCTCGCGCCGCCGCCCGCGGCGCGAACCTTTTGCCCGTTCCCCCCGTCTATACCCTCGGTTAACGAGAGAAGGGCATCTTTTCGAGACAAACTACGTGGGAACGGACAACGGACTCATCAAAGGCACGCTCGACCTGCTCATTCTGAAGGTCGTCTCACTCGAGCCGATGCACGGCTGGGGTATCACGCAGCGCATTCAGGCGCTCTCCGGGGAAGCGTTGCTCGTGCAGCAGGGCTCGCTTTACGCCTCGCTGCACCGCCTCACGCGCGAAGGCTGGTTGTCGTCGGCCTGGCAGGACACGGAACACGGCCGGCGGGCGCGCTACTACGCCCTCACGCCGACCGGCTGGTCGCAGCTCGAGAAGGAAATCGGCCAGTGGACGCGGCTGTCGCGTGGCGTGGCCAACGTGGTCGCGGCGACCGCCTGAGGCGTCGCCAGTCAGCGAGGTGGTGTGATGTCGCTCCTCTCGGATCTGGGCTTCCGTCTCCGGGCGCTCCTGTCACGTGACGCAATGCGCCGTGAGCTGCACGACGAGATGGCGTTCCATCTCGACATGGAAACGCGCCAGCTCGTCGATCGTGGCTGGACGCCGGCCGCGGCGGCCAGCGAGGCCCGACGCCGGTTCGGCGTCGTCGACCGCGAGCAGCAGCGCGCCCGCGACAGCTGGGGGATCGGCGCCGCGCTCGATGCGATGGCCGATGTGCGCCTGGCCCTGCGGCAACTCCGGCGACGGCCCGCCTACACGGCCCTCGGCGTCGGTACGCTGGGCCTCGGTATCGGCGCCACGGTGGCGCTCTCGAGCATCGCACTGGGCCTGCTCGTCCGGCCGCTCCCGGTCGCCGATGAAGCGCGCCTGCAGGTGTTCTGGAGCGACTTCAACTGGCGGGGCGTGGAGTTCGACTTCGTGAAGGAACGCCAGCGGGCGTTCTCGGGCCTGGCGGCGTATTCCAACGAAGGCTATACGCTGCGCGTCAACGAGCAGAGCTCGATGGTGCTGGCCACGGTGGGTTCAGCGGACCTCTTCGACGTGCTCGGCGCGCGGCCTTTCATGGGCCGTGCCTTCCGCCGGGGCGACGACCGCCCGGGCGCCGCCCCGATCACCGTCGTCAGCCATGGCTTCTGGCAGCAGGAACTGGGCGGCGATCCCGACGTCATCGGGCGCCGCATCGAACTCGAAGGCGCGCCTGTGGAGATCGTGGGTGTGATGCCGCGCGGCTTCTACTTCCCGTCGCCGATGTTCCGCATCTGGCGGCCGCTCATGCTCGACCCCGCGTCCGACCACTATCACGGCAATGGCTGGCTCGTGCTCGTGGGCCGCGAGCGTGACGGCCTCAGTCGCGGCGAGCGCGACACCGACGTGCAGGCCATCGCGGCCGCGCTCGGCCAGCGCTTCACGTATCCCGAGGCCTGGGACAAGACACGCGGTGCCACCGTGACACCGCTCCGCGAATACACCCGTGGCGCGATACGTCCCGCCGTGCTGTTGCTGCAGGGGGCGGTGCTGCTCGTGCTGGCGATCGCCTGCGCCAACGTGGCCGCGTTGGTGCTCGCCCGCACCACCGACCGCGCCGAGGAACTGGCCCTGCGCACGGCGCTCGGCGCCGGCCGCGGTCGCCTGGTGCGACAGATCATGACGGAGTCGGTGGTGTTGTCGGGGCTCGCCGGCGCGGTCGGCGCCGCCCTGGCGGTGGCGGGTTTCCGCGCACTGGTCGCGCGGTTGCCCCTGGCCGACGGCCTCGACGACACACTCGCGGTGGACTGGACGCTGCTGGCACTGACCGTGGGCGTCTCGTTCGTTCTCGGCCTGGTCGTCGCCCTGGCGCCGGTGAGCGCCCTGCTGCGCGGGTCGCTGCAGGGCCCGGCCCGTGAACGATCGACCGGGGGCGCTGCAACCGGAGGCGCGCGCCGCGTGCATGGCGCGCTGGTCGCCGCGGAGGTGGCCCTCGCAGTGCTGCTCGTGGCGGGTGCGACCATGTTCACGCGGTCGGTCAGCCGCCTGTACGCGATCGACCCCGGATTCGACACGACGAACGTCGTGGCGCTCGATCTGGCCGCGCCGACCCGCGTCATGGCGGGGACGGAGCGGCAGGCGTTCTTCGAGCGCGTGATGGCACGCCTCGACGCGATGCCCGGCGTGGCGGCGGCGGGCCTCGTGACCCGACTGCCGCTGCGCGACGGCGGCTGGCAGGGCACGGTCACGATCGAGGACCGCGCCGACCTGCGCGATGGCCGCGAGCCGAATGCGCTCTACCGCATCATCTCGCCGGGCTACTTCGACGCGATGGGCATCGCGGTAGGCGACGGTCGCCCGTTCTCGACCGGCGATGGCCCGAAAGCGACTGCCGTGGGCATCGTGAGCCAGTCCTTCGCCGAGCAGATGTGGCCCGGGCGCAGCCCCCTCGGCCGGCGCGTGCAGCATACGTTCGGCGACGAGGCGCGGTGGGTCACCGTCGTCGGCGTCGCCGAAGAAACGCGGATGACGCGCATGACCGGCGACAATCCGCTCGTGCTCTACGTGCCGCTGTCGCAGTCCCCGGCACCCGAAGGGCCGGTGCTCGTGGTGAAGGGCGCCGCCGGCCCGCCACCGCTCGCGGCCATCCGCGGCGCCGTGGCCGAGACCGACAACCGGGTCGCCGTGGGCCGCGTCACCACGCTCGACGCGGTGGTGGCGGCCGCCATCGCCGAGCCGCTGCGCCTGCGCTTCTTCCTCTCGATGCTCGGCGCCCTGGCGCTCGTCATGGGCGTCGTCGGCATCTACAGCGTGGTCTCCTACTCGGTGACGCGACGGCGCACGGAGTTCGGCGTGCGGCTGGCGCTTGGCGCCTCACCCGCGCGCATCCTCGGTGACGTGCTCGGCAGCGGCCTCGTACCCGTCGCGACTGGCGTCGTCGCCGGCACGGCAGGCGCGCTCGCGCTCGGCTCGACGGTGAGCCGCGTCATCTACGGCGTGGCCCCGACCGACGCCGCCAGTCTCGCCATCGGCGCCGCGGCCCTGCTGAGTGCCGGAGCACTCGCGGCACTGATTCCGGCGGCGCGGGCCGGACGCACCGACCCGCTGGCAGCGCTCCGGGCCGACTGACACACCGGGGTCCGCCTGGCAGCGCGACGCGATCACGTTGTCGTCAGCGATGTGCCGTTTCAGGACTCACTCGATGACGCACGTCCTGGCGTGCGTGGATTCTCAGGGGTGCGAGCCGGTGCCGTGACCGGCATCGCCCTTGCAGCGGACGGCTCGGCGCGGACGTCGCACGCGCACGAGGACCCCCTGCATGAGAATCCGCCACGCGCTGCTGGGTGCGCTTCTGGCCGCAACCGCCGCCGGTCACGTCACGTCAGCCCGCCAGGGCGCGCTGCCTGCGGCGCCGATCCTCTTCGTCACCCAGGTGCCCACGCCGGCCGACTTCGCCACCATCGGGTCGGTGTTCGCGAACCACAAAGGGGCGGTGTCGGACGCACCGCGCGGCGGCGATCTGTGGATTCGGTATCCGGGCGGCACGCTGAAGAACCTCACGGCGGCGGCCGGCTACGGGACCACGGGACTGCAGGGCGCCGGTGGGATCGCCGTGCGGGAGCCGTCCGTTCACTGGGACGGCACCAGGGCCGTCTTCAGCATGGTCGTGGGCGCACCCACCAGACAATACGAGGTGGCCACCTACTACTGGCAGCTGTACGAAGTTACCGGTCTGAATCAGAATCAGACACCGGTCATCACGAAGGTGCCGAATCAGCCGGCGAACTACAACAACGTGAGTCCGATCTACGGCGCCGACGACCGTATCATCTTTTCGTCAGACCGGCCGCGCGATGGCCAGCGGCATCTGTATCCGCAGCTCGACGAATACGAGTCAACACCGGTGGTCTCTGGTCTGTGGAGTCTGGATCCGGCGACGGGCGACCTCTTCCTCCTCAATCATTCGCCCTCGGGCGTGTTCTCGCCGCAGGTAGACACCTTCGGACGCGTGATCTTCACGCGCTGGGATCACCTGCAGCGCGATCAGCAGGCCGACGCCGACGCCGCGGGCGGCGGCACCTACGGCACGTTCAACTTCGCCAGTGAAGCCATCGGCGCGGCGGCCCTGAACAGCCGCACGGAGGTGTTCCCCGAGCCGCGTATCGCCGCCGGCACCGTCGAGGCCTACACCCTCAACCAGTTCTTCCCGTGGCAGATCAACGACGACGGCACAGGTGAAGAGACGCTGAACCACATCGGCCGGCATGAGCTGAGCCGCTACTTCAACCGCAGCTTCAACAACGACCCGCGGCTGCTGGAGTTCAATCCCGGGTCGCGGTTCAATGCCAACTCAATCACGAACTTCCTGCAGATCAAGGAAGCGCCGTCGCAGGCCGGCACCTACATCGGCATCGACGCGCCGGAGTTCACGACGCACGCCGCCGGCCAGATCATCAGCATCAACGGTGCGCCCACGGTCAACCCCGACCAGATGGCCATCACGTACCTGACCCATCCCGACACGGCCAGCACCGACGACACGCCGAGCCCCAACCACTCCGGCCTCTATCGCAATCCGCTGCCGATGGCCGACGGGTTGCTCGTGGCCGTGCACACGAGCGAGACGCGGGCGGACCGGAACGACGGCACCCGGGCGGCGCCGCAGTCGCGCTACCGGTTCCGGATGAAGACGCTCACTCAGGCGGGCCAGTACTGGGTGCCGGGCCAGGTGCTCACCGGCGCGGGCATCGTCGAGACCATTTCCTACTGGGATCCCGATGTCCTGGTCAGCTACACCGGCGAACTGTGGGAGCTCGATCCGGTCGAAGTGCGAGCGCGGCCGCGGCCGCCCCGGCGCACGAATCCGATTCACCCGCCGGAGCAGCAGGTGTTCGCCGACGAAGGCGTGGATATCGCGGAGCTCCGCCGCTATCTGCGCGCCAACAACCTCGCGCTGGTCGTCAGCCGCGATGTGACGACCCGCGACGGCGCCGATCGGCAGCAACCGTTCCGGCTGCGTGTTCCTGGCGGCGCACAGTCGCTGCCCGGCACCGGCACGACCTACGACGTCGGCTTCATGCAGTTCTTCCAGGGTGATCTCATCCGCGGCATGGGCGGACCGGCGAGCCCGCGCCCCGGGCGCCGTGTGCTGGCGCAGCCGATGCACGACCCGGCGGCGCAGAACCCACCAGTTGCGGTTCCGCTGCAGGGCGCGGTGAAGATCGGCCGCGATGGGTCGATGGCGGCCTTCGTGCCGGCACGGCGCGCGCTGTCGTGGCACCTCACGAGTCCGACCGGCACGCCGGTGGTGCGCGAGCGTTACTGGCTGACGTTCCAGCCGGGGGAGATCCGCACCTGCACGTCGTGCCACGGCGTCAACACGCAGGATCAGTTGAACCGGCCGGAGCCGCAGAACAAGCCCGAGGCGCTGGCGGAGCTGATGCGGTTCTATCGCACGCAGTCGCAAGGGACGGGCGCGCCCACGAACCTGCAGGTGCAGTCGATCGTCGGCAACACGGTGACGCTGCAGTGGGCCGCGGCGGCCGCGGCCACCGGCTATCTCGTCGAGGGCGGCACGACGCCCGGCGCCACGATGGGCCAGATCCCCACCGGCTCCACGAACACGACCTTCAGCTTCCCGTCACCGAGCGGCGTGTTGTATCTGCGGGTCAAGGCACTGGGGGCGAACGGCGCGGCGAGCGCGCCCTCGAACGAAGTGCAGGTCGCCGTGAACGTGCCGATGCCGCCGGCGGCGCCGACGATGCTGACCGGCAACGCCATCGGCAGTCGCCTGCAGCTGGCGTGGACCAACCCGGCCGGCGGCGGCGCGTCCACGGCGCTCCTGCTGCACGTCAGCGGCGCCCTGTCGCTGACGTTGCCGCTCGCACCGGCGCAGTCGTTCTCGTATCCCGCCGTGCCACCGGGCACCTACACCTTCTCGACCTCGGCGCAGAATGCGGCCGGCACGAGCCCGGCGTCGAACAGCGTGACGCTGACCTTCCCCGGCACCTGCACACCGCCTGGTGTGCCCACCAGCTTTCAGGCGACGACGGTTGGCAATCTCGTGACCGTGTCGTGGAACTCCCCCGCCGCCGGTGGCGCACCGGATGCCTACACACTGAACGTCACGGGGGCGTTCAGTGGCAGCGTCAGCACGTCCGAGCGCTCGCTGTCTGGTGTCGTCGGGCCCGGCACGTACACGCTGGCAGTGGCCTCCGTCAACCCGTGCGGCACGAGCGCCGCGACGGCGCCGCAGACGGTGGTCGTGCCGTAGGAGCGCCCGACCCGCACGCCACGGACGCCGCCGGGGGGTGCGCACGGCGGTCTCACGCGCATCGAGTTTGCAGTCCGTGCTCTTTCCGCGCAGTCTGCACGTTGACGGACGACTATATAGGTACGCTATACATAGGGTCGCGATGGCGACGATGAACGCATCAATCAAACGAGGCAGCGCGGAACTGGCGGTGCTCGCGGTGCTGGAGCATCAGCCGCTCCACGGCTACGAAATTGCCCGCCGCATCGAACAGCAGAGCGACGGCGCCCTCAAGTTCACGCTCGCCTCGTTGTATCCCCTGCTCTATCGGATGGAGACACGCGGCTGGACGAAGGCCACGTGGGAGACCACGCCGGCGGGCGTCCGCCGCCGCTGCTACGGCCTGACGGCCAAAGGGGTCAAGCAGCTCGACGCGACACGCCGTGAGTGGGACGTGTTCTTCCAGGCACTCAGCCGGATCGGCGGGCTCCGCCGTGCGTGATTGGTCCGCGCTCGTGCGTCCTCACCTGGCGTCCCTGCGCGTCGACGAACGCCGCCGCCTCGAGATCGAAGCCGAACTCGCCGCCCACCTCGAGGACGCGTACAACGGCGCCGTTCGGCGCGGATGTTCGGACGCGGAGGCGGTGGCCTCGGCGATGGAGCGCGTGCCCGACTGGGGCGCGCTGGCTGTGGCGGTGAATCAGGCGACAGATGAGAGGGCGATGATGACGAGACACGCGAGGACGGTGCTCCTGCCAGGCACCACGATGCTGGTCGCGGCAGCGGCGGGCATGGCCGTCACCCTGTCTGCGACGCCGGCCGATCGCTGGGCGGACCCGCGCTGGTACGTGCATGCAATCGCGGCGGGCCTGGCATTGCTCTTCTACCTCGTGCTCGGCGCCATCGGGGCCGCGTGGTCTCGCCACGTGGGCGGCAGCCCCGGCGAACGCCTGGCGGCCGGCGCGTTTCCCCTGGTGCTTCACGTGGCGGTGGTCGGGTTGGGAGTTGGTGAAGACATGCTATTCGCGCTGTCGCGGGGGGCAACGGGGCAGCATCTGGGCATCCACCTCGCCAGCATCAGCAGGATGATTCTGATCATGCTGGTGGCGCCCGGAACGGCTCTACTGCTTGGCGTGCTCCCCTTCGCCCGACTCCGCCGCCAGGCCTCAGTGCAATCCGGTCACCGATAACTCGACCAGTCCCCGCAGCGGCAGGATCTTGCGCCAGCGCAACGACTCCGCGGGCTGCGCCAGACGCAGACCGGGGACTCGCGCGAACAGCGTGGTGAGCGCCACCTGCGCCTCCAGACGCGCCAGACTTGCACCGAGGCAGAAATGCCGGCCCTGAC